>NZ_QTQM01000054.1:0-47917 GCF_003854225.1 Burkholderia sp. Bp8986 | reverse complement strand
CACGTTCGCGATGTCGACGCCCGTGTTGTCCGACTTCACGCGGACCTTCACGTTGTAATCGACCACTCTTTTCACTGCGACGATTATCTTCATGTATCTTCCGTTCAGTCTTTTCGTAGAATCCGACCAGCATTCAGTACGCCTGCCGGATCCAGCAGGTCCTTGATCGCCTGCATCAACGCAATCTCGTCAGCAGAACGGCTATGGTGCAGAAAGTCTCGCTTCACGACTCCGATGCCGTGCTCGGCAGAGATCGAGCCGCCCACGTCGGCGACTGCCCGGTAGACGAGATCTTCAACGCGATGCAGGTCGTCCGGGCTGTCGTGGGGACCCGAAAGCACGTGAAGATTTCCGTCGCCGATATGGCCGAAGAACAGGTGACGTTGGCGCGCAAACTGCTGCGTCAGCGCTTTGCGCGTCGAATCAACGAACCGCTCCATTGCTGCCATCGGAACGCCAACATCGAAAGCGGCATGCGGCTTGAGGTGCGCCAGCAGTTCGCCTATGGCTTCGCGATAGGCCCAAAGCCGCTGCGCGTCGTCGATCGATTGGGCTACGACGGCATCGGTCGCGAGACCGTGGTCGAACGCATTGGCCAGAAACTCCTCGAGTTGTCGCCGTTCGTCCGCTTCGTCGGTACCGAGCGTCTCCAGCAATGCGTACACCGGCGCGGGGGCATCGAAGGCTGGCCGCAACTCGTGGACTTCGCGAGCGGCGGCCATGAAGTCGTCCCACATGACCTCGAACGCGGAGAGGCCCGGCAGTGTGGCGCGAGCGTCGCGTATGAGCTGCGTTGCGGCGTCAAACGACGGAAGCGCACAGAGCGCAGTGCATGCGCTCGTTGGCAGCGGAGAAAGCTTGAGAACGAGTCTGGTAATCACGCCCAAAGTACCTTCGCTGCCGATGAACAGGTGCTTCAGATCTACGCCTGTTGTGTTTTTCGTGACGCGATTGAGCATGCTGAGCAGACGCCCGTCGGGCAACGCGACTTCGAGGCCAAGCACCATATCGCGCATTGTGCCGAACCGGATCACACGGTTACCACCAGCATTGACAGCGGCGTTGCCGCCGATCTGGCATGAACCGCGAGCGCCGAGATCGAGCGGAAAGTACCAGCCTTGTTCTTCGACGCGTTGCTGCAATTCTTCGAGAACGACGCCAGCCTGCACGGTGGCGGTGCCGCCTACGGTGTCGATTTCCTCGATTGCATCGAGCTTCGATAACGAAAGCGCGATTTCCCCTTCGCGCGGCGTCGCGCCACCGGCGAGACCCGTCAAGCCGCCTTGCACGACAGCACGGCGACGAAAGCGGCTGCAGATCTCAAGTGTCGCCGCCACCTGTTGCGGCGTGCGCGGGAACACGACGATGCCCGGCATGCAATGTGGTGCTTCACTCCAGTCGCCGGCGTGAGCCGATGCGACAGACGAGTCGAGCACGACCGAGCTGTCGCCGAGCGTGCTTTCGAGCGCTGCGACGAATAGGTCGACAGGCTGTTCGATGAACGGAGTCATTGAGTATGTCCGATGTTGAGTTGCCGATCCCGCCCGGCATTGCTCGGCATCGCAGCGACGATGCCGGCCGACAGCAGTAGAAACGCTGCGGTGACGTAAAGCGCGACGCTCGCGCTGCCCGTGCGGTCTACGATCCAACCGATCATGTAAGGGCTGACGAACCCGGCAAGGTTGCCGATCGAATTGACCAGTGCGATGCCAGCGGCCGCAGCAACCCCACCCAGCAACGAAGTTGGAATGCGCCAGAACACAGGCGCAAGGCACTGCAATCCCATGCAGGCAACCGTCAGCGCCACAAGCGAAACCACCTGCTGGCCGCTGTACAGCGCACTCGCGACGAGCCCGAGAGCCGCGGCAGCGCACGGTATGAGATAGTGCCAGCGATGCTCACCGCTTCGATCCGCGCTACGCCCGACCACCAGCATCGCGCCGATGCCGAACGCGTATGGAACTGCCGACAGCAGGCCCACATTCAGCGCAGACGCGACGCCCATGTGTTTGATGATCGACGGAAGCCAGAAACCGAAACCATACTGACCCATCGCGGCACCGAAGTACGCGAACGCCAGCAGCCATACTGCGGGCCGACGCAACGCTTCGGAAAGCGATACCGTTTGTTTGTTCTTCGACTCTGCTTCGATGTTTGCAATCAGCCGGACGCGCGCTTCGTCGTCCAGCCACTTCGCGTTGCGGATACTGTCGTCGAGATAGAACAATGCAGCGATGCCGACAATCAGCGACGGTACGCTCTCGAGCACAAACAGCCATTGCCACCCGGATAAACCAGCCGCGCCGTGAAACGTCGACAGAATCCATCCTGAGAGAATGCCGCCGCAGACGCCGGCGATCGGAATGGCGGTCATGAATGTTGCGATCACGCGGCTTCGGCGCTTCGCTGGATACCAATATGTCAGGTAGAGGATGATCCCAGGGAAGAAGCCCGCTTCGGCGGCGCCAATCAGGAAGCGGATCACATAGAAGGCCGTCGTCGTGTGCACGAATGCCATGAGGCCCGTCAGCACGGCCCAGGAAATCATGATTCGGGCGATCCAGCGGCGTGCGCCGACCCGATGCATGATCAGATTGCTCGGAACCTCGCATACGAAATACGCGAGAAAAAAGATTCCGGCGCCGAAACCGTAGATCTGTTCGCTCCAGCCCAGCTCCGACACCATCTGCAATTTCGCGAACGCGATGTTGACGCGATCGAGGAACGCGATGACGAAGCACAGACAGAGGAACGGCACAAGCCGCCAGGTAACGATCGAGTAAGCGCGTTCTTCGAGCTGTTCCTCCTGCTCGAGGTGCGCGGTGAATGATTGCGCCACAGTGTGTCTCCTGAGTTGGAATAGTCGGTCTTTGTGGCGAAAGTTTGCGTCGGGCTATTCAATAAGACAAACGATGATTTCTGACCTATTATCGAGAAAAACTGTTCAATGGAGGGGGCATGTCCGGGGCCAGATTCACGCCGAGGCAGCTTGCTGCTTTCCTTGCCGTGGCGGATGTTCGCAACTTTGCGCGAGCTGGCGAGCGCCTGAACTTGTCGCCGTCCGCCGTAAGTCTGCTGATTGCGGAACTCGAAAGCGGTGTGGGCTTTCGCCTGTTCGATCGCACCACGCGTAGCGTGGCACTGTCGCCGGCCGGCCGGGAGTTCGTCGTTCACGCGAAGAGCGTGATGAGGAATATCGAACTGGCTCAGGCCGCGGCGGACGATATACGGAATCGCGCCGCAGGGATCGTTCGGATTGCAGCTCCGCTTGTAATCGCGACGACGATGATGCCCACTGCGATTAAGAGATACGGGCAAACGCATCCCAAGGTGGTGATACGGATTCGGGATGCGGCAGTCGATAACCTTGTAGACATGGTTGCCAACGGAGACGTCGACCTCGGAGTCGGCCCCGATCAGACGGTCGGTGATGACGTGGCGCGTATCGAACTGTTCAAAAGCCCCTGGGTGCTCTGGTGCGCGCCGGACAATCCTCTCTCTAAACGTGGACGGATTACGTGGTCCGACCTGCGAAAGCAGCCGGTTGTCGCGGCGGGTCGAGACTATGAACGTAACGTTTCACTCATGCGCGCAGGCGTCGCTGACGACGAGCGTATCGCGCCTATGGACGTCGTCGACAACATCAGCACCGCTCTTGGGATGGCAGCGGTTGGACTTGCGTTGACGCTGGCGCCGGCGTATGTCGGCCTGCTGGCGCGACCGCTTGGTTTGGTTATGCGCCGGATTGTAGAGCCGGAAGTCATGCGCCAAGTATGTCTTTACCATTCGGCAAGCCGCGCGGTCTCGCCAGCCGCTGAGGGCTTCCGTCAATACCTTATAGACTCGTTGAGTGGTATGGAGTCGCTTGGAATAGCTCGGCGACGCGTCAAATGTTGATCCAGTGCTGTCGCACGGGTACGGCCGTCCAACGTGCCGATTCGAAATCGGAGCCACGATGTGAATTTGGGAAAATGTCGCGAGCTTCGGTTGTCCGGAATGTATCGATACAAGGTTGATCCGCGCTCGAATAGCCGCTCTTGGATATCACGCAGGCTGAGCTGAAACCTGTTGACCGAACGGCAACCCTCCATGCTGTCCCAAAGCAGGATCGGGAAACCGGGATAGGGCCGGCTGCTCATGAGGAGTCGCTGGTCGCGGAGTTCAGCCGCATTCAGGTTCTCCTGGCGATCAGCAAGGACGAAGGCTGTCGATTCGCGGTTGCATGCGCCCTACCTGAGAATCGAAGCTGCGGCCATCCAAGCGTTGCGTTCTCCGCCGTCGCATGTATCATTCGCCCTTCCTCAAGATATTCATCAGTCGCCTACCTCTAAGTGGCTGATAAATATGCATAATTCATAGCCTATGCAAAGTTCCTGAACAAACCGCGCCATGGAAACTTACGACATCGCCGTGATCGGCGCGGGCGCCGCCGGGATGATGAGCGCCGCGGTCGCCGGGCAACTCGGCCGCCGCGTGGTGCTGATCGACCATGCGCCGCGGCTCGCCGAGAAAATCCGCATCTCGGGCGGCGGCCGCTGCAACTTCACGAACCTCCATGCGGGCCCCGACAACTACCTGTCGTCGAATCCGCATTTCGCGCGCTCGGCGCTTGCGCGCTACACGCCGCGCGACTTCCTCGGGCTGCTCAAGCGCCACCACGTGACCTGGCACGAAAAGCACAAGGGGCAGCTCTTTTGCGATCACGGCAGCGACGCGGTCATCGACGTGCTGAAGCATGAATGCGACGCGGGCGGCATCGCCTGGCGCCGGCCGGTGGTGGTCGACGCGGTGCGCCACGCGCCGTCCGACGGCTTCACGCTCGACACGCAGCAGGCGGGGCCGATCCGCGCACGCGCGCTGATCGTCGCCACCGGCGGCCTGTCGATCCCGAAGATCGGTGCCACCGACTTCGGCTACCGGCTCGCGAAGCAGTTCGGCCACAAGCTCGTCGATACGCGGCCCGCGCTCGTGCCGCTCACCTTTGCGTCGCAGGACTGGGAGCCGTTCGCGGCGCTGTCCGGCGTGTCGCTCGAAGTGCGCGTGTCGACCGGCGACAAGAAGCGCGGCGGCGAATTCGTCGAGGACCTGCTGCTGACCCATCGCGGCCTGTCGGGCCCTGGCATCCTGCAGATCTCCAGCTACTGGCAGTCCGGCGACCCGATCCGTATCGACCTGCTGCCGCAGCGCGACGCGGTGGCCGACCTGCTCGACGCGAAGCGCACGTCGAAGCGGCAGATCGGCTCGCTGCTCGCGGACTGGGTGCCGTCGCGCCTCGCCCACGTCTGGCTCGACACGCACCGCGTCGCGGCCGACGCGCGGCTCGCGGACCTGCCCGACAAGACGCTGCGCCAGATCGGCGACGCGCTGTCCGGCTGGACGCTGACACCGAACGGCACCGAGGGCTACAAGAAGGCCGAGGTGACGAAAGGGGGCGTCGATACGCGCGAACTGTCGTCGGCGACGATGATGAGCGCGCGGGTGCCGGGGCTGTTCTTCATCGGCGAGGCGGTGGACGTGACGGGCTGGCTCGGCGGTTACAACTTCCAGTGGGCATGGGCGTCCGGCACGGCGGCCGGGCAGGCTGCGGCGGAGTTCTCGCGCGGCGCCTGACACGGCTGCGCGCCCTGCCGTTGACGGGACCCGGCCCTTATGTCTTTGCACGACCCTCTGCTATACTCGTAAGTCTTCCCTGCAAACCTTTATTCGTGTCGGATCATGACGATCATTCGCGTTAAAGAAAACGAGCCGTTCGAAGTCGCCATGCGTCGCTTCAAGCGCACGATCGAGAAGAACGGTCTGCTGACCGAGCTTCGTGCGCGGGAGTTCTACGAAAAGCCGACCGCCGAGCGCAAGCGCAAGAAGGCTGCTGCGGTGAAGCGTCATTACAAGCGGATTCGCAGCCAGACGCTGCCGAAGAAGCTGTACTGAACGATTGAGCGCCGCGCGGTTCGCTGAGCGGCGCACCGGCGACCTCCGCACGATCGGCCTCGTTCCGGGGCCGCGAGTCGCCGATGCCGGATTCGAGCAACCCGCTTGAGACTTAGTCCCAAGCGGGTTTTTGTGTTGACGCCCGTTCGCGGGCGTCGAAGTCACGTTTCCATCCCGGGTGCAAGATGAGTTTGAAAGAGCAGATCAGCGAAGACATGAAGGCCGCGATGCGCGCGAAGGAAAGCGAGCGTCTGGCGACGATTCGCCTGCTGATGGCCGCGATCAAGCAGCGCGAGGTCGATGATCGGGTGACCCTCGATGACGCGGGCATCACCGCGGTGATCGACAAGATGATCAAGCAGCGCAAGGACTCGATCAGCCAGTTCGAGGCCGCCGGCCGCGACGATCTCGTCGCGAAGGAGCAGGCCGAACTGACGGTGCTGGGCGCCTACATGCCCGCGCAGCTGTCGGACGCCGAAGTGGTCGCCGAAGTCCAGGCCGCGGTCGCGGCAACCGGCGCAGCCGGCCCGCAGGACATGGGCAAGGTGATGGGCGTGCTGAAGGGCAAGCTCGCCGGCCGCGCCGACATGACGGCCGTTTCCGCGCAGGTCAAGGCCGCGCTGTCGAAGTAAAACCCGCTTCCCGGCGCGTTGCATGCGCGTGCGCCGGGGCGTCGTATTGTCTTTTTTCGCTCGATCCCACGGTGATTCCGCATTCGTTCCTGCAGGATTTGCTGAACCGCGTCGATATCGTCGACGTGGTGGGCCGGTACGTGCAGCTCAAGAAGGGCGGCGCCAACTTCATGGGGTTGTGCCCGTTCCATAACGAGAAGAGCCCGTCGTTTACCGTCAGCCCGACCAAGCAGTTCTATCACTGCTTCGGCTGCGGCGCGCACGGCACGGCGATCGGCTTCCTGATGGAGCATGCGGGGCTCACGTTCCCGGAAGCCGTGCAGGAGCTCGCGCAGTCGGTCGGGCTGACCGTGCCGCACGAGCCGTCGATGCGCGGCGGCGGCGGCGGTGGAGGCGGCGGCGACTATCCGGCGCCCGTGTCGAAATCGGTCGCGACTGCGCTGTCCGACGTGATGTCCGCCGCGTGCGACTACTACCGCAAGCAACTGCGTGGCGCGACCGTCGCGATCCAGTACCTGAAGAACCGGGGCCTGACCGGCGAGATCGCCGCGCGCTTCGGGCTCGGCTATGCGCCGGACGGCTGGCAGAACCTCGAAACGGCGTTCCCGGACTATCGCGACGACTCGCTCGTCGAATCGGGGCTCGTGATCGTCAGCGAGAAAACCGACGCGCAGGGTGTGGCGCGACGCTACGACCGGTTCCGCGAGCGGATCATGTTCCCGATCCGCAACGTGAAGGGGCAGGTGATCGGGTTCGGCGGACGCGTGCTCGGCAGCGGCGAGCCGAAGTACCTGAATTCGCCGGAAACGCCGCTGTTCAACAAGGGCAGCGAACTGTACGGGCTGTTCGAGGCGCGCCTCGCGATCCGCGAGCGCAAGTACGTGCTGGTCGTCGAAGGCTACATGGACGTCGTCGCGCTCGCCCAGCTCGGCTTCCCGAACGCGGTCGCGACGCTCGGCACGGCATGCACGCCGATCCACGTACAGAAGTTGCTGCGCCAGACCGACACGGTCATTTTCAGCTTCGACGGCGACTCGGCCGGCCGGCGCGCGGCGCGCCGCGCGCTCGAAGCGTGCCTGCCGCATGCGGCGGACAATCGGACGATCCGATTCCTTTTCCTGCCGGCCGAGCACGATCCGGACAGCTATGTACGCGAATTCGGTGCGGACGCGTTCTCCGAGCAGGTCGAGCGCGCGATGCCGCTGTCGCAATTTCTGTTGAACGAAGCAATTGCGGGCAAGGCGCTCGATCAGCCGGAAGGTCGCGCGAAGGCGCTGTTCGACGCGAAGCCGCTGTTGCAGGCGCTGCCGGCGAACGCGTTGCGCGCGCAGATCATGCACATGTTCGCCGACCGTCTCGATATCCCGTTCGAGGAAGTCGCGGGATTGTCGGACGTCGATGCGCGCATCGCGGCGCCGCCGCGCCAGGCGCCCGCGCGCAGCGAGCGGCGGCGCGTGACGGACAGCGAAAAGCGCGCGTTGCGCACGCTCGTGATGCATCCGCGGGTCGCGTCGCAGCTCGACGACGAACAGCTTGCGACCCTGCGCGCGCTGCCGCGGATCGGCGAGCTGTTCGCCGAAGTCGTCGAGCATGCGCGTGCGCTGGGTGACGGCGCGGAGTTCCGGCTGCTGTCCGATGTCCTGCGGACCTCCTCGAACGGCGCGACTTACGAGGAAATCTTCCGCGAAATTCTGGACTATGATGAAAACGTCCGCGATTTGCTGTTACAGAATCCGGAAGACGAGACGGTGCCCGAGCGGCAGCGTGAACAGGAACGGATCGCGGGGGAGGAACTGCAGGCCGCGGTGCTCAAGATGCGCTATGACGCCTGCTGCGACCGGCTCGATCGGCTGGCGCGGCAATCGACCTTCACACCCGAGGAACTGGCCGAATTGACGGAATTGAACCAGCAGCGAACCGATATGAAACGTCGGCTCGGGCTGTAGGCGGCCGGGGCGCTGAGAGAGGGCGCCCCAGCGTGCTATAATATAAGGTTTCCAGCGGTTTGTTTTCTAAGCAGAGGCGAGATTCGCGATGGCAAAGACGACAGGCGGAAAGAAAGCAACAGGCAAGGGCTCGACGGAGCCGACCACCAAGGTCACAGCGGCCAAGTCTGCTTCTTCCACCAGGACAACGTCTTCAGCCACGTCAGCCCCTGCAGGAAAGAAAACCGCGGCCGGCACTGCTCAGGCTGCGCCGGCGCCGGCAGCCAGAACACGGGCTGCCGCCAGACCCGACTCCGGGCCGGCCCAGCCGGCGGCGAAGCGGGCAAGTGCGAAAAGCGCAAGGGACACGACTGCCGCCGCGGACGAAACGGCAGTACGTACTACTCATGCACCTACGGTTCAACCGGCTGTCGTCCAGCAGCCGCGAGTCGATATAGCCGGTACGGCGAACTCCATGACCAAAAAGCTGAACGAAGTATCCGTCGATGACGACGCAAATCAGAGCGACGAGCAGCCCGCAGCCGCGGCTGCCCCGGGCAAATCCAAGGTGCGCGATCGTCGCGCCAAGGAAAAGGCGCTGCTGAAGGAAGCGTTCGCGACGAGCACGCCCGGCACGGCCGAGGAGCTCGAAGAGCGCCGCGTGAAACTGCGCGCGCTGATCAAGCTCGGCAAGGAGCGCGGCTTCCTCACGTATGCCGAAATCAACGACCATCTGCCGGACAACTTCACCGAGACCGAAGCCCTCGAAGGCATCATCGGCACGTTCAACGACATGGGCGTGGCGGTTTACGAGCAGGCTCCGGACGCGGAAACGCTGCTCCTGAACGACAACGCGCCGGCCGCGTCGTCGGACGATGAAGTCGAGGAAGAAGCGGAAGTCGCGCTGTCGACCGTCGATTCGGAATTCGGCCGCACGACCGATCCGGTCCGGATGTACATGCGCGAGATGGGCACGGTCGAGCTGCTCACGCGCGAAGGCGAAATCGAGATCGCGAAGCGGATCGAGGACGGCCTGCGCCACATGGTGATGGCGATTTCCGCGTGCCCGACGACGATCGCCGACATCCTCGCGATGGCCGAGCGCGTCGCGAACGAAGAGATCCGCGTCGACGAGCTCGTCGACGGCCTGCTCGATCCGAATGCTTCGGACTCCGCCGATACGGACGGTTTCTCCGCGAAGGAAGCGGAAGCGATCGAGAACGAGGACGAGGAAGCCGAAGAGGAAGAGGAAGAAGAGGAAGAAGAGGAAGACGACGGTGCCGCTCAGGCGTCGGCCAATGCCGCCCAGCTCGAAGCCCTCAAGCGTGCCTCGCTCGACAAGTTCTCGCAGATCAGCGAGTGGTTCGACAAGATGCGCCGCGCGTTCGAGAAGGAAGGCTACAAGTCGAAGTCCTACCTGAAGGCGCAGGAAACGATTCAGACCGAACTGATGACGATCCGCTTCACCGCGCGTACCGTCGAGCGTCTGTGCGACACGCTGCGTGCGCAAGTGGACGAAGTGCGTCAGGTCGAGCGTCAGATCCTGCACATCGTCGTCGACAAGTGCGGCATGCCGCGTTCGGAATTCATCGCGCGCTTCCCCGGCAGCGAGACGGATCTCGACTGGGCCGAGAAGATCGCGGCCGAAGGCCATGCGTACAGCGCGGTCCTGTCGCGTAACGTTCCGGCGATCCGCGAGCAGCAGCAGCGTCTGATCGACCTGCAGGCGCGCGTCGTGCTGCCGCTGAAGGACCTGAAGGAAACCAACCGCCAGATGGCGGCCGGCGAACTGAAGGCGCGTCAGGCGAAGCGTGAAATGACCGAGGCGAACCTGCGTCTCGTGATCTCGATCGCGAAGAAGTATACGAACCGCGGCCTGCAGTTCCTCGACCTGATCCAGGAAGGTAACATCGGCCTGATGAAGGCGGTGGACAAGTTCGAATACCGTCGCGGCTACAAGTTCTCGACCTATGCGACGTGGTGGATCCGCCAGGCCATTACGCGTTCGATCGCGGACCAGGCGCGCACGATCCGTATTCCGGTTCACATGATCGAAACGATCAACAAGATGAACCGCATCTCGCGGCAGATCCTGCAGGAAACCGGTCTCGAGCCGGATCCGGCAACGCTCGCCGAGAAGATGGAGATGCCGGAAGACAAGATCCGCAAGATCATGAAGATCGCGAAGGAGCCGATCTCGATGGAAACGCCGATCGGTGACGACGACGATTCCCATCTCGGCGACTTCATCGAGGACAACAACACGGTCGCGCCGGCGGATGCCGCGCTGCATGCAAGCATGCGCGACGTCGTGAAGGACGTGCTCGATTCGCTGACGCCGCGTGAGGCGAAGGTGCTGCGGATGCGCTTCGGTATCGAGATGAGCACCGATCACACGCTCGAGGAAGTCGGCAAGCAGTTCGACGTTACCCGCGAGCGGATCCGTCAGATCGAGGCCAAGGCGCTGCGCAAGCTGCGTCACCCGAGCCGTTCCGACAAGCTGAAGTCGTTCCTCGAAGGGAACTGATTTCCAGCGTCTCACTTGCGAACGCCGCCGGTATCCGCGTGATGCCGGTGGCGTTTGTCCTCTTTAGCGGCTTTGTTGTTACAATGCCGGCCCGGCTTCGTTGCCGGGGTGGCGTGTAGCACAGGTTGCTTCCCGTCTGGGCCCCTAGCTCATGCTTGGTTAGAGCAGCGAACTCATAATTCGTTGGTGCCGGGTTCGACTCCCGGGGGGCCCACCAGATTCGCTTTGTTCGAGAGTTTCCACGCGGTGCAACCGACCGCGATTGGACGCGAAAAGCCGGCCCGGTGGGCCGGCTTTTTCGTTTCTGGGCTTCAACGCATCGGATCCGGGCAATCCATGGCTCCGGACTACCCGAACGGGTAGGGACCGTTCGTGTTCCCCATCCCTAAACTGCCTTCCCGAAGATTTCGCGGCGAGCGATCGCTTGTCTGCGTATTCGACGACAGACCGGTGCGCATCGAAGCCGACCATCGGCATACGCAGGCGAGCTCGACGCACTCGCTACCACCTATAATCCGAGCAAGCGCGCCTTCTTGTACGGCACGGTCGCTCACGTGGACAACAGCAAGAACGGTAAATTCCCGGTGTTTGCGACGGCTCGCGATTCCAGCTTCCAGCTCGCCGAGCCGTCCGAACATGGACGAAGGGCAAACCGGCGCGTACGTCGGGATGATGCACGTCTTCTAAAGCAACAGGCCGTTTCGCGGAGCGTTTTCCGCACAGCCGGCCACTGCGGGCACAGCGCAGTGGCTGGACGACTCGCCGGTGTTCGCGCGGGCGAGCTTCGCCACAGGCATCGCGTGACAAGCGATGCTGGCGCCGTCCTCAAAAGAAGGTTGAGATCATCATGACCAGATCAAGCGAATCATCATCGCCCGGGTTCATCGGCGTCGTAACGCTCCTGTTTATCGCGCTTACATCGCTCTTTCTGCTGATAGGCGGCGCGTACCTGCTCTCGCTCGGTGGCTCGGCGTATTACGTCGTGACCGGCGTCGTGCTGCTGGCAGTGACGTGGCTGCTGTATCGCCGCAGTCCCACTGCGCTCGTGCTCTACGCGCTCGTGCTCGGGGGCACTGCCATCTGGTCGCTGTGGGAGTCGGGTCCCGACTTCTGGGCGCTCGCGCCGCGCTCGGGGGTGCTCGTCGTGTTCGGCGTGTGGTTGCTGCTGCTCGTGAGCTGGCGTCTCGACGCGCCACGCAAGTTCGGCGTGCAGTCGCTCGTCGGCGCGCTCGTGATCTGGGCGGGCGTGCTCGTGTACGCCTGCTTCAACGATCCGCAGACGGTCAATGGCACGATGGCTTCGTCTGTCGGTTCGCCCGCCGCAAACGCCAACGGCATCGACGCCTCGGACTGGCCCGCGTACGGCCGCACTCAGGAAGGCACGCGCTACGCGCCGCTGCAGCAGATCACGCGGGACAACGTGAAGAACCTGCAGGTGGCCTGGACGTTCCGCACGAACGACATGAAAGGCCCGAACGATCCGGGTGAAATCACCGACGAAGTCACGCCAATCAAGATCGGCAATCTGCTCTACCTGTGCTCGCCGCACCAGAAGCTCTTCGCGCTCGACGCACAGAGCGGCGCGCTCAAGTGGACCTTCGATCCGAAGCTCAAGACCGATCCGTCGTTCCAGCACGTGACTTGCCGCGGCGTGTCGTATGTCGATCTGACGGCGAGCGCCGATGTATCGGCAACGGCTGTTCCGGCTAGCGACGCTGCTGCTTCGGCGCCGCAGGCCGCCGCACCGGCAAGCGACGCAGCCGTATCGGCTACGGGGGCGTGCTCGCGCCGTATCTACCTGCCGGTCAACGACGGCCACCTGTACGCGCTCGACGCACTGACAGGCGAGCGCTGCGCGGGCTTCGGCAGCAATGGCGACCTCGATCTCCAGCATGCCATGCCGGTCACCACGCCGGGTATGTACGAGCCCACTTCGCCGCCGGTCGTCACCAGCAAGGTGATCGTCGTAGCGGGCGCGGTGGAAGACAACTTCTCGAATCGGGAACCGTCGGGCGTGATCCGTGGTTACGACGTGCGCACGGGCCAGCTCATGTGGGCGTTCGATCCGGGCGCGAGTGATCCGAACCATATCCCGGGCCCGGACGAGCACTACACCTGGAACTCGCCGAACTCATGGGCGCCCGCCGCCTACGACGCGAAGCTCGACATCGTCTATCTGCCGATGGGCGTGCGTACGCCGGACATTTGGGGCGGCGACCGTACGCCGGAGATGGAGCGATACGCAAGCGGCCTGCTCGCGCTGCACGCGTCGACGGGCAAGCTGGCCTGGTTCTACCAGACCGCTCACCATGATCTGTGGGACATGGACATGCCGTCGCAGCCGACGCTCGCCGACATCACGACCAAGGACGGCAAGACCGTGCCGGTCGTGTACGGGCCGGCCAAGACCGGCAACCTGTTCGTGCTCGACCGCCGCACCGGCGAAACCGTCGTGCCGGCTCCGGAACTGCCGGTGCCGCAAGGCGCCGCGCCTGGCGACCGTACCTCGCCGACGCAACCGTTCTCCGAACTCACGTTCCGTCCGAAGAACCTGCTCACGGACAAGGACATGTGGGGCGCGACGATGTACGACCAATTGGTCTGCCGCGTGATGTTCCACAAGCTGCGGTATGAAGGCACCTTCACGCCGCCGTCGCTGCAAGGCACGCTGGTGTTCCCGGGCAACCTGGGCATGTTCGAGTGGGGCGGCATTGCGCTCGACACCGATCGTCAGATCGCCATCGCCAACCCGATTGCGCTGCCGTTCGTGTCGCGTCTGATCCCACGCGGTCCGGGCAACCCGATCGAACCGGCATCGGGTGCCAAGGGGAGCGGTACGGAATCGGGTATCCAGCCGCAGTACGGCGTGCCGTTTGGCGTGACGCTGAACCCGTTCCTCTCGCCGCTTGGCCTGCCCTGCAAGCAACCGGCATGGGGCTACATCGCCGGTATCGATCTGAAGACCAACGAGATCGTCTGGAAGAAGCGTATCGGCACGGTGCGTGACAGCTCGCCGATCCCGCTGCCGTTCAAGATGGGGATGCCGATGCTGGGCGGCCCGATGATCACGGCCGGTGGTGTGGCGTTCATCGGCGCAACGGCGGACAACTACATCCGCGCGTTCGACGTGAACAACGGCAAGCAACTCTGGGAAGCCCGCCTGCCGGCAGGCGGCCAGGCCACGCCGATGAGCTACTCGATCAACGGCAAGCAGTACGTCGTGATCGCCGCAGGCGGCCACGGCTCCTTCGGCACGAAGCTCGGCGATTACGTGATCGCTTACGCGCTGCCGAACTAACACGCGTTGCTGTTCGCACGGAGCGCCGGACAGAGGTATCGCTGCGCACGGTCCGATCCCCGAAACGGCATGCGTGGCATGCCGCTTTTTTTCCCGCTTTCTGGCGACTCTTTGGCCTTCGGCAAAATCTCGAAACCCGCGACGCCGCAAGGCCTCGCGGGTTTTTCTTTTGCGCGCCGCCTGAACCTGGCGAACGTGTCGAACGTGTTCACGTCCGCGTCGCATGTCGTATCGCCGCCACCGGGAAACACGGAGCGCGTGCCGTCCCGATGTCAATCGAAGTATGCTGTGGCGCGACCGGCGCGCGCGCTCGGGATTCGTCCAGCGCGCGGACCGGTGATCCGCGCCGCGCCCCGTCCGGCAGCCAGAACAAACACAAACAGACTTCGCCCGACCGTGGGGTGGCCATCATGATCATGTTGCGTTCGTGGAGTGCGATTCTTGCGTTGCTGATGCTTGCCGCGTGCGCCAGCCTGCCGCCGCAGGCTGATCGTGCGCCGACGCATGCGTTCTCCGATACCGAGAACACGCGCCTCGGCGCGGCGTTCCGCCAGCAGGCCGCCACCCATCCTGGGCAGGATGCGTTTCATCTGCTGCGCGACCCGGTCGATGCGCTCGACGCGCGCGTGCTGCTCGCCGATCGCGCGGACCGCTCGCTGGACCTTCAGTACTACATCTGGCACGACGACCTGACCGGACACGAGCTCGCGGATGCGATCATCCGCGCGGCCGATCGCGGGGTCCGCGTGCGCGCGCTGCTCGACGATCTCGGGACGAACGCGGACGACCGCAAGCTGCTCGAGATCAGCTCGCATCCGAACATCGAGATCCGGCTCTTCAATCCGGTCGCCACGCGCCACTTCAAGAAGATCGGCACGGTGCTCGAGTTCTCGCGGGTCAACCGGCGCATGCACAACAAGGCGATGATCGCGGACAACCAGGCGGCGATCGTCGGCGGCCGCAATATCGGCGACGAGTACTTCGGCGCGTCGTCGATGCTGGAGTTCGGCGATCTCGACGTGGTCGTGCACGGCCCGGTCGTGAACGACATCTCGACCGAATTCGATACGTTCTGGAATTCGCCGTACGCATATCCGGTCGATGTGCTGGTCGGGCACGACGCGGCGCCCGGCGGCCTCGACCGGGAGCGCGAACGGCTGCGCGATTACCTGCGCGCGATGGAGGACAATCCGTACGTGCTCGAAGCGCGGCAACGGCTCGACCAGATCGTGCACGGGCAGGGGACCGAGCTGTCGTGGGGGCAGGCGACGGTCCTGTATGACGATCCGGCGAAGATCGCACGCTCGCCGAAGGACAGCGACGGGCACCTGATGCCGCAACTGCGCGCACTCGCGCTGCGGCCCGAGCAGGAGCTGCTGATCGTGTCGCCGTACTTCGTGCCGGGCAAGGACATGGTCGAACGGCTGCGTGCGCTCACGGCGCGCGGCGTCCGAGTGACGATCCTGACAAACTCGCTCGCATCGACCGACGTCGCGGCCGTGCATGCCGGCTACCGGCGCTATCGGCGCGATCTCGTCGAAGCCGGCGTGCGGCTTTACGAGCGACGCCCGTTCGGCGACAAGAGCATCTCGAAGCAGGTCATCATCGGCTCGTCGCGCGCATCGCTGCATGCGAAGACGTATGTGTTCGATCGCAAGAGCATCTTCATCGGGTCGATGAATCTCGACCCGCGCTCGCTGAACCTCAATACCGAGATCGGCGTTTACTGCGAGAGCCCGGTGATTGCATCCGAAGTCGCGATGGATCTGGAGCCGCGGCTCGATCGAATCGCGTGGCGCGTCGAGTTGCGGACCGATCCGGCCGGGAAAGGGCGCCTCAAGTGGATTCAGACCGACGCGGACGGGAAGGTGACCGAACTCGATCACGAACCGGAAGTGTCGGCGGCGCGGCGCATGGAAGTGTGGTTTCTCGGCTTGTTTCCGATCGAATCGCAGCTGTGATTTCGTCTACGCGCGACAGCCGCGGGCGACGTGTGCCGACGGTCGTCGTCGATCGGGACGCGCCGCATGCACAGCCGCCGACACGGTTCCGGGCGCGCGCAACGACATGCACCCGGAACCGCACCTCATCGCACGATCAGCGCGCGAAATCCGCCGTGCTCTGGATGAACGCGTTCAGCTTCGAGATGTTCACGCTGCCGAAGCCCGTCGTCGCATCCCAGCCGGCCTTCGCCTTGTAGCCGTACGTGCCGCTGCCGTTGTTGCCGGACGTCACGTCGTGCAGCAGCGCCGCATTGCTCGGAAAGTACTTGTAGATGCTCGACGCCGGGAACCCGAGCGCGTTGTTGTTCGCCGATTGCAGCCGCGCCCAGATGCCGGTGAAGATCGGCGCGGCGAGGCTCGTGCCGCCTTCGTTGTTCAGGTAGCCCGAGCCCCACAGCGTGTCGGACGTCTGGCCGTTCACCACGAGGATCGCGCCGGTGCGCAGGTCGGCGTCGAAGCCGACGTCCGGTAGCGCGCGCTTGGTCGACCCGGTGAGGCTCGACGATTGCCACGCCGGCGCAGCTTCGTACTTGCTGTAGCCGCCGCCCGTCGACCACACGGTGCCCGGCTGCCAGCTCGGATCGTTCCAGACGATTTCGCTGTTGTACGCATTGGTCGACGTGTTGGTGAACAGCGTCGTGCCGCCCACCGCGATTACGTACGGCGACGTCGCGGGCTCGCTCACGGTGTAGGTCGAGCGCGACGGCGTGCCGCTCGCGCATTCGTACGCGCCGTGGTCACCGGCCGACACGGAGAAGGTTTGCCCCTGCGCGACGGCCTGCTTGAAGATCGTGTCGTCGGTCGCCTGCGAGCCGGTGCTGTACGAGGACGATTCGCACACGCCGAGCGACACGTTGATGACTTTCGCGACATTGTCGCTCACCGCCTTGTTGTACGCGGCGGTGATCGCCGTGAGCGTCATCGAGGGTGCCACGTAGAACACGACCTGCTTCACGCTGCCGCCGGCGGCGCCGACGATCGACTGGCTGTCGAGGTTCCATTCGACGGTGCCGGATGTATCGGTGTACGAACTGCCTGACGGACCCGTCGGCACGACGCTGCTGCTGATCGTGCCGAGACCGTTGTTCGCGGCGAACGTGTTGAGGTCGCTGACGGTCTGCGACAGGTCGCCTTCGGCGATGATGCCGACCGTGGTCTGCGAGGCCGTCGGCGTGCCGTCGCCGCCGTAGAGCGACGAGAATTCCGTCGGGTTGTGCGGCACCGCGGATGCGCCCGCGGGGATCGTCAGGTTGCTGGTGTTGCCTTGCGGCTTGCTGCCCGCGCCGGTGTGCATGAGTTCGACGTTCTGCAGGCCCAGCACCGCGCCGACGATGCCGCCGATCGCGTTCGGCACCTGCGCGGCATCGGTGTTCGCGTAGACGCTGCGGCCGTTGCGCGTGAAGCGCTTGAGCGTCGTGCGGAACGCCGACTTGATCGTTGCCGCGGTGCCGGAGGCGGACACGAGCAGGCGGTTCGGCGCAACCACGATGTTGACGAAGCCGGCCTGGCGCAGGTGCGCGACGACGGAGGCGACCTGCCGGTCGGTCGGCGCGTACTGCGCGGCGAACTGCGCCGGCGTGAGGAACTGCTTGTAGTGCGGCGAGCCGGGCGTATGCAGGTCGTGCAGGTACTGGTCGAGTTGCGCTTCGTTGCGCAGGTTCAGCCCGAGCACGATGTCGACCGATTCGCCGGGCGCCATCTCGGTGGCAGCCGCGGCAGCGGCGGCGGTGCTGGCCGCCGGCGCGCCGGCGGTACTGCTGCTTTCACCTTGCTGGACGAGCGGCAGGAAGCCCTTGGTGCGCGTTTCCGTCCAGCCGGCGGCCGGTGCGGCATGGACGCTCGCCATGCCGAACGAAGCGGCTGCCGCGGCGGCGAAGGCGAGCTTGACGATGCGGATGTGCTTTTGTTTCTTGTCTGCAACCTGATTCATGTTGAATTACCCCTCCGGTTGAACATCGAACGGCACGAACAACGACGGTCGACAGCGGCGCGGATCGTGCGCCGCCGATATCCGCCGCGCTCGCGCGGATGGCGCGGACGCGACGGGGCCTTTCGCCCGGTCCGCAAGGGTCGTGATCCTCGGGGGGCGAAATGCTGGAATGCTCGGCAGTGGAGGCGCTGCGCCGCGAAGCAGGCGGCCGCGCCAGCGGGTTTGATGCAGGCGGGATGACTAGAGCAACAGTTTCGGTGTCCTGCTCATTCGGTTCGGTCCTTCGGCCTGCTGCCGGACGGCAGCTGCCCAATCAATTGCATCGGGATGTTGCATGCGCCAACGGAAGAAGAGGCGGTCGGCGGCGAGAACGTCGGTGCGGCGCAAGCGCAATGCGTCGAGCGGAATCGATTGCGTGGTGGACAATTCGTCAGATTGCTTGAATCGGACGGTATCAAGAACGAAAGTTCGGTGTCAAACTTTTTCTGATTATATGAAACAAAATTAAATTGAATAAGCTGAAATGATTTTGAAAAGTTGTGGGGTATTTTGTAATTTTCAAGGACGCTGTCGGATGTAATGACGGATCGGCGCGCCGGATAATTGACGATTCCATTCGTAATGAGCGAATGGTTGTGGAGGAAACATTCGAGCCGTAGACACCGGCTGAGCCGGTCATGCGTCGCGCAGCGCGCTCGCCGGCGAATGCGTAACGCAATCCGGTCTGCCATCCGCACGGAAACTTCAACGGCGCTCCCGTCGCCGAAGCTCGAGCTTCGGCGTGTCGTGCCGCTCGACGGCCTGCAGGTCGTCGACGAGCCGGAACAGGCCGTCGATACAGTGCAGCAGGCGTTCGTCCGGCGCGTCGCCGCTTGCCGACGCAAGTGTCTTGATCTCGTCGAGCCGCGCTTCGAGTTCCGCAAGCGGCGCGCGCACGATGCGGTCCGCATCGGCGGGCGAGGTCGTTTCGAAGGCAGTTGCGTGCTTGAGGCGAACGGTCATGGCATTGAAGTCCTCGATGAATTGCGACATGGCGCTCGGGCAACCGTCGCGGTAAACCGCGCGCACCGAAAGATCGTCGGCGACGATCCGGCCGGCAGCGTGCGCGGCGGTGAGCGGGATGCCGGCGCGACGCCGGCCGCGCCGGCGAACGCAGCGAAGCGCGTTCGGCGCGCGAAGAAAACCGCCGCGCGTTGAGCGCGGCTATCCGTCGTTCGTTGGCGCGCGCACGGCGCGACCGGCGGTGGTCGCGCCAGCGGCATCCGTACGATCAGTCCGGCTTGCGCTCCGGCGCAACGGGCGGTGGCGGTTCGGCGTCCGGCGTGCCGGTGGCGTGGTCGCTGTTCTCATCGTTCTCGGGCGCGACGGGCCGCGAACCTTCGTCATACGCGACGAGGCTGCGCTGCGGATTCGCGATCCGGATTCCGCGTTCGCGGAACAGCACCGCGATGCGCCGATTGAATTCGCGCTGCACGCCCCAGCGCGCCGAGTCCTTGCACTGGATCTGTCCTGCCAGCGCGATCGCCGCGCCGTCGACCTGGTCGATGCCCCAGTAGCTGAAGTCCGACAGGATGCCGTCCTTGTAATCCGGATCGTCGCGCAACGCGGCGCCGATCTCCTTCAGTGTCGCGATCGCGCGATCGATGTCCTGGCCGTAGGCGATGCTGACCTTGACGGCCGCGTTGCCGAGCCCACGATTCGTATTGTTGACGGTCGTCACCGAGCTGAACGGGATCGTGTACAGCGATCCGTCGCCCGCGCGCAGCCGCACGGTGCGGATCGACAGATATTCGACCGTGCCGGATACGCCGGCGAGCGTGACCCAGTCGCCCACCTGCATCGCGTTCTCCATCAGCAGGAAGATCCCGGTGATGAAGTCCTGCACGAGCTTCTGCGAGCCGAAGCCGAGCGCGACGCCGAAGATGCTGGCGCCGGCGAGCAGCGGACCGATGTTCACGCCGATTTCGCTGAGGCCGGTCAGCACGACGACGAGCGCGATCATGATGAACAGCAGCGAACGCAGCATCGGCAGCAGCGTGCGCAAGCGCGCCGCGCGCACGAGGTTGCCTTCGCGTGTCCACTGCTGCAGGCGGCGCTCGATTGCGATGTTCGCGGCTTCCCAGACGATCAGCGCGACGACGGCTGCAATCGCGATCGTGATCAGCGCCGACGCGAGCCGATGGCCGATCGTGCCGGTCGCGAACGCGTGGAAGATCGGCACGCCCCAGGTCTGCAGCAGCAGCACGACGGTCACGACGGCGATCGCCGCCGACACGACCTGGCGCACCAGCGGGTAGTAGCGGTACGCGTGCAGGTGGACGAGCGTGCGGTCGTCGTCGCGGCGCTGGAACACCCGCGCGAGCGCGCCGAACACGACGATCGACACGATCCGCATGCCGATCATCACGGCGATCGAGCGGCCGCCGAGCGTGATCAGCACGCGGTAGCCGTTGTGGACGTCGAGCGCCCACACGAACCACAACGCCATCACGACGAACACGGACACGGGCGCCCACGCGTCGGCAAGCGCGTTGCCGACCATCGCGAAGGCCGGCCGATCCTCGCCGGCCGCGCGGATGCGCGCGGCGACCGGCTGGCGGCACCGGAGGATCAGCGCCGAGATCATCAAGTGGCCGACGAGCGCGACCGCCTTCAGCAGCGCGACGTGACCGGCGTCGCTGAGGCCGAAGCTCGCGGCGATCTCGACCGCGGCCGTGCTGGCGCCGACGACCATCACGATCCGCGCGATCGCGCGCTGCGCGAACGCGGCCCATGCGTCGCTGATGTGCAGCAGCCGCAGCTGCCGCGCGTCGGGCTGGAAGAACAGCCGGCTGACGATCGTCACGAGGCGGCAGATCACGTAGATGTCGATCAGCGATTCGAGTGCCGTTTGGGTCGGCGTGCCGGCGCCGTCGAGGACCGACATCGTCAGGCTCGCGATGCCGACGAATACCAGCAGTGGTATCACCCGCAGTGCGAGGCTGACCAGCGCGCGCGGCATCCGGCGCAGCAGCGTGGTGTGGCGCCGCGCATGGCCGCGACCTTGCGACGACGTATCGGGCGTGCCGGTGCCGTCGGCGCGGGCAGCGGTGGCGGCCGGTTCCGGCGTCGAAGCGCGGTCGCCGGGACCGGGCGGTTCGGGTTCGGGTGAATCGGCGTCGGCATCTGCATTTGCATCGGCCCGGCGCGACGATCCGGTGCGGCGCGCGCTCAGCGCGGCCAGCGCGCGCCGCAGCAGCCGCTTCGCGAACCATTCGACGGCGAGCGCGGGCACGAGCACGGCGAGGATGATCAAGATCGCGCGCGTGAGATCGGCACGTTGGTCGGCGCGTACGAGCCGCTCGTGCCACCAGTTGCCGACCGAGCCGACGTCGAGCAGCGAGCGCAGCGATTCGTTCAGCGCGCCGCCGATTTCACCGGCCCAGCGCGATCCCTGCCGCACGAGCATCGACGCGAGCCCGTTCGTCGTGAGTGCGGCCGGAGCGGTGCCAGCCGATGCCGCGCTGGCCGGCGCCGCGGCGCTCGCCGCGAGCGCGGGCGTGCTCAGCACGCCGACGGCCGCGATCGCGCGCAATGTCGTTTCGACCTGCTCGCGCTCGCGCGGGTTTTGCAGGACGGAGAGGGCCTGCTGCGCCTGCTGCGGCGTCAGCGCGGGCACGGCGCCGGAGGCGGCCGAGGCGGCGGCCGGGGCAGGGGCGGCCGCGTGGGCGGCCGATACGACGGCGGCGAGCAGCCAGCCGAGCAGGAAATATCGCATGGGTAGGCGTGCGGGCGCGCATCGGAACGTGACCCGCCGGTCTGGACGATGGACGGAAGTTAACATGATTGCCATCGGAACCGGATAGTTCCGTCGACGAATATTCGAATCGGGCATGCGGCAGGCGGTGCGGGCGTTTGCGCGCTGCCGTGCGGTTCCTTTCGCGTGGCGGTGTCTAGCGCCGGCCGTTCACGATCCGTGATGAGGGCGGGTCGTCGGGTGTTGGCGTGCGGTCCCGCCGCAAGCGAAAGCGCAGGATCGGGAACGAAACGTGCTCGCCGGTGATTCGATGGATGGCCAACCGTGGCTTCGACTATGGGCTATGGGTGGAGAATTCCGGATTCCTGATGAATCAACCCCCGATCGTCGTGAAAGACCGGCAATACATGCTCGGCGATTTCCTCGATGACCTCGCGCACGGGCCGGTCCGAGCCGGGATTCAGCGTCACGTGGTGCGTGCCGGCTGCCCGCATGTCCCGCAGGATGTCGATGAGCGCATTCCGACCGGTCGCATAGCCGAGCGGCAGCGCGGTGGGCGGTGCATCGCGATTCGCATCGAGATCGAGCCGCATCGATACGCCGAACGCGCGAAAGCCCGGCGGTGCAAGCCGGTCGACGGCCGCGCGCCACATTGAATAACGAGCGCGCTGCGTGTCCGGGTCGCGATGATAGGTCATCCAGCCGATCGCGTTCCGTGCGATCCAGTCGACGCTTTGCCCGCCGGAGCCGACAGCAAGCATCGGCACCGCGTCGTCGCCGCGCGGCATCAGCGTGAACTCGGGCGCGTCGGGTGGCGTTTCGTCGGGCAGCACACGGGACGGCACGCCGAGCGCGGCCGCGACGATGTCCCAATGCCGGCGATACCGGTCGCGCCGCGTTTGCGCGTCGACGCCGAACGCCGCATATTCGGGTGGCCGGTCGCCCGAGCCGAGGCCGAGGAGGAAGCGCCCGCCGGACAGCGTCGCGACCGACAGCGCGCCTTTCGCGATATGCAGCGGATGACGCAGCGGCAGCACGATCGCGCCGCTGGCAAGCACGATCCGGCGCGTGCGTGACGCGAGCGCGCCGAGCAGCACCCACGGATCGAGATGCCCGACCGGGTCGGGATAATCGGCGCTGTTGAGCGGCACGTCGCGAACCCACAGTGCGCGAAAGCCGAGCGAATCGGCCAGCGCCGCGAGTTCGAGCTGCTCGTTGAAATCCGCGACGGTACGGCCGCTGCGCAGCAGCGGCAGCGTCAGGCCGATCGACAGCCGCTCGGCCGAGAAGACGCGCCGCGCGACGTCGGCGCGGCCGGAGGCGGGCAGGGTCATGTCCATTCCTTGGAGACGGGGCGAAGCCGGTGCGCGCGCCGCACCGTGTCCGAATGCTAACGTGTTTGCGCGCCGCCTGCGGCGCGCGGCGGTATCGGCGATTCCGGCATGATCGGCACCGTCGGTCATCCGGCAATCAATCAGCATGAACGTACGTCGGCGCGTCGTAGCCGGTCTTGCGGCGAGCAGCGTGCTGTCCGTGGTTGCAGGCGGTGCTCGCGGGTTCGACGAGCGCGTTCGACCATGCATGCGCGGCCAGGGTCGCACGACTGACTGTAAGCGGATCGTCGGCATCGAACCGACGCAAACGCGCCGCCCGCGCACGCGTCACATGCGTGCAACACCGGCGTCGCATCCGGTGCGATCGATCGCGCGGGCCGTTTCCCCTCGTTTCACTTTCGAAACGTTCACGCCTGTCTGTCGCCGTGCGATTTGCATCGGGGTCGTTTCACGGCCCGCGCGGCCTTGCACGGCGAAGCATGGTGCGCTCCTTGCATGTCTGTATGCGCCGTGAGCGCGATCGCCGGGCGCAGCAGGGGCCCGGCCGTCGCTTCAGTAGGTCGGACGCATCGAAGACGGGGACAAGAGAATGAGAACAGACCGAATCGCAACGTGCCATGTTGCAAACATGAATCGCCGACCTGCCCGTGATTTCGCGTCGCCGTTGATTACGGCGACATGAGCGCGCGGCTTTTCGTTTCATCCGGACCCATCCGGTTCGTTCCGAACGACGACATGCAGGCGTGACGCACGAGGCCGACCCGTGCCGGTCGGCCGTCGGGGATGAACCGCCGGTGCGCGGATGGGCGACCATGACTTCCGGATCGTCATGCCGACGCGCGAAACGCACGCGCGCCGCACGCGAAGCATGCGTGCGTGTGCCGTGCGCCGTGCCGCGCGGCGATCCTCGCAAACATCAGGGCAATTTCAGGAATTCGAAGGTGTAGTCCCGGGGAAGGTCTGCCGGCGGCGTTGCGGCGGATCCGACGACATTGTGCTGTCAGTTGATCCACTACCCCGATGGATCAATTGTTGATGCGCCCATCGCCATGTGGTCGATGGGCGTCTTTTTTTGCGGCGCCGGTGTCGCGCGCGGACCGCCGGCCGGATCGCGCGGCGTTCTGTATCATGTGCTGGCGCGCCGGCCGCACGGCCGGCCACTGCGCCCGATCACGCGCCGCCAACATGAACGACATCGCCTTGCCCGACCCCTCATCCGCCGGCATCGAACCGGCCGCGCTCGATGCGCTGCACGCGTTCGTCGAGCGCCATCCGCGGCTGCTCGTGCTGACCGGTGCGGGCATCAGCACGGATTCCGGCATTCCCGGCTATCGCGACCGCAACGGTCAATGGATGCGCTCGCCGCCGATCCAGCTCCACGAATTCCTCGGTTCCGACGCTGCGCGCCGCCGCTACTGGGCGCGCAG
Organism: Burkholderia sp. Bp8986; assembly: GCF_003854225.1. Classification (NCBI taxonomy): domain Bacteria; kingdom Pseudomonadati; phylum Pseudomonadota; class Betaproteobacteria; order Burkholderiales; family Burkholderiaceae; genus Burkholderia; species Burkholderia sp. Bp8986. The sequence goes on along the minus strand of NZ_QTQM01000054.1, from coordinate 23,177 downwards.
CATGATCGGCTGGCCCGTGGTGGGCCGTGCGCAGCCGAACCGCTCGCATGTCGCGCTCGCGCGGCTCGGCGGCACCGGCCGGATCGAGCGCCTCGTCACGCAGAACGTCGACGGGCTGCACCAGCGCGCGGGCAGCGGCGACGTGATCGAATTGCATGGCGGCATCAACGGCGTCACGTGCCTCGACTGCGGCGCGCATCACGCGCGCGCGACGATCCAGGCCGTGCTCGAAACGGACAACCCCGAGCTGCTCGGCGCGCACGCGGAACCCGCCGCCGACGGCGACGCGCATCTCGAATGGGCCGCGCTCGACACGTTCCGCATTCCTGCCTGCCCGGCCTGCGGCGGGCTGCTGAAGCCGGCGGTGGTGTTCTTCGGCGAGAACGTGCCGCGCGAGCGCGTCGCGCTGGCGTCGCAGGCGCTCGATGCGGCCGATGCGCTGCTCGTCGTCGGCTCGTCGCTGATGGTGTATTCCGGCTACCGGTTCTGCGTGTGGGCCCAGGCGCAGAACAAGCCCGTCGCCGCGCTGAACCTTGGCCATACGCGCGCCGATCCGATGCTGACGCTGAAGGTCGAGGCGCGTTGCGCGCCCGCGCTCGACGCGCTGAACGCGCGGCTGGGCGTCGCCGGCAGCGCGCCGGAGCACGCATCGTGACCGGGCCGACGTCGTCGTCCGATCCGTCCGCGCGGCTGTCGGCGCCGGCGGCCGAGCGCAATCGCGGGCCGATCCTCGACGTGTTGCGCCGCGTGCTGCCGGCTACCGGCGACGTGCTCGAGATCGCGAGCGGCACCGGGCAGCATGCGGTCCATTTCGCGCAGGCGCTGCCGGGGCTGCGCTGGCAGCCGAGCGATCCCGACGCGCACGCGCGCCGCTCGATCGCCGCGTGGGTCGCGCACGCCGGCCTCGCGAACCTGGCCGAGCCGCTGGCATTCGACGTGCGCGACGCGTCGTGGCCGGCCGCGGCGTTCGACGCGATCGTCTGCATCAACATGATCCACATCTCGCCGTGGGCCTGCACCGATGCGCTGTTCGCCGGCGCGTCGCGCGTGCTGCGTCCGGGCGGCGTGTTGTTCCTGTACGGCCCGTATCGCCGCGCAGGCCGGCACACGGCGCCGTCCAACGAGGCATTCGACCAGCAGTTGCGCAGCCGCGATCCGTCGTGGGGCGTGCGCGATCTCGAGGCGGTCGTCGCGCTCGGCCTCGACCGCGGGCTCGACTGCATCGAGGTCGTCGACATGCCGGCGAACAACCTGAGCGTCGTGTTCCGGCGCCTGCCGCACGCGGAGCAATGACACGCAAGCGCGCATCGCGGCCGGGTTTCCACTATCCTTTCGCCTGTGCGCGCGGCCCGGCTCGGGTCGCGCCCCGTTTTTTCCGGAGAATTGACTAATGGGCAAACAAGCAATCGGTGTGATCGGGCTGGCGGTGATGGGCCGCAATCTCGCACTCAATATCGAGAGCCGCGGTTACGCGGTGTCGGTGTACAACCGCAGCCGCGAGAAAACCGACGAACTGATCGCCGAATTCCCCGGCCGCAATCTGGTGCCGACCTATACGCTCGAGGAGTTCGTCGCGTCGCTCGAGACGCCGCGCCGGATCCTGATGATGGTGAAGGCCGGCGAAGCGACCGATGCGACGATCGCATCGCTCAAGCCGCTGCTCGAGAAGGGCGACGTGCTGATCGACGGCGGCAATACGCACTTCACGGACACGATCCGCCGCAACCAGGAGCTCGCGCAATCGGGCCTGCATTTCATCGGCACCGGCGTGTCGGGCGGCGAAGAGGGCGCGCTGCGCGGCCCGTCGATCATGCCCGGCGGCCAGCGCGACGCGTACGACCTGGTCGAGCCGATCCTCAAGCAGATCGCCGCGAAGGCGCCGTCGGACGGCGAGCCGTGCGTGGCGTACATGGGGCCGGACGGTGCGGGCCACTACGTGAAGATGGTCCACAACGGCATCGAGTACGGCGACATGCAGCTGATCGCCGAGAGCTATGCGGTGCTGAAGGACGTCGCGGGCCTGACCAACGACGAACTCGGCGCGGTCTACACCGAGTGGAACCAGGGCGAGCTCGACAGCTACCTGATCGAGATCACGTCGAAGATCTTCGGCAAGAAGGACGAAGAGACCGGCAAGCACCTCGTCGACGTGATCCTCGATCGCGCCGCGCAGAAGGGCACCGGCAAGTGGACCAGCCAGAACGCGCTGGACCTGGGCGTGCCGCTGCCGCTGATCACCGAGTCGGTGTTCGCGCGCGTGCTGTCGTCGCTGAAGACCGAGCGCGTCGCGGCCAGCAAGATCCTGTCGGGCCCGGCCGCCGCGCCGTTCGACGGCGATCGTGCCGCGTTCGTCGAAGCCGTGCGCCGCGCGCTGTACCTGAGCAAGGTGATCTCGTACGCGCAGGGCTTCGCGCAACTGCGCACGGCATCCGAAGAGTACGGCTGGAACCTCGATCTCGGGACGATCGCGAAGATCTTCCGCGCGGGCTGCATCATCCGCGCGCGTTTCCTGCAGAAGATCACGGACGCGTACGCGAAGGATCCGGCGCTCGCGAACCTGCTGCTCGACCCGTACTTCAAGGACATCGCCGCGAATTACCAGGCGTCGCTGCGCGACGTGGTGGTGGCCGCGGTGAAGGCAGGCGTGCCGGTGCCGGCGTTCGCGTCGGCGGTCGCGTACTTCGACAGCTACCGTTCCGAGCGGCTGCCGGCGAACCTTGTGCAGGCGCAGCGCGACTTCTTCGGCGCCCACACGTTCGAGCGTACCGACAAGCCGGGCAGCTTCCACGCGAACTGGTCGTAACCGGCAGGCGAGGACGGTATTGTTGCGAAATTCTATTCCTTGAGTAGGGTTTTTCGTTCCCGGATCCCGCAATTGTTGGTTCCGAGGAAACAGTGTTTTCGCTCTTTCATGGTTTTCCCTAGGTGATCTCGGGGCTAAACTTTGTTCCATCGCTGCAGACATGGTGTGTGCGGCGGAGCAAAAAAATCCCGGAGGTAATCATGAAATCGCTGATCGCAACGTTCGCTGCAGCTGCCGTCCTCGCCGTTCCCGCCGTCTCGTTCGCCCAACAGAACGCCCCCGTCACCCGTGCGCAGGTGAAGGCCGAACTGGCCCAGCTGCAACAGGCCGGCTACAAGCTGGGCAGCGACCGTACCGACTACCCGGCAAGCATCCAGGCAGCTGAAGCCCGCGTAAACCCGCAACAGAACGTCGCCGCTGCCGATACGAGCGGCTACGGTGCGCAACCGGCCGCCCAGCAAGAATCGGGCGCCCCGGCCGCTGCCAAGACCGGCTGGCAGGTCAAGCGCGTGTCGGACGGTGCACCGGTCTACAAGGGTCGTTGAGCGTCATCGATCGCCGGCCGCATGGGCGGCCTGATCTGACCCCTGCGCAGTACACACAGCCCGTCGTTCCGAATCACGGAACGACGGGCTGTATTCATTGGCGGCGCCCGCCGCGTCAGTGCAGCGGCCGCGGGCCGCGGCCGATGTCCCGGAACAGCGCGTCGCCCGGTTCCAGCGCCTGCAGCCATGCTTCGTCGTAGCCGCTCAGCGTGTCGAGCGCATCGCGCAGCCGCTCGATTGCGAGTACCGGCAGCTCGACGCTGTGCCGGGTAGCGCCGCTCAGGTGCGCGACGCTCGCCAACTGGACGAGGGCGTCCGCGGCTTCGGCGACGTCCGTCGCGAACAGCAGGTGCCGGTTGAGCAGTTCGACGAGGCCGCTGGAACCGGCGAAATCCTCGGCGTTGAGCTGCACGGACAGAAACGTCGCATTGTTCATGGTTTTTCTCCTCGTTATCGCTGGAACGTGTGGTGCTCCTCCGAGTATAGGAGGCGGCCGGCAGCGGGGCGGCGCTCATGGGCGCGATACGGCTGCCCGCCGCGGGACGGCCGGCCCGAAGTCCGCGGGACACCCTGCGCGGCGCGGCCCGCAGCCCGCCGGTACCCGTTCGTGGCGCCGCAAGATTGTTGCCGGCTGGGGCGCCTGCCGCGGTCCTGACCGCGACAAATGGTATCTTTGCCGGTCGGGACGACGCAGAAATGGCGCGAAAAAGGGGCCGGTGAGCCCTTTCGCGTCGACGTCCCGCGGTGGAAACTGACGGCCGCGAGAGCGGTCGGATACTGGTTGGTCCGGCCGTTCGGCCGGACATCGTGCGTCGGACGCTGGAGGGCGGTGGGCGGCGCAACGACGCAAATCCGGGAGGACCCTTGAGAAAAACGATTCCGATCCACGATGCGCTCACGCGCTGGTTGCCGCAGGCGGCGTTCGTCGCCGCGGCCGCCGCGCTGACGGGCTGTACGATGACGCCGTGGACCGACAGCTGGCAGCCGGTGCGGCCGTCGACGCCTGCGTCGGTCGCCACGCCGGGCGTGATCGCCGGCTATTACCGCGTAAATCCGGGCGACACGCTCGCCGGCATCGCCGCCGCCTACGGGCAGCGCGTGCAGGACCTGGCCGGCTGGAACCACATGTCGCCGAATGACGCCGTGTATCCCGGCCAGGTGCTGCGCGTCGCGCCGCCGCCTGCGGCGACGTCGCTCGGGCAGCCGTCCGCGGCGGCCGCGCAGCCGGGCTCGCTGGCATGGCCGGCCATGGGTATCGTCGCGACGCCGTTCTCGGCCGGCAAGACGCGCGGCATCGTGATCGCCGCGTCGGGGCCCGACCGTTCGGTGCGGGCCGCGGCCAACGGGCGGGTGGTGTACGCCGGCTCCGGCGTCAAGGCGTATGGCCCGCTCGTGATCCTGAAGCACGACAACGGGCTCATCACGGCCTACGGGCACAACGGCAGGCTGCTCGTCAACGAAGGCGACGCGGTGCGCGCGGGCCAGCCGGTCGCCGAGATGGGCACCGACGCGAGCGGCCGCGCGACGTTCGAGTTCGAAGTCCGGCAGAACGGCAAGGTCGTCGACCCGATGAACTTCCTGCCGCGCAACGGCGGCTGACGCGCCGCTTCACGACGTGTGCGCCGTGCGGCGCACACGCTCCCGCTCCGGCCTTCACCCTTCCTCGAGCGCCGCGGCGTCGGACTGCCTCGCATGATTGCCGAGCCAGCGGATGCCTAGCGCGAGCCCTGCCGCGCCGAGCGCGATCAGCGAGCACTGGATCGCGACCGGCAGGTAGCCGTGCGGCCGCGGATCGACGAACGGATAGGGATACCAGTTCTCCAGCGCGCCGCGCACGAGCGTATAGGCGAGATAGATGACCGGAAAGCCGAGCCACGCGACCGCGCTGCGCCACGGGATCGGCGAGCGCGGCTCCACGTACAGCCAGTCGCACAGCACCACGAGCGGCACGATCCGGTGCAGGACCCAGTTGTTGAGGGCCGGCGTGACGTGGCGCAGCGCATCGAGCCGTGCGAGCAGCAGTTCGTAGACGATCGCGGTGATCAGCACGTAGAGCACGGCGGCGCCGCGCATCGATTCGTAGCGGGCCGAGCCGGGACGCGTGATGCGCGACAGCCCCGCGACCAGCATGGCCGCTGCATACAGGCTGCTCAGTTGGGTGAAGTAGCTGAGGTAGTTGCCGAGATGGAAGGCCGGCATGCCCCAGTTGCCGGCGACGCTGTGCAGCGTGGTGGACACCGCGAGCAACGCGGCGATCAGCCGGTAGGCCGCAACGAAGATCGCTTTGCTCATGATGCCCGCGCAACGTCGCACCAAAGCTTCATCGTGCCACAGCCGCGCACGCGCGCGATGCGGATTTTCCATACGGCGGCACCGTGGAACGGGCCGCGCGGATTCGTCGGATATTTGATCCGGTCGCACAACGCCGGCCACGCGCGAGGCTACAATCGGGGCAGCCGCCGGGCACCGGCCAGCCCGGCACGGGCCTCCCCCGCATACCACACGAGAAACACGAGACAACGCATGAAAAACATCCTCGCGAAACAGACGCGCTACAGCGCGCCCGCAATTTTCTTCCACTGGGTCATCTTCCTGTTGGTGGCACTCGCCTACCTGGCCATCGAGATTCGCGGACCGAAAGGCAGCGACAGCCGCGTGTTCTGGATGAACGTGCACTTGCTGGCAGGCACGTTCGTGCTCGTGCTGTCCGTGCTGCGCGTGCTGTGGCGGATGATCAGCCGCGTGCCGGACCCGATTCCGCAGGCGACGCTGCTCAAGTGGCTGTCGATGCTCGCCCATGTCGCGCTGTATGTCTTCATCATCGCGCAGCCGCTGCTCGGCATCATGCTCGTCAACATGGGCGGCAAGCCCGTGTCGCTCGACTGGATCGGCGTGTCGTTCACGCTGTTCGGCCCCGACAAGGCGCTGCGGCCGACGATCAAGGAAGCGCACGAACTGATCGGCAACGCGTTCTACTTCGTGATCGGCCTGCATGCGCTGGCCGCGCTTTACCACCACTTCATCCGGCGCGACGACGTGCTGCGACGCATGGCGCCGTGATCGCCGCGCGCTGAAGCCGCGCAGCATCCGGGGGCGCATGGTTGTTGACGCAACCATGCGCCCCCGATCCGTTTACCCCGATGCGCGGCTGGCCATCGCGGCGAACATTCTGTAACATCTCGGCTGTTTTTACGTTCCGCTTACGCATCGCCGCGCATGCTGCACCGACATCGTCACCTGACCGCCTGGCTCGGCGTGTTCGCGATCTGGCTCGCGATCGCGGCGCCGCTGGTGTCGCAGTGGCGCATCGCGCAGGCGACGACTCCCGATGCAATCGTCTGTAGTGCAGAGCATGGTGCGCACCGTGCGCCCGATGCAGGCCACGCGCACGATTATGCGCGGCATCTCGATGCGTGCGGCTACTGCGGCTTCTTCGCGCACAGTCCAGCGATCGGCGGCGCGGCCGCCGTATCGTTCGCCTTCGTCCCCGCTCATGCCGTTTCCGCCGCCGCGCCGCATGCCGTCGCGGCGCGCGCCGACCGCTACCCGCGCGCATATCCACGCGCACCGCCCGAGCGCGCCTGACGCGCTGCCTTCCGTTTCTTTCATCGCCGATATCCGTGCGGTCCGTCGAGGCCGCGTGGAGGGCGTCACTCGGGCTTTCGATCATGACCATTCTTTCCTTGCGCGCGCCGAGGGCGTCGCGCCATTCCCGTGTGCGGCGCGTGCCGCGCATGCTGAAACTCACCGTTCCCGCGCTCGCCGTCGGCGCGATGACCGCGGCGGCGGCCGCGACCGAATCCGCACGTGCGTCCGGGGCGCCGACGGACGACGCGGCCACGCTGCTGTCGCCCGTCGAAGTCGTTGCGTCGCCGCTGACGACGCCGCTCGTCGTCGTCACGGATCCGAAGACGCCGCGCCAGCCGCTGCCGGCGAGCGACGGCGCGGACTACCTGAAGACGATTCCCGGCTTCACGTCGATCCGCAGCGGCGGGACGAACGGCGACCCCGTGCTGCGCGGGATGTTCGGTTCGCGGCTGAACATTCTCGCGAACGGGATGCCGACGCTCGGCGCCTGCCCGAACCGGATGGACGCGCCGACCTCGTATATCGCGCCGGAAAGCTATGACAAGGTCACCGTCGTGAAGGGCCCGCAGACCGTGCTGTACGGCCCCGGCGCCTCGGCCGGCACCGTGCTGTTCGAACGCGTGACGCCGCGTTTCGAGCGTCCCGGCATGCGGTTCGACGGCAGCGTGGTCGGCGGCTCGTTCGGCCGCAACGACCAGAACGTCGACGTGACGGCCGGCACGCCGGACGTCTACGGCCGCGTGACCGCGAACCACGCGCATGCGCAGGACTACGACGACGGCAACGGCAATGCCGTGCCGTCGCAATGGGACAAGTGGAACGCCGACGCGGCGCTCGGCTGGACCCCCGACGATCACACACGCGTCGAGCTGACGGCGGGCACCGGCGACGGCTACGCGCGCTACGCCGGGCGTGGGATGGACGGCGCGCATTTCCGCCGCGAGACGTTCGGCCTGTCGTTCGACAAGCGGCATCTCGGCGACGTGCTCGACCGGATCGAGGCGCGCGTGTACTACAACGAAGCCGACCACGTGATGGACAACTATACGTTGCGGCAGCCCGACCCGACCAGCAGCATGCCGATGCGAATGGCATCCGAGGTGCGGCGCCGCACGCTCGGCGCGCGGGCGGCGGCGACCTTCCGTTTCGGTGACGACTTCAAGCTCGTGACCGGCGTCGACGCGCAGTCGAACCGGCTCGACGCGCGCTCGGCGATGGGGCGGCAGAACTACGGCGACCAGCCGTGGGATGCGCAGGCGACGATGTGGAACGCAGGTGCGTTCGGCGAGCTGACGTGGTATGCGAGCGATGCGTCGCGCGTGATCGGCGGCGCGCGGGTCGACTACGCGAGCGCGCGCGACAAGCGTGCGACGACAAGCGGGATGATGGCGAGCAAGCCGAATCCGACTTTCGACGACGATCGCGCGCGCGTGCTGCCGAGTGGATTCGTGCGCTACGAGCGCGATCTCGCGTCGCTGCCGGTCACATGGTATGCGGGGATCGGCCATGCGCAACGCTATCCCGACTACTGGGAGCTGTTCTCCGCGAAGCGCGGGCCCGCCGGCTCGATCAACGCGTTCTCGGCAGTGCAGCCGGAGAAGACCACGCAGCTCGACATCGGCGCGCAGTACAAGAGCGATCGGTTCGATGCATGGGTGTCGGCCTACGCGGGATATGTACAGGACTACATCCTGTTCAACTACGCGGCCGGGATGATGGGAACGACCACACAGGCAACCAACGTCAACGCGCAGATCATGGGCGGCGAAGCCGGCGTATCGTGGCGGCCGGTCGCGCCGCTGCGCGTCGAGACGTCGCTCGCGTATGCGTGGGGGCGCAACGCGACGAGTGGCGATCCGCTGCCGCAGATGCCGCCGCTCGAGGCGCGCTTCGGGCTCGAGTACACGCGCGGCGCATGGTCGGCCGGCGGGCTGTGGCGGGTCGTTGCGCCGCAGCATCGCTATGCGGTGAACGACGGCAACGTGGTCGGCAAGGACTTCGGCCCGAGCGCCGGCTTCGGCGTGCTGTCGCTGCATGCGCAGTACAACGTCAGCAAGAAGGTGCAGATCTCGATCGGCGTCGACAACGTGCTGGACAAGGCCTACACCGAGCACCTCAACCTCGCCGGCAACGCGGGCTTCGGCTATCCGGCGAACGCGCCGGTAATGGAGCCGGGGCGCACGGCATGGGTGCGCGTGAGCGCGAAACTGTGACGTGCGGCGCGCGTGTGCGATGCAGCATGCGGGCGCGTGAATGCAGCCCCCGCCCGAACGGGCGGGGCGCGTCAACCGATTAGAGAACCGTATCTAGTCAGGGCGCAAACGTTCGCGACTCGTGATTCACTCCCGCATTCGATGCACACGGTACCCGCGACCGTTCGCGACGTGCCGTGCGCGTCGATCCGATCTCATTCGCACCGGCAGCACAATAATCAGGAGAACATGCATGGCCAGATCGATGCGTTCCAGGATGGTGGCAGGGGCAGTGGCATGCGTGATGAGCGTCGCGCCATTCGCGGGGACGGCCGCGGTGATGACGCTCGCGACGACGCACGCGGCGATGGCGGCAACCGCGCCGGCGGACAATTACGCGGCGACGCGTTACCCGATCATCCTCGTGCACGGGCTCACCGGCACCGACAAGTACGCGGGCGTGCTCGAGTACTGGTACGGCATCCAGGAAGACCTGCAGCAGCACGGCGCGACCGTCTACGTCGCGAACCTGTCGGGGTTCCAGAGCGACGACGGGCCGAACGGGCGCGGCGAACAGCTGCTCGCTTACGTGAAGACGGTGCTTGCCGCGACCGGCGCGACCAAGGTGAACCTGGTCGGTCACAGCCAGGGCGGCCTCACGTCGCGTTATGTCGCTGCCGTCGCGCCCGATCTCGTCGCGTCGGTCACGACGATCGGCACGCCGCATCGCGGCTCGGAGTTCGCCGATTTCGTGCAGGGCGTGCTCGCCTACGATCCGACCGGATTGTCGTCGTCGGTGATCGCCGCGTTCGTCAATGTGTTCGGCATCCTGACGAGCAGCAGCAACAACACGAACCAGGACGCGCTCGCCGCACTGAAGACGCTGACGACCGCCCAGGCCGCCGCGTACAACCGGAATTACCCGAGTGCCGGCCTCGGCGCGCCGGGCAGTTGCCAGACGGGCGCGCCGACGGAGACCGTCGGCGGCAATACGCACCTGCTGTATTCGTGGGCCGGCACGGCGGTCCAGCCGACCGTTTCCGCATTCGGCGTCACCGGCGCGACGGATACCAGCACGATCCCGGTGATCGATCCGGCGAATGCGCTCGACCTGTCGACACTCGCATTGTTCGGCACGGGCACGGTGATGATCAATCGCGGCTCAGGCCAGAACGACGGGCTCGTGTCGAAGTGCAGCGCGCTGTACGGGAAGGTGCTGGGCACGAGCTACAAGTGGAACCATCTCGACGAGATCAACCAGTTGCTCGGCGTGCGCGGTGCGTATGCGGAAGATCCGGTCGCGGTGATCCGCACGCATGCGAACCGGCTGCAGCTCGCGGGCGTGTAATCGATGACGACACGTGAAGGACGCGCGCCGCTCGCGCGGCGCGTCGTGGTCTACGGCGCGGTGGGGCTGGCGGCGATCGCCGGCGTCGCGATCTGGACCGGTACGGCATCGCATCGCGGTGCCGACGCGACGCATGCGTCGGCGGATGCCGCAGCCCTCGGCGGCGTGAACGCCGCGCTGTCGCAGCCCGCATTGCCGGCGAGCGCTGGCCTGCCGCCGCCGCTCGCCGGTTCCAGTGCGCCGCGGCTGCCGCTCGACACCGGCGGCCACCTCGCGAAGTCGCGCGCGGTGCGCGATTTCTTCGATTACTGCCTGACCGCGCGGAGCGACTTGAGCGCGCCCGCGCTCGATGCGCTCGTCGTGCGCGAGATCGCCGCCCAGCTCGACGGCACGGTCGCGCAACCCGAGGCGCTCGACGTCTGGCATCGATACCGCGCGTATCTCGACGCGCTCGCGAAGCTGCCGGAGGCGGGTGCGGTCGACAAGTCCGATCTCGGCGCGCTGCAACTCGCGCTCGACCAGCGCGCGTCGATCGCGTATCGGACGCTCGGCGACTGGAGCCAGCCGTTCTTCGGCACCGAGCAGTGGCGGCAGCGCTACGATCTCGCGCGGCTGAAGATTACGCAGGACCCTGCGCTGACGGAGGCGCAAAAGGCGGAGCGGCTCGCGGCGCTCGCGCAGCAGATGCCGGCCGACGAACGCGCGGCACGGCAGAAGGCCGACCGGCAGCAAGCCGCGCTCGACCAGATCGCGCAATTACGGAAGAGCGGGGCGACGCCCGATGCGATGCGCGCGCAACTGACGCAGACACTCGGCCCGGAAGCCGCCGCGCGCGTCGCGCAGATGCAGCAGGAGGACGCGTCGTGGCAGAGCCGCTACGCCGACTATGCGGCGCAGCGTGCGCAGATCGGCGCGGCCGGATTGTCGCCGCAGGATCGCGACGCGCAGATCGCCGCGCTGCGTCAGCGCATGTTCACGAAGCCCGGCGAAGCGCTGCGCGCGGCGTCGCTCGACCGCGGCGCGGCTGCCGCGCAGTAATGCGCGCAATCGCGCACGCGCTCATGCCGCGCGCGTGAAGCGCCGCGGCAGATGCTGTTCGATGGTGGCCGCGAGCGTGTCGAACGCGGGGCCGATGCGTTCGTGCGCGACGCACGCGTAGCCGAGCAGCAGCCCGCGCCGCGCGGTGTCCAGGCTGCTGTAGTAGCTGGTCAGCGGGCGCACGATCACGCCCGCGTCGAATGCGCTTTGCGTGACCGCGCGATCGTCGCACGTGTCGGGCAGGCCGAGCACCAGATGGAGCCCCGCTTCGTCGCCCATCACGGGCAACGCGTCGCCGAAGCGCGCATGGATCGCATCGATCAGCAACTGCCGGCGCTCGCCGTACAGCGTGCGCATCCGCCTGACGTGCGAAGTCAGGTGCCCGTCCATGATGAACTCCGCGAGCACGGCCTGCTGCATCAGCTGGCCCTCGCGATACAGCTCCGACAGCCCGGTGCGGAACGTGTCGACCAGATGCTCCGGCACGACCATGTAGCCCATCCGCAGGCCCGGGAACAGCATCTTGCCGAGGCTGCCGACGTAGATCACGCGGCCGCCGTCGTCGAGCCCCTGCAGCGACGCGAGCGGGCGGCTGCCATAGCGGAATTCGCTGTCGTAGTCGTCCTCGATGATCCAGCAGCGGTGCTGGCGTGCGTACTCGAGCAGCATCCGGCGGCGCGCGAGGCTCATCACCATCCCGAGCGGATACTGATGCGACGGCGTGACGAGCACGAGCCGCGGCGGATGCTGCATGTCGCCCGCGCTCGGATCGAGGCCTTCCTGGTCGACCGGCACCGGCGTGAGCGCGAGGCCGGTCGCCTGCAGCACGCTGCGCACTCCCCAGTAGCACGGCTCCTCGACCCACGCGCGATCGCCGATATCGGACAGCAGCCGCACCGCGAGATCGATCGACTGGTGGATGCCGGTCGTGATGATCACCTGGTCCGGCGTGCATTTGACCGAGCGCGCGACGCGCAGGTAGTCGGCGAGCGCGCGGCGCAGCGGCCGGTAGCCGCCGCCCGGCGCATAGGTCAGCAATTCGGGATTCGCTTCCTTCCACAGGCGCGCCTGCAGGCGGCTCCAGGTGCGGCTCGGGAATTCCGACACGTCCGGCACGCCCGGCATGAACGCACCCCACTGGCGCCGCGACACGCCCGCGTGCTCGATCAGCTGCCGGCCGCGCATCGACAGGCCGCCTTGTGCGTCCTGCTGCAGCGCCGCATCGGCATCGGACGGCGGCGGTGCGGCGGCGCCCGGCACGCGGATCGCGGCCGCGTCCGGCCGCGTGTCGGCCACGTAGGTTCCGCTGCCGGTCGTCGTCAGCACATAGCCTTCGGCCGTCAGCTGGTCGTACACGTGCAGCACGGTATTGCGCGCGATCGACAGGTCTGCCGCGAGCGTGCGCGAACTCGGCAGCTTTGTGCCTGGCCCTAATTCCCCGGTGAGAATGGCCTGCTGCATCAGTTGCAGCAGTTGCCGGTACATCGGCTCGGACGAGCCGCGGTCGAGACGGGCCGAGAGCCAGTCGCCCAGGATCACGGTATCCAAAGTGGTCCTACTAGGAATATTGAAATGGTTCCCTAGTATAGAACCGTGCGCGCCTTATAGTGGCTCGCATCTCAAAAACGTTTGTCGCGCAGCAAGGGGACAGCCACGATGAAGTCCGATGATGTGATCGTCAGCTTTCGCGGCGTGCGGAAGACCTACGACGGCGAGACGCTGGTCGTCAAATCGCTCGACCTCGATATCCACCGAGGGGAATTCCTGACGCTGCTCGGGCCGTCCGGCTCGGGCAAGACCACCTGCCTGATGATGCTGGCGGGCTTCGAGTTCCCGACGGGCGGCGAGATCCGCCTCGACGGGGAACTGCTGAATACCGTGCCGCCGCACAAGCGCAACATCGGCATGGTGTTCCAGAACTACGCGCTGTTTCCGCACCTGACGGTCGAGCAGAACGTCGCGTATCCGCTGACGGTGCGCAAGCTCGCGGCCGCCGAGCGCGCGGAGCGCGTCGCGCATGCGCTGAAGATGGTGCAGATGGAGCGTTTCGCGAAGCGCTATCCGGCGCAGTTGTCGGGCGGCCAGCAGCAGCGCATCGCGCTCGCGCGTGCCCTCGTGTTCGAGCCGAAGCTGGTGCTGATGGACGAGCCGCTCGGCGCGCTCGACAAGCAGTTGCGCGAACACATGCAGTACGAACTGAAGGCGCTGCACGAGAAGCTCGGCGTGACCTTCGTGTACGTGACGCACGACCAGGGCGAGGCGCTGACGATGTCCGATCGCGTCGCCGTGTTCGACAAGGGCATCGTGCAGCAGCTCGATACCGTCGACCGCCTGTACGAATCGCCGTGCAACGAATTCGTCGCGAACTTCATCGGCGACAGCAACCGGCTGCGCGGCACCATCGCGCGCGTCGACGGCGAATTCTGCGAATTCCGGCTGGACGACGGCACGCAGCTCGTCGGGCGCCGCATCGGCGACGCGGCCGAAGGCGCGCCGGCCGTCGCGTGCATCCGCCCCGAACGCATGAGTCTCGCGAACGGGCACATGAACGGCAGCACCGCCAACCGCGTGACCGGCGAGGCGCGCAGCCTCATCTATTTCGGCGATCACGTGCGCATGCGCTGCGCGCTGCCGGGCCAGGACGAATGCTTCGTGAAGGTGCCGCTCGGCACGGGCGCGCTCGACGCGTTCTCGCCCGGCGCGCCGGTATCGCTCGCATTCGCGCCCGAGCACCTGCGCGTGTTCGCCTGACACAGGGTTTTCCCGCTTTATCGCTGCACGTCGTCAACAACAACTGCCCACTTCCACCACGAGAGGAGAGGAACCATCATGAACGGAGCAAGCACTACCGCGCGTCGCACCGCGCTCGCACTGGCGCTCGCCGTCGTCGGCGCATCGGCCACGGCGGCCGAACTCACGGTCGTCAACTTCGGCGGCGCGAACGGCGACGCACAGAAGGCCGCATTCAACCAGCCGTTCGAGAAGGCGACCGGCAACAAGGTCACGGCCGTCGAGTACAACGGCGAGCAGGCGAAAGTGAAGGCGATGGTCGAGGCGAAGCACGTCAACTGGGACGTGGTCGAAGTCGAGTCGGGCGACCTGAACCGCGGCTGCGACGAAGGGCTGTACGAGAAGCTCGACTGGTCGAAGATCGCGAAGAAGTCCGACCTGATTCCGGAATCGCCGCAGGTGTGCGGCGTCGGTTTCTTCGTGTGGTCGACCGCGCTGTCGTACAACGCCGACAAGCTGAAGACCGCGCCGACCGGCTGGGCCGATTTCTGGAACGTGAAGAAATTCCCCGGCAAACGCGGGATGCGCAAGGGCGCGCGCTACAACCTCGAGTTCGCGCTGATGGCCGACGGCGTTTCGACGAAGGACGTATACAAGGTGCTCGGCACGAAGGCCGGCCAGGATCGCGCGTTCAAGAAGCTCGACGAACTGAAGCCGTACATCCAGTGGTGGGAAGCGGGCGCGCAGCCGCCGCAGTTCCTCGTGGCCGGCGACGTCGTGATGTCGACCGCGTACAACGGCCGCATCGACGCCGCGCAGAAGGAAGGCAAGAACCTGAAGGTCGTGTGGAACGGCAGCATCTACGACCTCGACTACTGGGCGATTCCGAAGGGCTCCCCGAACAAGGCGCTGGCCGAACAGTACATCGCGTACACGCTGACGCCGAAGCCGCAGCAAGAGTATGCGCATCACATCGCGTACGGCCCCGCGAACGTCGCGGCGATCAAGTCGCTCGACGCGAAGACGCTCGCGAACCTGCCGAACTCGCCGGCCAACGGCAAGAACGCGGTGCTGGAGGACATCGGCTTCTGGACCGACCACAGCGACGAGCTCGAGCAGCGCTTCGCCGCGTGGGCGACGAAGTAACCGCTACTCAGGTGTCCTGATGCAACCTGCCGCGCGGCGCGTCGAACGCGTCGCGCGGCATTCCGCCGGATCGAGCCCGGCCGGAGAGAACCGTTGAACACGATGACGATCGCTCCTTCCTCGCCGTCGACAGCCGCGCTCAAGCGCGAGCTGAAGGCCGCCGAGGCCCGCAAGCGCACGATGGCGTTGCTGCTGATCGCGCCGCTCGCGATCTTCCTGCTGCTCATCTTCGTCGTGCCGATCGGCACGCTGCTCACGCGCGCGGTGCAGAACCCGGAGATCGCGACCGCGCTGCCGAACACGGTGGCCGCGCTGTCGGGCTGGGACCGCAAGACACCGCCGGCCGATGCCGCGTATGCCGCACTGGCGGCCGACATGACGAAGGTCGCCGACAGCGAGGCGATGGGCGCGCTCGCGCGGCGCCTGAACACCGAGATTCCCGGCTACCGCTCGCTCGTCGCGAAGACGGCGCGCGCGATGCCGCTGAAGGGCGAGGAGGGCGCGGGCACCGCGGCGCTGACACCCGCGCAGACCCGCGCGAAGCTGATCGACCTCGATTCGCGCTGGGGCGAACCCGCGTACTGGCAGGCGATCGCGAAGAACGGCAGCCAGGTGTCGCCGTTCTACCTGCTCGCCGCGCTCGACCACAAGCAGGACGGCTTCGGCCAGATCGTGCGGGCCGATCCCGACCAGTCGATCTATCTGGCGATCTTCGGCCGCACGTTCGTGATCGGCGTCGCGGTCACGCTGTTCGCGCTGTTGCTCGGTTATCCGCTCGCGTACTGGATCTCGACGCTGTCCGAGCGCCGCGCGAACCTCGTGATGATCCTCGTGCTGATTCCATTCTGGACCTCGGTGCTGGTGCGCGTCGCCGCATGGATCGTGCTGCTGCAGAGCGAGGGGCTGATCAACACCGCGCTGATCGGCGCCGGGCTGATCTCGCATCCGCTGACGCTGCTGTTCAATCGCGTCGGCGTGTACATCTCGATGACGCACATCCTGCTGCCGTTCATGATCCTGCCGCTGTACAGCGTGATGAAGTCGATCCCGCCGACCTACCAGCGCGCGGCCGTGTCGCTCGGCAGCCATCCGTTCGCCGCGTTCTGGCGCGTGTACGTGCCGCAGACCTATCCGGGCGTCGGCGCGGGCGCGCTGCTCGTGTTCATCCTCGCGATCGGCTACTACATCACGCCCGCGCTGCTCGGCGGGCCGAACGACCAGATGGTCAGCTACTACGTCGCGTACTTCACCAACGTGACGATCAACTGGGGCATGGCGTGCGCGCTCGGCGGGCTGCTGCTCGCGGCGACGCTGGTGCTGTATGCGGTGTACGGGCGCTTCACGCGCACCAACGTGAGCCTCGGCTGAGCGCCGGGGACAGGAAAACGGGAAGGGGAAGCCGACCATGAAACTCGCCAGGCCGCTGTTCGCGCCGCACATGTCGTTCGCCGAGCGCGCGTGGTACGTCGCATTGCGCGTGCTCGTCGTGCTGACGCTGCTGTACCTGATCCTGCCGGTGCTCGCGATCGTGCCGCTGTCGTTTTCGTCGAGCACGTTCCTCGTCTATCCGATTCCGGGCTTCTCGACGCGCTGGTACGAGAACCTGATCGCATCCGACGAGTGGCGGATGGCCGCGAAGAACAGCTTCATCGTCGCGCCGTCGGCGACCGTCGTCGCGACCGTGCTCGGCACGCTCGCCGCGATCGGCCTCACGAAGGCGGACTTCCGCGGCAAGGGGCTGCTGATGGCCGTGCTGCTGTCGCCGATGATCGTGCCGGTCGTCGTGGTCGGCGTCGGCATGTACCTGTTCTTCGCGCCGCTCGGGCTCGCGAACACCTACACCGGCCTGATCGCCGCGCACGCGGCGCTCGGCGTGCCGTTCGTCGTGACGACCGTGGCCGCGACGCTGCAGGGCTTCAACCAGAACCTGGTGCGCGCGAGCCTGTCGCTCGGCGCGAACCCCGTCACGACGTTCTTCCGCGTGACGCTGCCGGTGATCGCGCCGGGCGTGATGTCGGGCGCGCTGTTCGCGTTCGCGACGTCGTTCGACGAAGTCGTCGTCACGCTGTTCCTCGCGGGCGCGGACCAGACGACGCTGCCGCGCCAGATGTTCACCGGCATTCGCGAGAACATCAGCCCGACGATCGCCGCGCTCGCGACGATCCTGATCATCTTCTCGACGAGCCTGCTGCTCGCGCTTGAATGGATGCGCGGCCGCAACGCGCGGCGCGCGGTGTCGTAACGGCGGCCGGATGCGTGACGTTGAGCCGGCTGCCGGGTCGGCGATCGTTGCGTTCTCAACGAAGCCGCGCACCTGATCCGGCGCGGCGAAGCTTTCGTTTCGCTGACTGACGAAGCGGTTGCCTGCACGTTCGATGCGGCTCTGCAACAATACGGCTCGTGGTGCCGCGCGTTCTGTTGCCGTCGCACGCACGGAGCGCCCGTTGCCGCGCCGCTCAATCCGCGACGCCGCGCGTCGCTCGTCAGTCAGCCGAGCCTCATCTTGTCCGAATTCGCATCCCCCGCCGGCACCCGGGAGCCGGCCGTCAACTGGCGCGCGATGTCCGCCGTGCTGCTGGCCGTCGCGCTCGCGACGCTCGACACCGCGATCGCGAACACCGCGCTGCCTGCGATCGCCGCCGACCTGCACGCGTCGCCGGCCGCGTCGGTGTGGATCATCAACGCGTACCAGCTCGCGATGGTCGCGACGCTGCTGCCGTTCGCGTCGCTCGGCGACATCGTCGGCCACAAGCGCGTGTATGTCGGCGGCCTCGCGGTGTTCACGCTCGCATCGCTCGGCTGCTCGCTCGCGGCGACGCTGCCGCAGCTGACGGCGGCGCGGATCGTGCAGGGCTTCGGCGCGAGCGCGATCATGAGCGTGAACGTCGCGCTGATCCGCAACCTGTTTCCCGCGCACCGGCTCGGGCGCGGCGTCGGCTTCAACGCGCTCGTCGTCGGCGTGTCGTTCGCGGTGGGGCCGACGATCGCGTCGCTGATCCTGTCGCTGGCCGCATGGCCGTGGCTGTTCGCGGTGAACGTGCCGCTCGGCGTGCTCGCGCTTGCCGTGGCGATTCCGTCGCTGCCGCAGACGGCGCGTGGCAAGCACGCGTTCGATCCGCTCGCCGCGCTGTTCAACGTGATCACGTTCGCGTCGCTGATCTTCGCGCTCGGCGAATTCGCGCAGCGCGGGCCGCTGTCCGTCGTGTTCGCGGCCGCGGCGGTCGCGCTCGCGTTCGGCTGGCTGCTGATCCGCCGCCAAGCCGGGCACCCGGCGCCGATGCTCCCGGTCGACCTGTTTCGCCGACCCGTGTTCACGCTGTCCGCGCTGACGGCCGTGTGCGCGTTTGCCGCGCAGGGGCTCGCGTTCGTGTCGCTGCCGTTCTACTTCGAAACCGTCCTGCATCGCGACGCGGTCGAGACCGGGTTCCTGATGACGCCGTGGTCGGCGATCGTCGCGCTCGCCGCGCCGATCGCGGGCCGCTTGTCCGACCGTTATCCGCCCGGATTGCTCGGTGCGATCGGGCTCGCGCTGCTGAGCGCGGGGATGGTGTCGCTCGCCGCGTTGCCGGCAGCGCCGAGCGTCGTCGACATCGGCTGGCGGATGATGCTGTGCGGCGCGGGCTTCGGCTTCTTCCAGTCGCCGAACCTGAAGGCGCTGATGTCGAGCGCGCCGCCCGAGCGCAGCGGCGGTGCGAGCGGGATCATCGCGACCGCGCGGCTGATCGGGCAGGCGACCGGCGCGGCGCTCGTCGCGCTGTCGTTCGGGATCGCGGGGCGTCACGGGCCGACGCTCGCGCTGATGCTCGGGGCGGGTTTTGCCGGGGCGGCGAGCGTGGCGAGCGGGCTGCGGCTCTTCGCGCCATCGCACCGGGCCGGCGCGCCGGTCGCGTCGGTCGCGACGACAGCGACGACAGCGACGACAGCGACGACAGCGACGAACGAGCGGGCGACGGAGTAGGGCTCCGCGCCCGCCCGCTGCCCGTATCTTTCCCGGCCGGTGCGCGGCGAACGACCGCCGCGCGCCGGCCGTCGCGTCGGGCTCAGAAGCCGCCCGTCTGGATCAGCTTGTTGAGGTTCGCGATGTTCAGGCTGCCGAAGCCGGTCGTCAGGTCCCAGCCGGTGCCTGCTCTGTAGCCATACCCCTGATAGCCGTTGTTCCCTGACACGACGTCATAGCGCACGAGCGACGGATTCGACGGGATGTCCGCATAGAACTTCGCAGCCGGGAAACCGATACCCGTGCCGTTCGCCGCGAGCAGACGCGCCCAGAAGCCGGTGAAGATCGGCGCGGCGAGGCTCGTGCCGCCGATCTGCTGCAACTGGCCGTAGTTGTAGATGTACGCGCCCGTGCTTTGCGCGGCATCGAACGATACGTCGGGCAACTGACGATTGCTGCCCGATTGCCACGCCGGCGCCGGCAGCACCGTGCTGACGCCGCCGCCCGTCGCCCACAGCTTGCCGTTGCCGTCGAGGCCTTCGTTCCACACCGTTTCGTTCGAGAACGCACCCGCCGACGTGGTGTACAGCGTCGTGCCGCCGATCGCGAGCACGTGCGGCGACGCGGCCGGCCACGACACCGTGTAATTCGCGCCGTCCGGATAGCCGCGGTTGTTGCACTCGTACACGCCTTCGTCGCCCGACGACACCGAGAACGTCTGACCCTGCGCGGCAGCCGTCGTGAAGATCTGCTCTTCGGCGTCGATCGTGCCGTCGGCGTTCGCGTCGGTCTCGCACCAGCCGAGCGACACGTTGATCACCTTCGCGGTGTTGTCCGACACCGCGCGGTTGAACGCCTGCGTGAGCCCCGTGTTGCCGGCGGCGTTCAGGTCCGCCATGTAGAACACGAGCTTGCCGACCTGGCCGCCGGCCGAGCCGACGATCGACTGGCTGTCGAGATCCCATTCGCCCTGGCCGTCCTGGTCGTCGCTGTAGCTGCCGGTCGTGCCGGTGCCGTTGGTCTTCACGGTCTGGGTCGCGACCGTGCCGTAGCCGTTGCTCGACGTGAACTGCTTCAGGTCCTGCAGCGTCTGCGATACGCCGCCGATCGTGATGATGCCGACGCTCACGCCGGCCGCGGTCGGCACGCCGGTCGCGTTGTAGAGGCCCGGGAATTCCTTCGGATAGTGGCCGGTGGCCGTGCCGGCCGCGAGCGCCTGCGGCTTCGCGACGTTGCCGATGCGCAGCATCGGCCGTGCGCGCGCGACGTTCTGCAACCCGAGCACCGAGCCGACGACGTCGCCGAGCGCGCGCGGCACCTGCGCGGTCGACGCGTTCGCGAAGCCCGAGCGGCCCGCGTACTCGAAGTGCACGAGCGACGTGTTGAACGCGGTCTTCACCGTGCCGGCCGTGCCGCGCGCGGACACCAGCAGCCGGTTCGGCGCGACCTCGATGTTCACGAAGCCGCTCTTGCGCAGATAGTCGACGACCGATTTCACTTGCGCGTCGGTCGGCGCGTAGCTGGCGAGGAACTGTTCGTGCGTCAGGTACTGGCGGTAATGCGCGTTGCCGGGCCGGTTCACGTCGTGCGCGAGCTGCTTGAGCTGCGCCGCGTTGCGCAGCTTCAGGCTGACGACGATGTCGGCCGTTTCGCCGGCCGCGAGTTCGAGCGACGGTGCGGCGCTGCGCGCCATCAATTGCGGGCCGGTCAGAAAGGCCTTCGTGTGGGTGTCGACCCAATCCGTCGCCGCATGTGCCGCGCCGGCGGCGAGCACGAGCGGCCACGCGCACGCGAGGCGGCGCGGCGACGGAAGGGGAAGGGCAAACCAGGCGTTCCTTTTCATCGGGAGTCCTTTTTAGGAGAGACGACGTTGCTGGAAGCCCCGGCCCTTGTGGGGCCGCGAGCGGTGACGAGCGTAGGGCGTCGGTGCCGTTCAGGTAGCTGCCAGTTTCCATAGCTGTCAGTTCTGACATCGGCGTGCTCGCGTGCCGGCGATGCGTCGTTCATGCATGCGGCAGCGGCCCGCGGCAAAGGGAACCGGTTCGCCACGCGACCGCGCATCGGTCGCTGGCGTTTGCGCGCACGACTCGTTCGTTTCGGCAGCGGATTGCGCGCGATTGCAGAGCGAAGGACCGTGTGTGAGCGGCACTTTCGATCGCGCGTGAACGCATTGCGCGTTGCAATATGTGGTCAGGCGTTGCCGCGCGGCCGGCGCGACGACGTACGAATGCGCGAATGCATAAAAACGGAACCCGTCGATCGCGCGCGTTTCCCGAACTGTGGAACGACGTAGTGGCGAGTCTTGCAGCGTGCTTTCGGTTGGAGCGTCCGGCGAGCAGATTAGAAGAAACGCTCGAATCGGACGGTGGCGCTGCCTCGACGCGCGCGTGATGTTCTTCGCAAGCCGATTCGCCGCCATTCCGTCCGTTCCGGCGAACGGCCCCGCTGCAGGATCGCCTGATGCTTCCTGCGAAATCGCTCCTTGACGTGCGTCGATCCGGGGATATTCTTGAATCCATAACTATCGGGTTATGAATCATGCCATGCAAAACGTTCCCGACATGCTGTTCAGGACGCTCGCCGATCCGACCCGCCGCGCGCTCTTCGAGCGGCTGTGCGAGGAGGGCGAGCTGACGGTTGCCGCGCTGACGGCGCACGCAGGCGTGACGCAGCCGGCGGTATCGAAGCATCTGGGGGTACTGAAGCAGGCCGGGCTCGTGAGCGACCGTCACGAAGGCCGGCAGACGCACTACAGCGCACAGCCGCAAGCGCTGACTCCGTTGATCGACTGGACCAGCCAGATGGCAGGCTTCTGGCAGAACCGGTTCGACGCGCTCGAAGATCTGCTCAAGAGGATGGATCAGTAATGAACCAGGCCACCACTGAAACACGCACCGTCGTCGTCGAACGGGAACTGTCGCATCCGCCGGAGAAGGTCTGGCGTGCGCTCACGCAACCGCATCTGATCGAGGCATGGCTGATGCAGAGCGATTTCGAGCCCGTCGCGGGCCGCGCGTTCAGCTTCCGCGCGGACTGGGGTTCGGTCGACTGCACGTTGCTGACGATCGAGCCGCAGCGCGTGCTGTCCTACACGTGGGCCGCGTACGGCCTGGAAAGCGTCGTCACCTGGACGCTCACGCCGACGCCGGTCGGCACGCTGTTGCGGATGGAGCAGGCCGGTTTCCGCGCGGATCAGGAGCAGGCGTACCGCGGTGCGCAGCACGGGTGGGCGCGGTTCTTCGAGTCGCTCGAACAGGTGCTGGCCCGTCCTGACGAAGGCACGGAGGCCCGCTCATGAGCGCGGCATCGGACCCGAGCCCGTCGGAACGCATCGACGCGCTGATCGCCGGTATTGCCGACTGGCGCGGCAAGACGTTCGCCGATCTCCGCCAGACAATCCTCGACGCCGAAGCGGACATCGTCGAGGAATGGAAATGGATGGGCAGCCCCGTATGGTCGTGCGACGGGATGATCGCGGTCGCGAACGCGCACAAGGGCAAGGTGAAGCTCACGTTCATGCATGGCGCGCACCTGTCCGATCCCGACGGGCTGTTCAATGCGGGCCTTGAAGGCAATGCGCGCCGCGCGATCGATTTCCTCGAAGGCGACAAGCTCGACAAACGGGCGCTGAAGCGTCTCGTTCGCGCGGCCATCGACTACAACCGCGCGCACCTGAAGAAGAATGCGCGGCCAGCCGCAGGCGGCAGGACACGCGCCGACAAGGCCGCATGACGCGGCGGCGCGCCGGCACACCGCCGCGCAGGTAAAAAAAAGGTTCATCGCAGGAAACCGTGGAGGGTTTGGGAGCGATTGCGTAACCTGACGCCTGACTTTAAGGACGTCAGGAGAG
>NZ_QTQM01000053.1:0-49347 GCF_003854225.1 Burkholderia sp. Bp8986 | reverse complement strand
TGCGCTCGCTCGCGAAGGGCGAGGCGATCACGCAGGACACGTCCACGCTCGAGAACCCGGCGATCCTCGAGCAGCTCAACCGGTCTCTCTGAATGACGCGGCCGGCACCGGCCGCACCCGACACTGTCGACACACGCGCGTTCGGGCGCCCATCCCCGCCCTGAACGCGTCGCACGCGGCCGCCACCCGGCCGCGCACGTGCGTCCCGCCGCGCCCCACCCTGCGTGCGCGGCTCATGCGACGGACACCGCCACGCGGGCATCCGCCGCATCCCCTTGTTCGATGCATCGACGTACAACAACACTGGAGACACCTCAATGAAAAGCAGAATCGTGATCGGTTGCGCGGCGCTGGCAGGCACGCTGGCCAGCAGCAGCGGCTTCGCGCAGAGCAGCGTGACGCTGTACGGCAACCTCGACGCCGCGTTGCTGTACACCAGCAAGACACGCGACGCCGCCACCGGCGCGAACGCCGGCCATCAGTTCGCGATGACCGACACCGGCATGACGCCGACGACGTTCGGGATGACCGGCACCGAGGATCTCGGCGGCGGCCTCAAGGCGAAATTCCAGCTCGAGAGCGGCTTCGCCGTCACCAACGGCGCGTTCGCGCATTCGAACGGCAACTTCTTCGGCCGCCAGGCGTGGGTCGGGCTCGACGGCGGGTTCGGCACGGTCAAGGCCGGCGTGCAGTATTCGCCGTTCCTGCTCGCGATCTTCGATTCGGATCCGCGCAGCTTCTCGCACTTCGGCAGCGGGCTGATCAACTACGTCGACAACGTGCTGGTGACGGGCCTGTTCAACCCGAACGCCGTGTCGTACACGAGCCCGACGATCGCCGGCCTCACCGGCAGCGCGATGTTCGCGTTCGGCGGCAAGGCCGGCGACTTCCAGGCCGGCCGCCAGTATTCGGCGAGCCTCAAGTACGAGCACGACGGCTTCATGATCGACGCCGCGTTCTACGACGGCAACGACGGTACCAACCCGACGCCGACGCCGAGCACCGTCGCGTTCGTCGGGCGCACGATCGGCGCCGCCTACCGCTTCGGCCCGGTCACCGCGAAGGCGTCGTTCACGAGCTACAAGGTCGGCGGCTCGTTCAGCAACAACGTGTACGGCGGCGGCCTCGACTATCAGGCGACGCCGGCCGTCGACCTGAACGGCGGCGTCTGGTTCACCAGCGATCGCAACGACACGGCCAATCACTCGCTGCTCGCGGCGATCGGCACGACCTACAGCCTGTCGAAGGCGACCGCGCTGTACGCGCAGGTCGCGATGGTCAACAACCACGGTGCGATGAACACCGGGCTGGGGATCACCAACGCGCTTTACGCGGTCACCGGCACGACCGTCGGCGCGAACCTCGGGATCCGCCACATGTTCTGATGCACGGGCGGTGGAGACTGCATCGAACCACCGCCCCGATGCATTCGCACTCCGAATCGTTTTTCGCCGAAGCCGGCCTGCAGCGATGCATCCGGTTTCGGCGCGACTTCCGTTGCGGGCGGATGCACATGCGGATGCACATGCGAAGCTCCACCCGCCCGTCACCGTGCGTCGCGAGCCGTGCGGAGGCGCAGGACCTGATCCGCCGCGGTGCCGACGCGGGCCGCGTGCGCGACCGCCAGTTCACGCCGGTCGGCGAACGCGCATGACGCGGTAACGTCGCATTGCCGCGGCCACGTCGCAACGCAAGTCGTTGCGTCGTCACGCGATGCCGCGCGGCGCCCGCCGCCGGCATCGCGTGCGGCGTTCAGCCCGCCGCGAGCTGCTGCTCGTCGAACCAGTCGAGCAGCATCCGCGTGACGAACGCGGGGTTCTCCAGGTTCGAGATATGGCCGGCGTCCGGCACCAGCGCATGGCGGCAGCCGATCACGCTCGCCATCTTCACCGTCTCCGACGGCGGGCGCGCCATGTCGCCCGCGCCGCACATCAGCAGCGTGCGTTCGGCATCCAGCCCGGCGAGTGCGGCGAGCGTATCCGGCCGCCCGAAGATCAGCCGGCCGAGCGGGACGATCGATTCCCGCAGCCGGTCGGCCGGCAGGTTCGCGAGCGCCGCGCGAAAGGCGCGCGGCACCGGGTCGGCCAGGTTCACGTCCGGCCGGAAGAACAGCGGCACGATCGCATCGAGCAGCGGCGGCGCGATGCAGCCGGCGGCGGCGATCGCATCGAGCATCCCGAAGTAGCGCAGCCGCGTCGCGTCGGGTTCGGCCTCGAGCGACGCGTCCATCAGCACGAGCGAGCGCACGCGCTGCGGTTCGCGCAACGCGAGCCGCGCGCCCCACATCCCGCCGACGCTCAGCCCCACGACCGCGCACTGCCCGATCTCCAGCGCATCGAGCAACGCGCTCGCGTGCGCGGCGAGATCGTCGAGCGTCTGCGTGCCGGCAGGCAGCGGGCCCGACGCGCCATGTCCCCACAGGTCCGGCACGATCACGCGATACCGGCTCGACAATGCGTCGATCTGCGGCGCCCACATCGCGGCATCCCACAGATAGCTGTGCCCGAACAGCACCGGAAATCCGGTGCCGTGATCCTGGTAATGCAGGGTGCTGCCATGAACGATGTGTGCGGGCATGTCGTCTCCGGATGTCAATGCGGTGGGCGGTGAGCGGCGGCCCGGCAACGGGCGTCGCGATCCGCGGCGTTCTGCGACGAACGCGAAGCGGCGAATCATCGCACAGGTTGCCGCCGTTGCGGGTGACTGCCGCGCGTGCCGCGACGCAGCGCATCGCGCACTTGCGCCGTGCGGCCGGCACGACGCCGATCGCGCGACGCGACCGGCGCCGGTGCGGCCGCCGCGATGGCGCGCCACGCCGCGCGTGAAGCAACCGCCGACGTGACTGCGGCGCCGGACGACCTCGGATCGTCCGGCGCCGCGACGGGCGAAACGCGCGCTCAGAACACCGCGTGCCCGCTGATGAGGCTCGGCAGCCAGGTGGAGAAGAACGGCATGTACGTGACGATGTTGATCGCACTGAAGATCGCGAGGTAATACGGCCACGCCATCTTCGTCGTCTCGCCGATCGACACGTTGCCGATCGCGCAGCCGACGAACTGCACCGAGCCGATCGGCGGGTGCACGAGGCCGAGCGAGCAGTTCAGCAGCAGCATGATCCCGAACTGCACCGGCCCGACGCCGCATGCCATCGCGATCGGCAGGAACAGCGGCGTCGTGATCAGGATGTGCGCGGCCATGTCGACGAACGTGCCGAGGAACACCTGGATGATGTTGATGTACAGCAGCATCAGCCACGGCGCGGCGGTCGACTGCTTGAGCAGCCCTTCGATCGCATCCGGAATCTCCAGGTACGACATCTGGAAGCGCAGCATGTTGGACACGGCGATCAGCAGCAGCACGACGCCCGTCGTGCGCGCCGCATGCGACAGCGCGCGCCGCAGCTTCCCGGCCGTCAGCGTCCGGTAGACGAGCGCGGTCAGCACGAGCGAGTACACGACGGCGATCGCGGCGGCTTCGGTCGCGGTCGCGATCCCCTTCGCGACACACACGAGGATGATCGCGATCACCATCAGGCCCGGCACCGCGCCGACGAAGCTGCGCAGCACCGCATACCAGCCCGGGAACGACGGCAGCGCCGACGAACCGTCCTCGCGGCGCGGATAGCCGTGGCGCACGGCCTGCCAGTATGCGGCCGCGAGCACGAAGCCCATCACCCACAGCACCGGCAGGAGGCCGGAGAACAGCAGGTCGCCGATCGACACGCCGCTCACCGGCTGGCCGTGCAGCATGCCCGTGATCCCCTGCGCGGCGAACGCGTAGATGATCATGTTGGTCGACGTCGGCATCAGCGCGCCGGCGAGCGACGCGTGGGTCGTCACGTTGACCGCGTAAGCCGCGCTGTAGCCTTCGCGCTTCATCAGCGGAATCACCACGCCGCCCATCGCGGAGGTATCGGCCGTCGGCGAACCCGACACGCCGCCGAACAGCGTGCACGCGACGACGTTGGCCATCCCGAGGCCGCCGCGGAAATGGCCGACGGTGGCCTGCGCGAAGCGCAGGATCCGGTCCGCGATGCCGCCGTGCAGCATCAGCTCGCCGGAGAAGATGAAGAACGGCACCGCGAGGAACGAGAACGCGTTCATCCCCGAGATCATCGCCTGCATCGCGGTCGCGATCGGCAGCCCTTCGACCAGGTAGGTCAGCACGCAGGAAATGCCGAGCGCGAACGAGACCGGTACGCCGAGCACGAGGAAAACCAGAAAACTGACGGACAGGATCGCGAGTTCCATGGCGTTATTGTCCCGACGAAGAACGACGAAGCGCGAGCAGGTGCTCGAGCGAGAAGAGGATGATGGCGATCGCCGCGGGAATCGTGATCAGGTAGCGCACGCCTTCGGGCAACCCGATGATCGGAATGCGGTCGCCCATCGTCTCCGCGGCCATGCTGCCGCAGCCGACCATGATCGCGATCGCGAACGCGATCAGGCTCAGGTGCTGGATCGCGATCACCGCGGTGCGCGGGCCCGGCGACAGGCGCCGCACGAGGGAGTCGAGGCCGATGTGGCCGCCGTCGCGCACCTTCATCGCCGCGCCGAACATCGCGATCACGATCACCAGCAGCAGCGCGATCGGCTCGACGAAGTCGGGCGCGTTCTCGAACGCGTAGCGCATCACGACCGCGTAGAACACCAGCACCGTGAGCGCGGCGAGACACAGCGACGCGACCACGGCCAGCGCGCGGAACAACAGGTCGTTCATGCAGCGCAGGCGCGGCGCCGCCGCATGCGGCCGGCACGGCGCCGCACCGTCCGCGGCCGCCGCGTCCGATGCGCCCACGGCCGCCGCGCCGTTCAGGGAAGTGCGACGGGTCACTTGGTGGCCTCGATCTCGTCGACGATCTGCTTCATCTGCGGCGTCTTCTCGTACTTCGCCCACAGCGGCTGCATCGCCTTCACGAATGCCGCGCGGTCGACCTGCGCGGCCGGCAGGATCTTCGCGCCGCCCTTCGTCACCGTCTGCTGCGCCGATGCCTCGCGCGCGGTCCACAGCTTCTGGTAGTACGGCACCGAATCGGATGCTGCCTTCCTGATCGCGGCCTGTTCCTGCGGCGACAGCGTGTCCCAGATCTTCTTCGAGAACACCAGCACTTCCGGCGTCATCGCGTGCTGCGTCTCCGAGTAGTCGGGCGCCACCTCGAAGTGCTTGGTTTCCTCGTACGACGGCAGGTTGTTTTCCGCCGCATCGACGAGGCCCGTCTTCAGGCCCGTGTAGACCTCGGCGAACGGCATCGGCGTCGGCGTGCCGCCCATCGCCTTGATCTCGTCGACCATCAGGTCCGATGGTTGCACGCGCACCTTCAGCCCCTTCATGTCGGCCGGCGTGCGCACCGGGCGCTTCGCGTAGATCGAGCGCGCGCCGCTCTCGTAGAACGTCAGCGCGATCATCCCCTTCGCCGCGAACGCGTCGAGGATCTTCTGGCCGGCCGGGCCGTACATCGCCTTGCGGAAATGGTCGACGTCGCGGAACAGGAACGGGAACGACGGGATCAGCGACTCCGGCACGATCTCGTTGAACGACGCGCCGTTCACGCGCGCCATGTCGATCGCGCCGATCCGCACCTGGTCGACCGTGTCCTTCTCGGAGCCGAGCGCGCTGTTGCCGAACACCTTGATCGAGTCCTTGCCGCCCGTCAGCTTCGACAGCTCGTCGCCCATGTACTTGACCGCCATGTTGGTCGGGAAGCTGTCGCCGTGCACGTCCGCCGAGCGGAACACGCGGGCCTGCGCGGACACCGCGAAGCCGGCCATGAGCGCGACGGCCAGGGCGGTACGGGAGCGGGTGAATCGGTGCTTCATCGTCAGTCTCCTTGATGGTTGTTCGTCGTCTGGCGGCGATCCGGGCGGCTTGCGCATCAGTCGGGGCACGGCCTTCACTGAATCGCAGTCATACGTTGTATGACGTGTGGGAGCGAATGTACGTCGGTTAATCGTTTAACTCACTTGGTGCATACCCTATAGGCGCTTCTGTAGCGGGTTTTCGGCGAGGCGAAGGGAAAAGCCTTCTCAGTTCAGCACGTAGCCGGCGAAACGTTTTCCGGAAATGGGGCTGCATTTGAGCCGGCGCGGTGCCGTGTCGTTTTCCGGAGCCGGATACTCTCTTTCGTTTCTATTTCTACAGTCGTAGGATGACTGACTGCCGTCGGCGATGGCCGGTTCGACGTGGCCGCCGTCGTTGTAATGAGGACGTGACGACGACGATGCCCCGCAGTCATGCGGTGCGTCGCGTCATCGTTGCCGGCGTGCCTGCTCACGCGTGCTGGCGGCACCGCGCGTCGGCCACGGCGCATGCCGTCGCGGCAGGCACGCGCGATGCGCGCTTGCCGCGACATCGGAAACACGCAAGGAGGTGTGCGATGCAGACGACCAGAACGCCGGCGGGACAGCGTCAGGACACGCCGTTGAATCCGGGCGACGAAGGGCCGCCCGATGCGCCGGGCGTCGGCGAGGATCTATGCGGCGTGTGTCGCGGCACCGGGATGGTCGAAGGACAGCCATGCGTGGTGTGCGGCGGGACGGGCAAGGTACTGCAGGGGATCGGCGGCGGCTAGACGGTCAAACGGAAGCGATGCGTGCAGGCCGCCTTCGGCGCCGTGCGGCGCCCGGACGGGCCACGGATCGCATGCGACCGCGCTGCAACGCCGCGATCGACCGGAATCGGGTATCCGCGCGGCGCGCGGCGCGTGAAAGACCTCAACGCCCGAGCCGCCGGTCCCGCAGAAACGCATTCAACTCGCCACCCGCATGCTCGATGTGGCGCTTGAGCAGCGACGCCGCCGCGCGCGCATCGCCCTTGCGGCACAGCGCGACGAGCTCCGCGTGCTCGGATTCGGCCACGTCGCGCGCGGCCTCGGACAGCGACAGCTGCACGCGCGTGTAGCGGTCGGTCTGCTGCAGCAGCGACGCGACGATCGCCGCCGTCTTCGGCTGGTCGGCGCGCGACAGCAGCAGATGATGAAGCTCGGTGTTCAGTTCGCCCCAGCGGCCGGACTGGCTCGCGTGCAGCACCGCGCTGTATTCGTCGAGGATCGCATCGAGCCGCGCGAAATCCTCGGCGGTCAGCTTCGGAATCGACTTTTTCAGCAGCACGGGCTCCAGCAGCGCGCGCAATTCGAACAGTTCGGTGATGTCCTCCGGCGACAGCTCCGACACGATCGCGCCCTTGTGCGGCAGGATCTTCACGAGCCCTTCACTCTCGAGCTGCACGAGCGCTTCGCGCAGCGGGATCCGGCTGATGCCGAGTTCGGTCGCCAGCGCATCCTGGCGAAGCTGGTAGCCGTCGACGTATTCCCCCGTCAGGATGCGGCGGCGCAGTTCATTCGCTGCGGCTTCGGCGCGCGTGGCGTAGACAAGAGCGGGGCGTTTCTCGTTCATGTTGCGGTTCGGACTGGGGATGGCGGTCAGGCAAGCGCCGACGCGGCGCTGGATATTGCATACTTTCTACGATATTAGCAGAGCGGCCTTGCGGGCGAGCGTCGGCGGTCGCCGCCACAGGCGACGTCGGCATCGACGTCCGGTGTTCCCGCAATACGGCACCGGACGCTCACCGGCGCGCTTTCTCGAAGTCGGCACGGCAATGAACCAGGCTGCGGCCGCGCGCTGATCGAGCATGCGCCCTAGCATAAGCGCTCGACGATCATGACGTCCGTGTCGTCCCGCGCCCGCAACATGAGCCACGTTTCATCGCGAACGGCAACGCCATCGCGTCGTGCCAGCCTGATCGGCCCTACGTCCAGCCGGCCATGATCGACAACCAGATAAGCGGAACCGGGCATCGGCAACGCGTGCCGCAACGCAGTGCCTTCACGCAGTGTCGCGATACGCACGCGTGCATCGGCATGAACGGGCAACGCGCCGGCGCGGACATCCTCCGGATCGCCGCTCGCCAGCGTCACGAATCGGCCCTCGCGACATCCGGGCGAACAGACTCGCGTCGCACAGCGCGGTGTACCGGCAGGTGTGCGCGGCCGCAGCCGGATCTGGAAGTGCCGCGCGGGCATATTCTCGTCGTTGCGCTCGGCGTGATGGATCGCCGTGCCGGCACTCGTCACGTGGACGGAATCGGCGACCAGACGCACGCGATTGCCTGCGTCGTCTTCATGCGTGATGGCGCCCGACCGCACCCACGTGACGATCTCGACGTCGCGGTGGGCATGCGGGCCGAGGCCCGAGCGCGGCGCGAATTCGACGTCGCTCCACATGTAGAGCGGACCGAGCGGCGCATCGTCGGCGCGCCCGGATTCGCCGATGCGGAAATGCTGGCGAATGTCGACACGGCCGCGCCGGATTGCGCCAAGCGCAAGAAATGGCCGATGTTCAATCATGACGGAGCCCGGTTCGAGTACGCCGGGCGCGGATCGCGATCGTCGCAGACGGCGTCTTCCGCACCCGCGCGCCGTGGCTGCGCTCAGATCTGCTGCTGGCCGCCATCGACGAACAATTCGATGCCGTTCACGAAGCTCGCGTCGTCCGAGGCCAGGAACAGCGCCGCGCTCGCGATCTCGCCAGGCTCGCCGAGGCGCCCCATCGGGATCTGGGCAGCCAGATAATCGGCGAGACCCTGGCGCTGCGCGGCATCGTCGCCGGCGAGATCGAGCAGGCCAGGCGTGCGGGTCGCGCCCGGGCTGATCGTGTTCACGCGGATGCCGCGTTCCTTGAGATCGAGAATCCAGCTGCGTGCAAAGGCCCGCACCGCTGCCTTCGAAGCCGAATACACGCTGAACGCCGCGGTGCCCGCGCTGCCCGCCGTCGAGCCGGTGAGAATCACCGAGGCACGCTCGGCAAGCAGCGGCAGCGCTTTTTGTACCGTGAACAGCACGCCCTTCACGTTGCGCTCGAAGGTGTCGTCGTAGTGTGCTTCGGTGATGCTGCCAAGCGGCAGCATCGAGCCGCCGCCGGCGTTCACGAACAGCACGTCGAGGCGGCCCTGTTCTTCCTTGATCTGCGCATACAGCGCGTCGAGCTCATCGAGCTTGGTGGAATCCGAACGTACGCCGGTCGCCTTGCCGCCGGCTTCGCGAATGCCCTTCACGGCGGCATCGAGTTCGGCCTGTCGGCGGCCCGTGAGATAGACGTGCGCACCTTCGGCCGCGAAGCGCTGGGCGGTGGCGCGACCGATGCCGCTGGTTGCGCCGGTGACGAGTGCGATCTTGTTGTCGAGTTTGCGTGCCATGGTATTGCTCCTTTCGTTGGGTCGGTGGGGGTTTCGTTGCATCGCGTACTGCGATGTGAGGAGAATATCGACGGCCTCATCTTTTCGAAATAGAATTGATTGCAAACAAACGTTGCAGAAATGAAAAGATGAGGGAAGATGGCTCAACTACCCGATTTCGAGGGGCTCGCGATGTTCGCGAAGGTGGCCGAGCACG
Source organism: Burkholderia sp. Bp8986 (assembly GCF_003854225.1). Taxonomy (NCBI): domain Bacteria; kingdom Pseudomonadati; phylum Pseudomonadota; class Betaproteobacteria; order Burkholderiales; family Burkholderiaceae; genus Burkholderia; species Burkholderia sp. Bp8986. Next base: position 39,962 of record NZ_QTQM01000053.1, on the reverse strand, counting down.
GTTCGTTTGCCGCCGCGGCGCGCGCGACCGGCGTGTCGGTCGCGACCGTCTCGCGCGGCGTGGCCCGCCTGGAGGACCGGCTGGGCGCGCGGCTGTTCAATCGCACGTCGCGTCAGCTCTCGCTCACCGAGTTCGGCCGCACGATCAGCGAGAAAGCCGGCGAGATCTATCGCCAGGCCGAGGAGGCGGAAAGCTCGGCACGCGAAATGTCGGTGCGGCCACGCGGGCTGGTACGTCTGGCCGTGCCGATGTCGTACGGCCTGCGCTGGGTCGCGCCGCTGCTGCCGGGCTTCTTTCGCGCGTATCCGGAAGTGTCGATCGACCTGCATCTGTCGGATGCGTCGGTCGATCTGGTCGCCGACGGGTTCGACGCCGCGCTGCGGATCGCCGCGCTTCCGGACTCGTCGCTGGTCGCGCGGCGGCTGTGCGCGGTGACGCAATTCGTGGTGGCGTCGCCGGAATATCTGATGCGTGAAGGACGGCCCGCCCATCCGCGCGAGCTCGCGGATCGTCCCTGTCTCTCGTACGCATACCGCGCGCGTAGCGCCGTATGGCGCTTCACGAACGACGCAGGCGAAGAAGAGCCGGTGATGCCGACGGGCCCGCTGCGCGTGACGAACGCCGATGCGCTGTTGCCCACGCTGCTCGCCGGACTGGCGATTGCCGAACTGCCCGAGTTCATCGCCGGCGATTACCTGGCCGACGGTCGTCTCGAAGCGATCCTGACCGACTGGTCGCTGACGAAGGGCGGCATTTACTTCGTCACGCCCTCGGCGCGCGCGCGGCCCGCGAAAGTCGCGGCGCTGTCGGATTATCTCGCCGAGCACCTTTCCGAGCCGACCTGGCGATGGCCGAAATGATGCGTCGGCACGGTCGATCAGCCGGCGTTTCGTCATTGCATTCATGCAACGATGGTTTTCAAACAATTCCGTTTCGCAAATATTGTCCGGACCGTATTCTCCTTTCCACCGGCTGCACGACATCACGCCGCAAGCCGCCATGCAGCAGATGGCGACTGCGCTGACGACGCGCCTGCAATGAATCGCTTCCATTCACGCTTTTATCGAGCCGATCATGAACAACGCCAAACAACTGCTTTTCGCTTACCTCGAATCGATTCGCGATCCACGCGCGGCTGGCGCACTGTTTGCCGACGACGGTGTGCTGGAACTGCCGTATCTCAAGTCACTGGGTATCGACGCGCGTGCGCAGGGGCCCGGTGCGATCGAAGCCTTCATTGCCTCGCTGCTCGCGAAAGTGCCGGATTTTGCGTTCAGCAATGTGCGGCTGCTGATCGAAACGCCCGAGCAGGTATTCGCCGAATATGAAGTCGAAGCGCTCGTTCCATCGACGGGGAAAATCTATCGCCAGTTGTACGCAGGGCGGCTGGTGGCGCGCGACGGCAAAATCGTGCTGTTGCGCGAAGCACTGGACACGGTGGCTGCAGCACACGCATTCTCGGCGGCGCAACCCGCTTGACGAGATGCCGACGAAAGGCCGCTCGAGCAATCGAAGCGGCCTGCCGATGTTGCATCCCGACCGGCGCTTCTGGCCGGTAGACGTCACCGTCATATAGAATGACGCGCTTTGCCCGCACGCCTATGTGGTTCAAGAATCTTCAGCTTCACCGTCTTCCGGCACCGTGGGCCGTTACCCCCGATCAGATGGAAGCATGGCTGGCGCCCCACGCGTTTCAGCCGGGCACCAGCGTCGAGATGCAGCGCTCGGGATGGGCGTCGCCGCGTGACGACGGCGCGCTCGTGTATTCGATCAACCGGCAGATGCTGCTGACGTTTCGCGCCGAAAAGAAGCTGCTCCCGGCGTCGGTCGTCAATCAGGTGACCAAGGCCCGAGCGCTCGAGGTCGAGGAGCAGCAGGGTTTCAAGGTCGGGCGAAAACAGCTGCGCGAACTCAAGGAGCAGGTGACCGACGAACTGCTGCCGCGCGCGTTCACCATTCGCCGCGATACCCGCGTGTGGATCGATACGGTGAACGGCTGGCTCGTCATCGATGCGGCCGCACAGGCACTTGCCGACGACGTTCGCGGCCTGCTCGTCAAATCGATCGATCAATTGCCGCTCACCGGCGTCCAGGTGGCGCTGTCGCCGGTCGCCGCGATGACGGACTGGCTGCTGTCCGGCGAGGCGCCGGGCGGATTCACCGTGGATCAGGACGCCGAGCTGCGCTCGAGCGGCGAAGGTGGCGCCACGGTGCGATACGTCGGCCACGCGCTGGAGGCGAACGACATGCGCCGGCACATCGAGGCCGGCAAACAATGCATGCGCCTCGCGATGACCTGGAATGACCGGATCTCCTTCGTGCTCACGCCGTCGCTGACGATCAAGCGTGTCACGCCGCTCGACGTGATCAAGGAGGCGTCGGATCCCACCGCGCAGAACGACGACGAACGCTTCGACTCGGATGTCACGCTGATGACGGGTGAATTGGCGCGGATGTTGACCGATCTCGTCGATATCCTGGGTGGCGAGCGGCAAGACTCGGTTCAAATCGCGGCGGCAGCCTGAACCTCGTCGGCTGTCGAGGATCGTCGCCGCGCTACGGCGCTACGGCGCGGCTTCGCGCTGACGCGACCTGTCGGGGAGGACCGTCGCCGCTCTGGCGGCGGGCGGGGTGCGGCTGCGCGCCGACGAAGCGCCGCCGCACCGTGGAGCCTCTTGCCGTTCGGCCCGGCGGGTTCGAAAAGTCAGCGGACGAGCTATCCGAACACCCGGGCCCATACCGCCCGAAGGCGTCGCGCGCGGTCTTCGAACAGATATGAGGCTGCCAGCGTCAAGAGACCTGAAATCGCACCCGTCACGATGTGCTCGACATAGGGGATACGGTAGTGACTCGTGTGCGAGTAGGCGTCGCCCAACGTCGTCAGGACGCCGACGATCACCGCATTGCCGTATCGATGCGCGTAGAGTTTCGCCGCGGGCGTGAAAGTCAGCAATACAGCCAGGAGTCCGGTAAACAGACCGGTATGAAATGCAATCGACCAGTGGGCGAGGCTCATGATGTTGCCCCAGCTCCCCGGCATGCAGGTCATGCACGCACTGGTCGGCTGCCAGAAGCGCTGGATGAACAGTCTGACGCGCTGCTTCCACTCGGTTGACATGACGCACTCCCCTCAATGCCGTCGTCACGGCCGACGCCACCATACGTATCGTTGAAGCAGCTTCCAAATCCTTTGACGAGCCTGCCGCCCTCGTCGCGGACGGGTTGGCTATGCGCCGTGGAGGCCGAGCCATAACCTGGACATTGGGAATACTACTCCACGATTCCACGGCCGCCGTTTCGACCGGCACCGCGCCGGTGCCTTCTCACGAAACCGGGAATCGCTGCGGATCGCGTACTGCAAATACGCGCATCTTCAATGGACGAAAATCACCGAGCCATCGTGCAACCGCGCGTTCATCGACATGCATGCGCGCGCGGGTGGTTGATCCAGCCATATATCAGGACTTCTTATTGAAAGTCTTGATCGCCCTGCAAACCATTCGTGGCCTGCGCTTGCTGAAACCTGTCGCCGGGCGTATGGTTTATTTCTCTATCGCCCTTTTCCGGGAGATACCAAAATGGCTGCCATGCAATCCGCGGCCACGCCCCTCTCCGACGAGGAAGCCCGGCGCCAGTTGCGCCGCGCCGTCATCGCCAGCACGATTGGCACCACGATCGAATGGTATGACTTTTTCCTCTACAGCACGGTCACCGGCCTGGTCTTCGCAAAGCTGTATTTCCCCCAATCCCATCCACTCGTCGGCACGCTTCAGGCGTTCCTGATCTATGCCGTCGGCTTCGTCGCGCGGCCGGTCGGCGCGGCGATCTTCGGCCACTACGGCGATCGCATCGGCCGCAAGGCCACGCTGATCGTGACCCTGTTGCTGATGGGGCTCGCGACGTTCGCCGTGGCCTTCGTTCCGACCTACGCGACGATCGGCATCTGGGGCGCCGTTCTCCTCACGGTGCTGCGCTTCATCCAGGGCGTCGGCGTCGGCGGCGAATGGGGCGGCTCGGTCCTGATGTCGATGGAGTGGGCGCGCACCAATGCGCATCGCGGCTTCGTCGCGTCGTGGCCGCAGTTCGGCGTGCCGGCAGGATTGTTCCTCGCCAACCTCGCCGTGCTGGCCATGAGCTGGTTGTCCGGCAGCAGTTTTCTCACGTGGGGCTGGCGCGTGCCGTTTGTCCTCAGCATCCTGCTGGTCGCGATCGGGCTTTATATCCGCCTGAACATTCTCGAGACGCCGATCTTCGCGAAACTGCTGGCCGAGCGCCGGATCGAGAAGGCGCCGATGCTCGAAGTGCTGCGCAAGCAGCCGAGGGATATCGTGCTGTCGGCGTTCGCGCGGATGGCCGAACAGGCGCCGTTCTATATCTTCACGGCGTTCGTGTTCACTTACGGGATCACGGCGCTGGGCGTCACGCGAGAGCTGCTGCTGACGGCGGTGCTGGTGGCGTCCGTGGTCGAATTCGTCACCATTCCGCTGTTCGGCCACGTGTCGGATCTGATCGGGCGGCGGCGGATGTACATGATCGGTGCGGTTTCCGTCGGTGTATTCGGATTCCTCTACTTCGCGATGGTCGACAGCCGGAATCCGGCGTGGATCTTCGCGGCCATCGTGCTGTCGCTGGTCCCGCATTCGATGATGTACGGACCGCAGGCGGCATTGATCGCCGAATCGTTTACCGGGCGGTTGCGGTATAGCGGTGCGTCGATGGGTTATCAGCTCGCTTCGGTCATTGCGGGCGGCCCGGCACCGCTGATCGCGACCGCGCTGTTCGCCTACTACCATTCGGGGTATGCGATCGCGGTGTACGTGCTGATATGTGCGGTGTTGAGCCTGGTCGCCGCATCGAAGCTCGGCGACTACACGAACAAGGATATTTCGCGGGAATACGACGACGCGCGAAGTCTGGAGGATCATGGCCACGCGCCGCCGCTGACCTGACGGGTTGGCCGGTTCGCCGATGCATGGGACGACGAGCCGGCTGCCGGCCCGCTTTCCGCGCCCGGCCCCGATTCAAGCCAACGTGTGCGCCCGGAACGACACGACAACTGCTTGACCGCGGTCGATCACGCCCACGCCCGCTCAGCCGCGCCTCACTCACTGTTTGTGATCCGCGCGAGCGGCGCCCAGCGCTTCGAGCAACGGTCGAAGCGCATCGAGTTCCGCGCCGAAGCCGGCCCAATCCCCCGCCTTCAGCCGCTCGATCGCACGATCGTAATGGGCCAGCGCGTCGCGGGCGCGCGTATCCGCCGCGCCGCCGGCCGGCGCCGCCACCGGCCCCGGCCTCGTCTCCTTGAAGAGCGCCGCGAGCGCCTCGCTCAGGTTTTCCTCCATCACGACGCGATCGCCATAGGCCGCGATCACCCGTTTCAACTCGGGCAACTGGCCGGACGACGCGCGCAGATAGAGCGGCGACACGTAGAGAATCGAGTGCTCGATCGGAACGACCACGAGATGTCCGCGGATGACGCGCGAGCCCATCTGGTTCCACAGCGAGATCTGCTGCGAGATTTCCGTGCTCTGCTGGATGCGCGCCTCGATCTGGTACGGCCCGTAGATCAGCTTTTCCTTGGGGAACGCGTAGACGATCAGCTTGCCGTACCCGGGCGGATCGCAACGCGCGGCCAGCCACGCGATCATGTTCTCGCGCTGGCTCGGCACCATCGGCAGCATGAGCACGAAGCCGGCCTGCGCATCGCCGGGCAGCCGCATGATCGTGTAGTACGGCGCCATCTGCCGGTTCGCGGCGTCGCCCCCGTCGATATCGCCGAGCGCACGAGGAAACTGCCAGAGGTCCTCGCGGTTATAGAACACTTCCGGTGCATCCATGTGATAAGCGCGGTAGAGGTTCGCCTGGATCAGGAACAGATCCTCGGGGTAGCGGATGTGCCGTTGAAGGTCCTGCGGCATCGCGTCGAGCGGCTTGAACATGCCCGGGAAGATGCGCGCGTAAGTCCGCACCAGCGGATCGGAAGGATCGCTGACGTAGAAGTCGACCGTGCCGTTGTACGCGTCGACCACCACCTTGACCGCGTTGCGAATGTAGTTGGCGCCATCGCCGGTGCCGGGCGGCGCATACGGAAACCACTGGCTGGTCGTATAGGCGTCCTGCATCCAGAACAGGCGTCCATTGCTTGCCACGACATAGGGGTCGTGGTCGAGCGCGAGAAACGGTGCAATCGTGCGGATCCGGTCCCGGATGTTGCGGTGAAAGAGGATCCTGCTCTCGTTCGTGATGTAGTGCGTCAGCAGGATGTTGGGATCGCCGAACTGCCATGCGAACAGGCTGCGCCGCACCGCGCCGCCGATCGCGACACCATCGCGCCCGCTGTACGACGTGTAGACGTTGCTGTCCCCCTTCGGGTAGTCGAATTCGGGCACGCTGCCCTTCACGATCACATAGCCCTGCCCGCCTTCGCCGAAGTAGATGCGCGGTTCGTCGATCGCCGGTCCGCCATCGGTGACGGGCGGAATGTCGCGCAGATAGAGCGACGGCAAGCCTTCCGTGGATTTCTCCGTGACCGGCGACATCACGATGCCGTTGCCGTGGGTGAACAGCAGATGCAGGTTCACCCAGGTTCGGGCGTTCTCCGGCAGCATCGACTGCTCCAGTTCGCGCGCCGACAGCATGACCTGCCGGTAGCCGGAGTCGAGACGGTAGCGATCGATATCCACGGAAAAGAACTTGTAGTAAGTCCTGATCTCCTGCAACTGCGCATAGGTATCCATCAGCGGCTGCACATCCCACAGGCGGATATTGTCGACGGTCGCGCGATTGGCCTGCAGCGACGCGATGTTCAGGCCCTGCTCGGCCGCGAACGGCTTGACCTCGATCTGCGCGAGACCGTAAGCCTGCCTCGTCAACGCGATGTTGTGCTGGATATAGGGCGTCTCGAGTTGCAGTTCGCTCGGCTTGACGTAGAAGCGCTGGAACAGCGCGGGATAGACGATGCCGAGCGCGAACGAAGTGCCGAACACGAGCAGCATCGCGGCGGCCGGCAACCGATAGCCGGGCCGGCGCAGGTTGACCAGCATCGCAACGGCCGACGCAACGGCGAGGCCGACGAGCAGCCACAGCACCGGCAGCATCACGTGGATATCCGTATAACCGGCGCCGACCACGACCCCGTTGTTGTCGTAGAGCAGCAGAAAGCGTTCGAGCCACCAGGACCAGGCTTTCAGCAGGAAGAACAGTGCCAGTAGCGCCGACCCGTGAACCGCGGCGGCTGACGAAAGCCCCTTCGGCGGGCGGAGCATGATGTCGCCACGTAGCCAGTAGACGCCGCCCGCGACGATCGCGCAGCAGACGACCAGTTGCAGCAGCAGGTTCTTCAGCAGGATCCAGACGGGCAGCGCGAACAGATAGAAACCGATGTCCTTGCCGAAGATCGGATCGCGCCCGCCGAACGGCACCCGATGCAGGAAGCGAAGCGCGACATCCCAGCTCGACATCGCACCGGCGGCGATCGCAAGCCCGAGAATGACGGCACCCGCGGCAATGACCGCGCGCCAGGGAATGCGCGACGCGACCTCCCCCGCCAGCGCGCGCAGGACATCCTCCGCACGCGTCGACGAAGCGTCCGCTACCTGCCAGACATCGACGGGCCTGGCATGACGATGCGCGAGCCACCCCGACGCGCCGATCGCGGCCGCCGACACGGCGAACACCGCGGCGAACAGCAGCACCCTCGCGGACAGGATCGTCCAGAAGACGCCGGCATAGCCGATCGACGCGAACCAAAGCCAGTCGACCAGGAGACCGGTGACGCGCCCGACGACGATCAGGCAGGCGACGACGATCGCAGCCGCGATCCCGTAGCGTCTCAGGCGTGGGACGGACGTTGCTTGCGAGCGCATCGAGGCTCCTTTGCCGGGCCGTCATGGGTGGCCGGCCGCGGCCGGACCTGGCGTGCCGCCGATCCGGCAGCGAGCATCGCGGCCGGCCGCATGTCTGAATGCTACGCCCGTTGCCGACGCGTCGCCATCCGACGGCATGCGCGACATCACCGGGAACGAGCGAACGCAGTGCAGTGCGCTACGGCAGATTCGCCCCCCCCCTCGACAAGCACCCGTCGATGGCCGCTGCCGGGCGCAATCAGTGACGACCGTAGTGAACCGAACGCCGGCCGTCTTCCCCGCGCTCCCCGGACATCCTCGATGAAGCACAAAAAAGCCACCCTCGCGGGTGGCTTCCGTGCGTGCAATCAGTCGTCGATCACCCGCCTCACACGTGCGTGCGCCGACTCGCCTCCGCATCGACCTCGCGCAGCGACTTGCCGCGCGTTTCCTTCGCAAGCCCGACGCACACGATCGAGATCAGCGCGGCCGCGACGAGATACAACGCGATCGGCGTCGACGAGTGATAGCGCTCGAGCAGCGACAGCCCGATCAGCGGCGCAAGCGAGCCGGCCATCAGCGGCGCGACCTGGTAGCACAGCGACAGCGCGGTATAGCGCACGTTGGTCGGGAACATCTCGGTCATCAGCGCCGAATACGGCGAGTACGTCATCGATTCGATGAACAGGCCGAGCACGATCGCGGCCATGATGATCCAGTCGTTGCCAGTATCCATCATCGGGAACGCGACGAAGCCCCAGCCGGCGGTCAGCACGGCGCCCGTCAGATACACGGGCTTGCGCCCGACGAGATCCGACATCAGCCCCATCAGCGGGATGAAGAAGAAGTGAATCGCGTTGGCGGCGAACATCAGCTTCAGGATCCGCGTGGTGTCGAAGCCGACGACCAGCTTCAGGTAAGTCAGCGAGAACGTGACGACCATGTAATACAGGATGTTCTCGGCGAACCGCGCGCCGATGCCGATCAGCACCTGCCGCCAGTGATACTTGAGCACGTGGCCCACGCCGAGCTGCTTTTCCTGCTTCTGCGCGCGGCGCGCCTGCGCTTCCTTGAAGATCGGCGCATCGTCGACCTTGCGGCGAATCCAGAAACCGATCAGCACGACCACCGCCGAGAACCAGAACGCCGCGCGCCAGCCCCACGCCAGGAAGTCGGCCTCGGACAGCGAGCTCGACAGCACCAGCAGGATGATCGTCGCGACGAGGTTGCCGGCCGGCACGCCGGCCTGCGGCCAGCTGGCCCAGAAGCCGCGGCGGTTGTCCGGGCTGTGTTCGCTGACCAGCAGGATCGCGCCGCCCCACTCGCCGCCGAACGCGAAGCCCTGGATCAGGCGCAGCGACACCAGCAGCACCGGCGCCCAGTAGCCGATCGCATCGAAGGTCGGCAGACACCCCATCAGGAAGGTCGTGACGCCGACCACGATCAGGCTCACCTGCAGCAGATATTTGCGGCCGAACTTGTCGCCGTAGTAGCCGAACACCAGCCCGCCGATCGGGCGCGCGGCGAATCCCACCGCATACAGCGCGAACGCGGCGAGCAGGCCGTCGATCGGGTTGCCGGTCTTCTTGAAGAAGTGCGTGCCGAACACCAGCGCCGACGCCGTTCCATACAGGAAGAACTCGTACCACTCCGCCACCGAGCCGACCATCGACGCCGCGACGACCCGCTTCAATTCCCGCTTCGACGCCGTGTCCCGCACGGCTGCTGCACTACCAGGCGAGACTGCCTCGCCGACCTGACTTGTCATCTCCGTATCTCCTCTCGTTGTCTTCCATTTCCCTTGGCGGGCCGGGTTCGCGCGTAAGCACGTCGAAAGATTTTATACAATATCCAATACACAATCCACGCAATCTCAAAAAAGGTTTCGGCAGAAATGCGACATGCGGGGCGGCATCTGGCCGTCAGGTTCCGAGCCTGCGAGCGCGATGGTTCTGATCAGAGGAAAGTACAGCAGGACCCGTCTATGGGACGCCGACCGCGGCTCGCGGGCCGACGGACGGGGCGTGGCGTGAATTTTCCGGCGTCGACGGGATCGTCCGTCGCCCCCGCCCAAAGCCGCTGCGGCGCGGTTCGCCACCCTCCCCGCGGCTCCGGCACGACGACCTTCGTCACGCCCTTTTTATTTTATATTGTATAAAATATTCGAACTGGCTAGAATGACTTGCGTCGATGGCTGACTCTCGGGCGAAACCGGAGGCAACGTTTCGGCACCGAGGCAAACAAGAGGCGGCCAGCCGCCGTCCGGATCGCATGCAGCACCGACGAGACGGCGAGCGCGCGTACAGCCCAGGTTGCCAGCAATGGCAGTTGACCCTATCTGAATGTGAGGAAACGAGATGAGCGACAACATTTTTACCGGCACCATTCCGGCCCTGATGACGCCGTGCACCGCTGACCGTCAGCCGGATTTCGACGCGCTGGTGAAGAAGGGCAAGGAACTGATTGCACTCGGCATGCGCGCGGTGGTGTACTGCGGCTCGATGGGCGACTGGCCGCTGCTGACCGAAGCGCAGCGCCAGGAAGGCGTCGCGCGCCTGGTCGAAGCCGGCGTCCCGACGATCGTCGGCACCGGCGCGGTGAACTCGAAGGAAGCCGTGTCGCACGCCGCGCATGCCGCGAAGGTCGGCGCGCACGGCCTGATGGTGATCCCGCGCGTGCTGTCGCGCGGCGCATCGCCGGCGGCCCAGAAGGCGCACTTCGCCGCGATCCTGAACGCCGCGCCGAACCTGCCGGCCGTGATCTACAACAGCCCGTACTACGGCTTCGCGACCCGCGCCGACCTGTTCTTCGAACTGCGTCGCCAGCACCCGAACCTGATCGGCTTCAAGGAATTCGGCGGCGCCGCCGACATGCGCTACGCAGCCGAGAACATCACGTCGCAGGACGACAGCGTCACGCTGATGGCCGGCGTCGACACGCAGGTCTTCCACGGCTTCGTGAACTGCGGCGCCGCAGGCGCGATCACCGGTATCGGCAACGCGCTGCCGCGTGAAGTGCTGCAACTGGTCGACCTGTGCAAGAAGGCCGCGCAAGGCGACGCAGTGGCGCGCGTGCGGGCGAAGGAACTGGAAGCGGCGCTGGCCGTGCTGTCGTCGTTCGACGAAGGCTGCGACCTGGTCCTGTTCTACAAGCACCTGATGGTGCTGAACGGCGACAAGGAATACACGCTGCACTTCAACGAAACCGACGCCCTGAGCGACGCGCAGCGCAACTACGCGGAAGCGCAGTACACGCTGTTCCGCAACTGGTATGCGAACTGGTCGAAGAGCATCGCGTAAGCGCGTTCGCACGAAACCGTTCGATACGCAGCCATGAAACGGCTGCGTGACGAAAACAAAAAGCCACGGAACCCTCCGTGGCTTTTTTCATTCGCGCTGTGCGCTGCAATCGCGCACCTGCCGAATCAGTGCTGCTGCGCGGCCGCCCCGCTCGCGCGCTCCTGTTCCGTGATTTCCGTGCGGCAACGGCCGATCGCGTACACCGCCCCGGCCGCGCAGAGCGCCGGCACCGCAAGCAGGCTGAACACGTCGCCGAAGTGCCAGCCGAGCCCCATCAGCATCGCGCCGGCGAACGCGCCGGCCACGCCGCCGATTCGGCCGATGCCGAGCATCCAGGCCACGCCCGTCGCACGGCAGCGTGTCGGATACAGGCTCGCCGCATAGGCCGACATCGACGTCACCGCGCTCGTCACCACGGTGCCGCACAGGAAGATCAACGTGCCGAGCCACGCGGCATGCCCGATCGTGCGGCTCGCGGCGAGCACCAGCAGCGCCGCCAGCGCATACGCGCACACGATCGTCCGGTTCGGATTGAAGCGGTCCATCAGCCATCCGGCGCCGAGGTTGCCGAGCACGCCGCCGAGCGGGAACAACGACGTCATCAGCGCGCCGCCTTCGGCGCTGAAGCCTGCGTCGCGCAGCAGCGTCGGCATCCAGTTGGTCAGCAGGTAGTAGATCAGCAGCCCCATGAAGTAGGCCGCCCACAGCATCAGCGTGCGCGAACGGAATTGCACGGATACCACCTGCGCGAGCGCGGACGCCCCGCCCGTTTGCGCTCGCGCGCCGGCGGCCACGAACGTGCAGTCGTCGAAGCGCTCGCGCGGTGCGATCCGCGCGAGGATGCGCGCGATGCGCGCATGCGTGCCCGCTCGCACCGCGAGATACTGCGCGGACTCGGGCAGCAGCATCACGAGCGCGACCGCCAGCGCGAGCGGCCCGATGCCGCCCGCGGTCAGCACGCTTTGCCAGCCGAAATGGGGAATCAGCCATGCCGACGTGATGCCGCCCGCCGCGAGCCCGCACGAGAAACCGCAGAACATCGCGTTGACGACCACGCCGCGGATCCGGGCGGGCGCATATTCCGCCATCAGCGTAACGGCGTTCGGCATCGCCGCACCGAGGCCGAGCCCGGTCAGGAAGCGGAATGCGGTCAGCGCTTCGATCGACTGCGCATGCGCGGACACCATGCTCCACGCGCCGAAGCACACAACCGACAGCACGAGCACGGTCTTGCGGCCGAGCCGGTCCGCGCACGGGCCGGCGGCAAGTGCGCCGATGCCGAGCCCGGCCAGCGCCGCGCTCATCACCGGGCCGAGCGCGCTGCGCGCGATGCCCCAGTCGTGCGTCAGCGCGGGCGCGATGAAGCCGATCGCGGCCGTGTCGTAGCCGTCGGCGGCCACGACCAGGAAGCACAGGATCAGGATCAGCCACTGACAGGGGGAAAAGCGCTCGGCGTCGATGAACGACTGCACGTCGAGCGTACGCTGGGGGGTTTTCATCGTATGTCTCCTTCGGTCCGGTCGCACGACGGTGCCGATGCACCGCCCGCGCGCGGACCTGTTCATGGTCATGGTTTCGTCGTGAACCCGGCGCCCTTGCAGACCGGCGATCGCGACGCGGCAGCCCGTGGCGACCAACCGCATCGCGCATGGCCGGCCGATGCCGTCCGCGCCGCCCGTGACGATCGCCCCGCGCGCGGGGTGTCGTCCGTGTCGGGTCCGGGTTTCATCGTCATCGGCTCAGCGCGTCAGGTACGCGAGGCTCGCGAACTCGACGCGCCGGATGATGCGGCTCTCCTGCGCGACGATCAGGTGGCCGGACGCCTGCAGATACGCGGGCCAGTCCGGATCGGCATCGCGCGCGGTGCGCCGCGCGTCGTAGTCGGCGATGCTGTCGTAGCCCCACAGATGGACGACCTGGTTCAACGCGCCGATGTCGCTCATGTAGAAGCCGACGGGCGCGCCGAGATACTTGACCTGGATCGGCATCGCGAGCCGGTCGAAGATCTCGATGAACTCCGCCATGCCGCGCGGGCGGATCGTATAGATGCGATGGTCGATGAAGGATTTAGCGGTAGTCATGGTCGGCTCCGGGGTCAGGCGGTCGCGCGCGCGGCGGCGGGTGGTGTCGGCTCGGCGGCGGATGGTGTCGGCTCGGCAAGATCGAGTCGGTCACGAAGGTCGGTCTGGTCGCCTAGATCGGCCAGCCCCGCGATATGGCGTGCGCTCAGATAGCCGAACGTCATGATCGGCCCGAGCGTGATCCCCGCGCCCGGATAGTTGCCGCCCATGATGCTGGCGCGATCGTTGCCGACCGCGTACAGGCCGGCGATCGGCCGGTCGTCGGCGGCGAGCACCTGGCCGACCACGTTGGTCCGGATGCCGTCGAAGGTGCCGAGGTCACCCATCACGACCTTCAGCGCGTAATACGGCCCGTCGCCGAGCGGCGCCACGCACGGATTCGGACGATGGTCGGCGTCGCCGAGATAACGGTTGAACGACGTCGTGCCGCGGCCGAATTCGGGATCCTCGCCGCGCACGGCATCGCGGTTGTAGCGTCGCACGGTCGCTTCCAGATTCGCCGCATCGAGGCCGGCGCGCTGCGCGAGTTCGGCCAGCGTGCGCCCCTGCACGAGATAGCCGTCGCGCAGCAGCGGCCCGAGCGGCACGGGTGCGGGTTTCGCGAAGCCGAGCCCGTATTTGCGGATCGTCGCGTGATCGCACACGAGCCACATCGCCGTCTCGGTCTCGCCCTGACATGCTGCGATCATCGCGGCGCCGACGTCGTGATACGAATTCGATTCGTTCGTGAAACGCGTGCCGCGGCGGGTCACGCCGATGACGCCGGGCTTGTAGCGATCGAGCAGATGCGGAAACACACCGAAGCGGCCGTCGCCGAGCGGCACGCGCGAGACGGGCATCCATGCGGCCGGTTGCGGATAGCGGATCTCGACGCGGCCGCCCGCGCGCTCGGCGAGCGTCGCGCCGTCGCCTGTGTTGCCGGCCGGCACCGGCGATACATGCTCGCCGCCGCGCGCAACGTGCGGATAAGCACGCGCGATGCGCGCGACGTCGTGCGAGAAGCCGCCGCTCGCGAGCACGACTGCGCGGCGTGCGGTGATGCGATACGTCGCGCCGTCGGCCCCGACCGTTGCGCCGGCGATGCGTGCGCCGTCCGCGGCGAGTTCGCGTGCGGGCGTGTTCGTCAGGATCGGAATGCCGAGATCCAGCGCGGACTTCGCGAGGCGCGCGGCGAGCGCGTTGCCGCTCGTGATCTGCACGCCGCGCCGGTACAGCGCGAGATCCTTCAGATGCGCGGCAAGCCGCTTCGTCACGTACCACGCCGACCGAAGCGAGCGCGTCGCGTTGAAGAAGTGCTTCAGGTCCGCGTTCGACGAATTGAACATCATCCCGATGAACGTGATCGTCTTCAGCGGCGGACGCAGGCGCTCGAGATCGCGCCCGAGCCCGCGCGCATCGTACGGCGCGGCGACGACCGAGCGGCCGATGTCGACGCCGCCGGGCATGTCCGGGTGATAGTCGGGATACAGCGTCGGCACGAATTTCACGTCCGTCTCGCGCTCGAAGAAGTCGAGCATGCGCGGGCCGTGCTCGAGAAACGCGTCGATCGCCGCATCGTCGTAGAACGCGCCCGTCTCGCCGCGCAGATACGTGCGGGCCGCTTCGCGCGTATCCTGCACGTCGTTTGCGCGCGCATGGCGATTGCCGGGAATCCACAGCACGCCGCCGGAAAATGCGGTCGTGCCGCCGAAGCACGCTTCCTTCTCGACGACGATCACGTCGAGCCCCGCCTTGCGCGCGGTAATGGCGGTGGACAGGCCGCCCGCTCCCGAGCCGATCACGAGCAGATCGCACGTGACGTGCTTCGAACGCTGCTGGTCGTTCATCATGTCTTCCTCCATCTCTTGAATAAATGTGCGTCGCCGAGCTCGTGCTGCGCGCCGTGCGTGCAGCGCGGCAAGGCCGCGAATCAGCGTGCGCCGGCACCGGCCTCGTAGCCGGGCCGCGGCACGAGATCCATCAGCATCGCGTCGAGGCCGCCGTCGACCACCAGTTCCGCGCCATTCACGTATGCCGCACGCGGGCTCGCGAGGAACGCGACGACGTTCGCGATGTCGTCGGGCCGGCCGATGCGGCGGTTCGCGGTCATCGCGCTGCGGCGCGCCTCGATGTCGCCGCTCGCATAGAACGACTCGGACAGCGGCGTGCGGATCATTCCCGGGCACACGGTATTGCTGCGGATGCCGCGCGGCCCCCACTCCGCCGCCAGTTGCCGCGCGAGCATCGCGACCGCCGCCTTGCTCGCGCTGTAGGCGCCGCTGTACGTCTGCGGGTGGCGCGCCGCGATCGACGCGACATGCACCAGCGCACCCGAGCCGCGCGCGAGCATCGCGCGCCCGAACGCTTGCGAACACAACATGTAGCCGGTGAGATTGACCTGCAGCATCGCGTTCCATGCGTCGAGGTCGATGGTCTCGATGCCGCCGGCACGCAACAGGCCGGCGTTGTTCACGAGCACGTCGGCGGGACCGAGGTCGCGCTCCACGCGTTCGGCGGCCTGGGTCACGCTGGCGGCGTCGCCGATATCGCAGCCGATCGCGACGACGTTGCCGCCGGCCGCGCGCAGCCGCTCGGCGATCGCGATGGTGCCGTCCGCGTCGCGGTCGAGCAGCGCGACCCGCGCGCCGGCCGCCACGAACGTTTCGACGATCGACGCGCCGATGCCGCCCGCGGCCCCCGTCACGACGCACACCTGCCCGTCGAGACGAAGCCAGTCCTGCTGTTTATTGTTCGCTTGCGATATCATTAGGTATCCTCTTGAAATGAGCTTGAGAGATCCGGCTCGATCCGGCACACGCTACCCGAACGTCGCGCGCTGCGTCAGTGGCAAGCGCTACGTCGATGGGAAAAGTATAGAAGCGCGCATCGCGCGAAAATTGGACAAACGCCGCAAGCAACAGGACAATTTGTACACAGGAGGCCGCGCGGCATGAGGAGAATCCCTAACTACGATCTGTATGGCGAATCGGCGCGTCCGCCCTGGTACGACGCGTTCAACTTCGAATGGATACCGGAGCGCAGCCAGCCGAACGACTGGCATATCGCCGCGCACCGTCACGATGCGCTATTGCAGATTTTGTACATCCGCGGCGGGCAGGGGCATGTCGTGATCGAGAGCGGGAAGCACACGTTCGCGCCGCCGTGCCTCGTGGTGCTGCCCGCGCAGACGGTCCATGCGTTCGAGTTCTCGCCGCAGATCGACGGCCTCGTGATCACGGTCGTGCAGCGCGCGCTCGAAACGCTGGTCAAGACCGCCGCGCCGGGCGCGCTGTCGATCCTGCAACGCGCGGCGGTGATTCCGGTCAAGGAGCCGGACGCGAGCGCGTCGATGCTGATGCCGCTGTTCGCATTGCTCGAACAGGAATTCCGCAGTACCTCACGCGGGCGCGGCGCGGCCGGGATGGCGTTGCTGGTGGCGTTGATCGTGCATGTCGCGCGCCTGAGCGATCTCGCGGCCGCGCCGTCGCATGCCGGCACCGATCGGCGCGCCACGTTGCTGCGGCGGTTTCGCGAACTGATCGACACGCATTTTCGCGAGCATCGGCCGGTGGAATTCTATGCGGACCGGCTCGGTCTGACGGCCGCGCAGCTTGCGCGCGTGTGCCGGGAGGAGTTGGGCATCTCGACGACGGCGGTCGTCAACGCGCATCTGATTCGCGAAGCGCAGCGCGACCTGGTTTATTCGAATCTGAGCGTGAAGCAGATCGCGCACGAGATGGGGTTTGCGGACAGCGCATACTTCAGCCGCTATTTCCGCAAGCAGACCGGCCTGACGCCGGGCGAGTTCAGGGAAGCGGCCCATCGCGACCTGATGCCGGGCCGCTCGTAAACGGGCGCGGTGCGGGCGATGCGCGCGGTTGCGGCTCCCGAAAGCCGCGACCGCAACAGCCCGCTCGATCGCCGCGCGTCAGACCGCGACCGCGCCGACGTAATTTTCGGCCATCGCCATCGCCGCCGGGCGCGACGTCGTCACGTGCTCGAGTTCGGCCACCTGCAAACGCTGCTCGAACGGCGACGCGTCGTCGAGACGATGCATCATGCGCGTCATCCAGTACGAGAAGTGTTCGGCGCGCCAGATCCGGCGCAGCGCGGTTTCGCTGTACGCGTCGAGCAGGTCGGTGCGCGCTTCGTCGTAGAACGCCTGCAGCGCGGACGTCAGGATGCGCACGTCCGACACCGCGAGGTTGAGGCCCTTCGCGCCGGTCGGCGGCACGATGTGCGCGGCGTCGCCGGCGAGGAACAGGCGGCCGTGCTGCATCGTGGTCGACACGAAGCTGCGCATGCCGACGATGTTCTTCTGGAAAATCCGCCCTTCCACGACCTGCCGGCCATCGGCGGAGTCGACGCGCGCGTGCATCTCGGCCCAGATGCGATCGTCGGACCATTGGTCGACCGAATCCTTCGGGTCGCACTGGAAATACATGCGCTGCACGTTCGGCGAGCGCGTGCTGACGAGCGCGAAGCCGCGTTCGTGGCGCGCATAGATCAGCTCGTCCGACGACGGCGGCGCCTCCACGAGAATGCCGAACCAGCCGAACGGAAACACGCGCTCGTAGTCCTGCCGCAAGGCGGCGGGGATCATCGTGCGCGACACGCCCTGCGAGCCGTCGCAGCCGATCACGAAGTCGCAGTCGAGCGTCTGTTCGACGCCGTCGTGCACGAAGCGGATCGACGGCGCATCGGTCTCGATGCCGGCAATCGTCGTCCCGGACACGTTGAAGTACAGCGCGCCGCCGGCCGCCACGCGCGCGGCCACGAGATCCTTCAGCACCTCGTGCTGCGCATAGACGGTGATCGCCTTGCCGGTCAGTTCGGTCAAATCGATGCGGCGGCGCTTGCCTTCGAATGCCAGTTCGAACCCGTGATGCAGCGCGCCTTCCGCCTTCATCCGGTCGCCGACGCCCGATTCGGTCAGCACGTCCATCGTGCCCTGTTCGAGCACGCCGGCGCGGATGGTGAATTCGATCTGTTCGCGGCTGCGCGACTCGAGCACGACCGACTCGATACCGCGCAGATGAAGGAGATGGGAAAGCAGCAGGCCCGCGGGCCCGGCGCCGATGATGCCGACTTGCGTACGCATGAATGTCTCCGGTTGGGATTGATTTTGCGCAAGTGTGGCGGCGACGCGTGCTATCCCGCAACGCGATATCCGGAATATGGACTATCTCGATAATGGATACAGGCGGGCGGGCGCGGCACGTCCCGGGCCGCGCGTGTCCATCCGTTCAGGGCTTCGCCGGCGCCGGCCGCGACTCCATCCCGTCGATCCTCGCGAGCAGCGCATTGCCGAGCTTCGTCAGATGGCGCGGCATGCCGGGGATCGCCAGCAGCGCCTCGATCCGCTCGCGCCAGTAACTCGGGTGACTCACGCGCATCGCAACCGGCATCACCGCCGCGCCGGTATCGGTATCGCTTTCCAGCAGCGCGACCATTCTCTCGATATGAGAGAGCTCGCGCTCCACATAGTCTCTCGTCAGCATGTGCTTGCCACTCCCCGAAACAGAGCACCCGGCCTGTCTTCATCGGCGCGTCGCCGCATGGTCCTTTTGCTCGACGCGTCGTCCTCGTTTCGCTTCACGGTACGCGCGTCGTATGTCAGAAAAACACCCGGCAGCACGACGATTTTCTTCATATCGTCGGATCGATGTCGTACCGCACGCGTCACGTCCACGGCCCCTCTCTTCGTTGCCGATCGTAGACACTCCGCCTCACGATGGCATCCCCAAAATTGAGGATGCCTGCAGAAGTCGACCGCACCGCATCCGTGCGACACGCCGGCATGCCAGATCCGGCGAACGCGATGCGGCAACACGCGCAACGTAGCGCGTGCGGCAAACGGGGAACGGGGACGCGAGGATTTGCGCTGCCGACGAGTCGATCGCGGCGCTCTGCACGGCCGCCGTCGATCCCGAACAGTCGGACGTCGCGCTCGAGGCCCTCATGGCGCTCGCCGACGCGCGAGCGGCGAACTGCTTCGTGCGCGACGCGCGCACCGGCACCGGCGTCCGCTCTCGCTCATCCGCGCGGAACCGGCCGTCGCGACCGGTATAGCCGGCGGCCTGGCGCCGGCCGAGCACGCGGCATGCAACGGCGTACAGATTCGCACCGTGCTCAGCCAGAGCAAGGCGGTCTTCGCGAAGACGGGCGTGCGGCGTATGCCGATCTCGTCGCGCTGTCCGGCGACCGAATACTCAGCGGCGCCGGCCGCGCTCACCCTTGATCTTGCCGGTGCCCGCCGGCTCGGCCGCGGTCATCCGGTCGAGTTGCCGGACGATCTCCGCGCGCAGTTCCGCCGAAATCTCCACGCTGTCGAGCAGCTCCGAGATCCACAGCCCGTCGGCCGCGAGCCGGCAGATCATCAGCGTCGCCGCCCGTTCGAGCGGCACCGGGTCCGGCCGCGTCCACTCGCGCATCGGCACCGACCAGCGCGCACGCGTCTCCTGCTCGGTGATCATCGACGCGACCAGCACGCGCAGCACGTCGGTGCTCGCGGCCGGCTGCGCGGTGTCGAGCACCGCATGCAGATATGCGCGCGCCGCCGCGCCGTCGCCGTGCGAATCGGCCGCGCGGCGTGCGGCCATCTGCGTCGCGAAGCGCTCGGTCGCCTGCCCGAACAGCGCGTCGAGCAAGCCCTGCTTGTTCGCGAAGTGATACTGCAGCGCACCTTTCGTCACGCCTGCACGCTCGGCGACCGCGTCGAGCGTCAACGCGGCCACGCCGTGATGGGTCGCGATTTCCGACGCGGCTTCCAGCAGTTGCGCGCGCACCTGTTCCGGCGCCTTTTTACGCCGCACGCCGGCGACGGGCGTGGAATCAGGCGCAGAACCGGGCACAGCCGGTGCGCCGGACGCCTGCGGGGCGGCCGATTCGGCCGTGTCGACGGGCGCGGGGATGTCGTGCAAAGCGGGTTCGGGGCGTTTCTTCATGGCGGCGATGTTAGCACCCGCGGTCTCGATATAAACATTCCGGCTGGATGGTATGATCCGCCGCATGAATAAACCCGCCCCCTCCTCCTGGTCCGCGCTCGACACCGCGATCGCCCGCGGCCGCGACGCGCTGATGCGTCTTCAGCAGCCCGACGGCAGCTGGTGTTTCGAACTCGAATCCGACGCGACGATCACCGCGGAATACATCCTGATGATGCATTTCATGGACAAGATCGACGACGCGCGTCAGGAGCAGATGGCGCGCTACCTGCGCGCGATCCAGCGGCTCGACACGCATGGCGGGTGGGATCTGTACGTCGACGGCGATCCGGACGTGTCGTGCAGCGTGAAGGCGTACTTCGCGCTGAAGGCCGCCGGTGACAGCGAGCAGGCGCCGCACATGGTCCGCGCGCGCGACGCGATCCTGAAGCTCGGCGGCGCGGCACGCGCGAACGTGTTCACGCGCATCCTGCTCGCGACCTTCGGCCAGGTGCCGTGGCGCGCGGCGCCGTTCATGCCGGTCGAATTCGTGCTGTTCCCGAAGTGGGTGCCGATCTCGATGTACAAGGTCGCGTACTGGGCACGTACGACGATGGTGCCGCTGCTCGTGCTGTGCTCGCTGAAGGCGCGTGCGCGCAACCCGCGCAACATCGCGATCCCCGAGCTGTTCGTCACGCCGCCCGACCAGGAACGCCAATACTTTCCGCCCGCGCGCGGGATGCGCCGCGCGTTCCTCGCGCTCGATCGCGTGGTGCGTCACGTGGAGCCGCTGCTGCCGAAACGCCTGCGGCAACGTGCGATCCGGCATGCGGAAGCGTGGTGCGCGGAGCGCATGAACGGCGAGGACGGGCTCGGCGGGATCTTTCCGCCGATCGTGTACAGCTACCAGATGATGGACGTGCTCGGCTACCCGGACGATCATCCGCTGCGCCGCGACTGCGAGAACGCGCTCGAAAAGCTGCTGGTCACGCGGCCCGACGGCAGCGTGTACTGCCAGCCGTGCCTGTCGCCGGTATGGGACACCGCGTGGAGCACGATGGCGCTCGAGCAGGCGCGTGGCGTGGCCGCGCCCGACGCCGGCGAGCCGGCAGGCTCACTGAATGAACTCGACGCACGCATCGCCCGCGCATACGACTGGCTCGCCGAGCGCCAGGTGAACGACCTGCGCGGCGACTGGATCGAGAACGCGCCCGCCGACACGCAACCGGGCGGCTGGGCGTTCCAGTATGCGAACCCGTACTACCCCGACATCGACGACACCGCGGTCGTCACCGCGATGCTCGACCGCCGTGGCCGCACGCACCGCAACGCGGATGGCTCG
This sequence comes from Burkholderia sp. Bp8986, assembly GCF_003854225.1. Classification (NCBI taxonomy): domain Bacteria; kingdom Pseudomonadati; phylum Pseudomonadota; class Betaproteobacteria; order Burkholderiales; family Burkholderiaceae; genus Burkholderia; species Burkholderia sp. Bp8986. Next base: position 18,491 of record NZ_QTQM01000053.1, on the reverse strand, counting down.
CACCCGTATGCGGCGCGCGTCGCACGCGCACTCGACTGGATGCGCGGGCTGCAATCGCGCAACGGCGGCTTCGCGGCGTTCGACGCCGACTGCGACCGCATGTACCTGAACGCGATCCCGTTCGCCGATCACGGCGCGCTGCTCGATCCGCCGACCGAGGATGTATCGGGCCGCGTGCTGCTGTGCTTCGGTGTCACGAAGCGCGCGGCCGACCGCGCGTCGCTCGCGCGCGCGATCGACTACGTGAAGCGCACGCAGCAGCCCGACGGCAGCTGGTGGGGCCGCTGGGGCACGAACTACATCTACGGCACGTGGAGCGTGCTGGCCGGGCTCGCGCTCGCGGGCGAAGACCCCGCGCAGCCGTACATCGCCCGCGCGCTGGCCTGGCTGCGCGCGCGTCAGCACGCGGACGGCGGCTGGGGCGAGACGAACGACAGCTACATCGACCCGGCGCTCGCCGGCACCAATGCGGGCGAAAGCACGTCGAACTTCACCGCGTGGGCGCTGCTCGCGCAGATGGCGTTCGGCGACTGCGAATCCGACTCGGTGAAACGCGGCATCGCGTATCTGCAATCGGTGCAGCAGGACGACGGCTTCTGGTGGCACCGCTCGCACAATGCGCCGGGCTTTCCGCGCATCTTCTACCTGAAGTATCACGGCTATACCGCGTACTTCCCGCTGTGGGCGCTCGCGCGCTATCGGCGTCTGGCCGGCGCTGCGCTGGCGGGTACGTCTTCGTCCAGCGGGGCCGGCGTGTCGGCCTCCCGCACTACGGATACCGCGCTCGCCTGAGCGTGTGCGTGTGCATTAGCATGAGCGCAAGCACGAGTCCGAACTCGAGCGGCAACGCGTACGATCTTCCCGCCCGCGCGCGGGAGGTGCCGCGCGTTCCTCAAGCTCGATCGCGTGACACGCGGAGTGCATGAATGGCGAGGACGGGCTCGGCGGGAGCTTTCCGCCGATCGCGTCCTGCTACCTGATGTAGGGTATGCCCGCCCTCTCGGACGATCATCGGCCGCAACGTGGCTGCGAAAACGCACGGGAAAAGCGGTTGATCACGCGGTCTGACAGCGAGGTAATCGATCGCCGGCGGAAGATAAGATCCTCGTACGGAGCGTTTTCGCCGCACCCTGCCTTAAACGCTTCGACTCGATCCGGAATTCCAGAGCAAATCTCGCAATTTCGTCAATCACCGTTGTGGACGCTGTCTGGTCTACGATTTCAGGCTGCTGCGCTGCCGCCATACGCTGAATAACCGCAAGCCTCGCCTCATCTGAAAGGATGTCGCAAATTTGCGCTCGTCTGTTTTCTTCCCAACCCGGCGTCGTGGTCACCACAAGAACCTTGAGCGCGAAATCCGGGCCCCGTTCGTAAAGCAATTTCGCCAAACGGAGCACGAAAACCCGTCGTTCGAGTAAGCGCGGCCGCCCCGCCGCCTTTGGCGAAGTCATAGACCGGGCGTCTCTTTACATCAGCTTTCGTTTCGCGACGCCATTGCCTGCTTTCCGTTGCAATTCGGTCACCATGTTGTAGCCTTCCGGTTCTGCTCTGCTTTTGGCGACACGCATGATCGACGTGCTTAACAGTCTTGCCGATAGAGCGAATCGCTCGCCGGACACGATGGCAAACGGATTCATCGCCGATTTCCAGTCGCAGGCAGTGCAATCGGCAGCGAAACTCACATCATATGAAAATAGAATTCGATAGCCGGACATTTCTTCGCGCCGAAGGCAAGGGAGATCCACGGCACAACAGGACGAATTCGATTTGCTTTAAACTTGGCGAATTAGGCATAGCCAATCATTATCATTTTGGCAAAAAGCCGCATATCATGTTTGCAGTACAACCCGCGGAGGAAAGCATGGCTACATACAAGGAACTGAAGGCTCAAATGGACGCGCTGGCGGAGAAAGCGGAAACCGCCCGTCTCACCGAGCTCCAGGCTGTAATCGAAGACATCCGTACCAAGGTCGCGGAGTACGGAATTACCGAAAAAGACATCTTCGGTGTTCGTCGGGATCGAGCGACGGCAAAAAAGCCGGCGACCGTGAATGCGAAGTATCGCGATCCCAAGACTGGCGCAACCTGGTCGGGCCGTGGCCGCGCGCCCGCATGGATCAAGGATGCCAAGAACCGGAATCGATTCCTGATTCAGGAATGAACCATTCCGGATAACGCCGCGGCTCGATCAGCGGCAACACGCTCATCGAGCGCCGATCATGTGCTTCGGCAATGCACGTCATCGCGTCGATGAAGCCGCTCGCAAGGAGCGCTAAAGCGAGCGTAGTGGCACCCTACGCTCGCTTGTGTGCTCGCCCGAGCAACCGCAACACGCCGCTACGTGTGGGCAAACACCTGCCTGCATTGCGATACGGGCCGAGCATGATCGACGGGCAACGGCCAATCGGTGCGGCGCAATCGCGATCCGCTCCTCCGCTCCCCCGCTCTCCCGCTCATGCGTCGCGCCGATCCCGCATCCGCGCAAACGCCTCCCGCAGATCCGCGCAGAACGCGTCGCCGATCATCGACAGCGGCTGCGACGCGGACGTCACCAGGTAAAAGTGATCGGGCACGGCCGGCTCGAACGGTTTGACGGCCACGCGATGGCCCGCATACGCGGCCGTGACCGGATCGATCAGCGCGACGCCCGCACCATTCGCGACGAACGCGATGATCGTCTGCGACAACTGCGCCTCGATCGACAGCACGCGCGACACGCCGGCCTCGACGAACACGCGGTCGATCGCGCTGCGCGCCTCGAAGCTCGGCGGAAACGAGATGAACGATTCGTCGCGCAGGTCGGCCGGCTGCACCACGCGCTTGCGCGCGAGCCGGTGCCCGCGCGGCACGATGCAGCACATCGCGCTTTCCGCGAGCCGCTCGCCGCGCACCGCCGGATGCGGCACCGGCTCGGCGATCAGCCCGACGTCGCATTGCCCCGACGCAACCTTGTCGACGACCGTCGACGCGCTGTGCGCAAGCAGCGTGATGTCGACACCCGGATGCGCACCCGCGAAGCGGGTGACGAGTTCCGGCAGCAGGTCGAGTGCGACCGCCGGCGAGCCGGCCACGCGCAGCGTGCCGCGCCGCATCGCGCGGATCTGCTCGGCGGCCTGCGCGACGCGATCGAGCCCGACGAATGCGCGCTCGACTTCCTCGTACAGCACGCGCGCCTGCGCGGTCGGCGTGAAGCGCCCCTGCTGGCGCTCGAACAGCACGAAGCCCACGCGATCCTCGAGGTCGGCGATCAGCCTGCTCACGGCCGGCTGCGAGATATGCAGATCGCGCGCCGCGCGCGTGACGGTGTGACGCTGCATCACCGCGCGGAATGCTTCGATCTGACGAATCCTGAGTGAAGGCGTGGTCATAACACTGGATTATGGATCGTTGATCAAGCTGTATTGGACAGTCTATTTTGCCTGCCCGAACATCGGTTCAGCAACGTCATACACGCAAGGAATCGCGCCACCATGCCCCATAACACGCACACATCAACCCGATGCCGCCGGAGCCGCACATGACCGTGCGCGGCTTCGACGTCGTCGTGACCGGCGGCGGCCTCGTCGGCATGGCGCTCGCGTGGGGCATCGCGCGCGTCGGCAAGCGCGTCGCCGTGTGCGACGGCGACGACATCGCGTTTCGCGCGGCACGCGGCAACTTCGGGCTGGTGTGGGTGCAGGGCAAGGGCGGACGCTGCCTGCCCTACGCGCGCTGGTCGTGCGAATCGTCCGCGCGCTGGGGCGCGTTCGCCGCGCAACTGCGGCGCGAGACCGGCGTGGACTGCGGGTTCGAACGCCCGGGCGGCATCGAACTGTTCGAGCAGGACGCCGAGCTGGCCAGCGCGACCGATCTGCTCGCGTCGCTGCATCGCCAGGATGCGGCGCTGTCGTACGAAGTGCTCGATCCGGCCGCGCTGCGCAAGCGGATTCCCGCCGCGTCGCCGGCGCTGGCCGGCGCGCTGTGGTCGCCGAACGACGGTCATGCGAATCCGCTCTACACGCTGCGCGCGATGCTGCAGGCGTTCGTGCAGTGCGGCGGCGTCTATCTGCCGCGCAACGCGGTCGACGAGATTCGTCCGCGTGCCGGACACTTCGAGATCGACACGCGCGAAGGCCGCCTCGAGGCCGGGCGCGTCGTGCTCGCGGCCGGCCTCGACAACGCGCGGCTCGCGCCGATGGTCGGCCTGCACGCGCCGATCTCGCCGCTGCGCGGCCAGATCATGGTCACCGAGCGGCTTGCACCGTTTCTCGACTATCCGACGCTGGTCGTCCGGCAAACGCCGGAAGGCTCGGTGCTGCTCGGCGACTCGGCGGAAGACGTCGGCTTCGACGACGGCCAGACGCGTCCCGCGATGGTCGATATCGCGCGCCGCGCCCGCGCCGCGTTCCCGGCGCTCGCGCAGGCGCGCGTCGTGCGCGCGTGGGGCGCGCTGCGCATCATGACGCCCGACGGCCTGCCCGTCTACGAAGCGTCGGCCACGCATCCCGGCGCGTTCGTCGCGCTCTGCCACAGCGGCGTGACGCTCGCGGCCGCGCATGCCGATCTCGTCGCGCCGTGGATCGCGGGCGAAGCCGCGCCCGCCGACCTGTCCGCCTTCAACACCGCGCGCTTCGCCGCGCCCACGAATACCCGGCATGTTTGATTCCATCGTCCCCGCCGCCGCGACGCGCGAACGCGTGCGCATCCACATCGACGGCGCGCCGCACGACGTGCCCGCCCATTACAGCGTCGCGGCCGCGCTGCTCGCCGCCGGCACCCTCGCCTGCCGCGCGAGCGCCGTGAGCGGCGCGCCGCGCGGCCCGTTCTGCATGATGGGCGTGTGCTTCGACTGCCTCGTCGAAGTCGACGGCGTGCCGAACGTGCAAGGCTGCATGACGCCCGTGCACGACGGCATGCAGGTGCGAGCGATGCACGGCAAGGCGAGGCTCGCATGACGCGCCGCCAGTGTGACCTGCTGATCGTCGGCGCCGGGCCGGCCGGCATGGCGGCGGCCGCGGCCGCGCGCACGGCCGGGCTGTCGGTCGTCGTCGCCGACGAGGGCGGCGCGCCCGGCGGCCAGATCTATCGCAACGTCGCCGACGTGCCCGCGGATCTCGCGCGCTGGCTCGGCAAGGATTACGCGGCCGGCCGGCCGCTCGTCGACGGCCTGCTCGCGAGCGGCGCGCAGTATCTGCCGCGCAGCACGGTGTGGCAGGTCGCGTTCGAACCGGAGCCGGTCGCGATGCTCACGCAGAGCGGTCCATCCGGCGGCACGCTCGACATCGGCGCACGCGCGGTGCTGATCGCCACCGGCGCGCAGGAGCGCCCGTGGCCGGTGCGCGGCTGGACGCTGCCGGGCGTGATGGGCGTCGGCGCCGCGCAGACCTTGCTGAAATCGGCGGGGCTCGCGCCGTCGGCCGACACCGTGCTCGCGGGCAGCGGCCCGCTGCTGTGGCTGTTCGCCGCGCAGTTGCTGAATGCGGGCCGGCGCGTGCGCGCGCTGGTCGACACGACGCCGCGCGATGCGTGGCGCCGCGCGCTCCCGCATGCGCTGCCGGCGCTGCACGGCGCCGATTATCTGCTCAAGGGCTGGCGCATGCTGCGCGCGGTGAGTAACGCAGGCATTCCCGTCTATCGCGGCGCAACCGATATCGGTATCGACGGCGACGGCCACGCGGAACGCATCCGCTTTCGCGACGCGGACGGCATCGTGCAATCGCTCGATACGTCGCTCGTGCTGCTGCATCAAGGCGTGATTCCGTCGACGCAACTCGCCCGCTCGCTCGGCTGCGCGCATGAATGGGACGAACACGCGGCGTGCTGGCGGCCGACCTGCGATGCACGCGGCCGCAGCAGCGTCGCGCAGGTATGGATCGCCGGCGACGGTGCGGGCATCGGCGGCGCGCAAGCCGCGGCTCGCGCGGGCGAAGTGTCGGCGCTCGACATCGCGGCCGCGCTCGGCGCACTCGATCGTCGCCGGCAAGCCGAACGCGAGCGCCCGGCGCTGCGGGCGTGGCGCCGCCATCTCGCGGTGCGCCCGCTGCTCGACGCGTTGTACACGCCGCCGGCCGCGCAGCGCCGCCCCGACGGCGACACGATCGTCTGCCGCTGCGAGGAGGTCACGGCCGGCGAGATCCGCGCGCTCGCGGCGCTCGGCTGCCAGGGGCCGAACCAGATGAAGGCATTCACGCGCTGCGGGATGGGCCCGTGCCAGGGACGCTGGTGCGGCACGACGGTCGGCGAACTGATTGCCGACGTGCAGCAGCGCGGCGTCGGCGATGTGGGCCATTACCGGATCCGCGCGCCGATCAAACCGGTCACCGTCGGCGAGATGGCCGACACCCTCGAACTGTCGAACGATTTCCGGCGCGGCGAATTCCCGAGCTGAAGCGCGGCCCGCGCACACCCACGCTTGCCCACACGAACGGAGCCTGACCATGAAGAACAAGACGCGCATCACGATCCTGCTGTCCGCGGCGGCGATGGCCTTCGCGACACTCGCCTCGGCGAAGGAATGGACGACGATCCGCATCGGCGTCGACCCGACCTACCCGCCGTTCGAATCGACCGCGACCGACGGCAGCGTGCAGGGCTTCGACATCGATCTCGGCAACGCACTGTGCGCGAAGCTCAACGCGAAATGCGTGTGGGTGTCGAGCAGCTTCGACGGGCTGATTCCCGGGCTGCAGGCGCGCAAGTTCGACGTGATCCTGTCGTCGATGGCCGCGACCGAACAGCGCCGCCAGCAGATCGACTTCACCGATCGCCTGTACCGCAACCAGACGCGCCTGATCGCGCGCACCGGCTCCGGGCTGCTGCCCGACGCCGCGAAGCTCGCCGGCAAGCGGGTCGCGGTCGAACAGGGGACGATCCAGGAAACCTACGCGCGCGAAAAATGGGCGGCGGCGAAGGTCGAGGTGGTGCCGTATCCGAGCTACGACCAGGCCTATGCGGATCTCGTGACCGGCCGCGTGGACGGCGTGCTGATGGATGCGGTGCAGGGCCAGCTCGGCTTCCTGGCGACGCCGCGCGGCAAGGGCTTCTCGTTCGCGGGCGGGGTCGTGTTCGACCCGAAGATCATGGGCAACGGCGATGCGGCCGGCGTGCGCAAGGCCGATGCGGACCTGCGCGACGCACTGAATCGCGCGATCGCGCAGATCCGCGGCGACGGCACGTACAACCGGATCCAGTCGAAATACTTCGACTTCGACATGTACGGGAATTGACGACGGACATCACGGGCCGCGACGCGTGCGGGGCCGCTTCACCGCACGCGCGCTGACCAGTTCTGCATTAGCGATCCTCAAGATCGTTTTCGGCCCGGCAGGGCTATAATCGCCGCTTTCGGTTTGGTCGTCGCCATGAAACCGCTGGCCGTTCCCTCTCTCGCGAACATCGCGTCGCGCCTTCGCCTGAAGCAGCTCAAGCTGCTGATCGCGCTCGAAAACCACGGCTCGCTGCACAAGGCCGCCGAAGAAATCGCGATCTCGCAGCCCGGCGCGACCAAGGTGCTGCGCGAGATCGAGGACATCCTCGGCATGCCGCTGTTCGAGCGGCAACCGAAAGGCCTCGTCGCGAACGACCTCGGCCGCTGCGTCACGCGCTATGCGCGCCTCATCTACAGCGACCTCGAACACCTGCATACCGAAGTGCTCGCGATCACGCAGGGGCATGGCGGCCATCTGGCCGTCGGCGTGATCATGGGCGCGGTGCCGCTGCTCACGCGCGCGCTGACCGACCTGCGCCGCCGCCAGCCGCACCTGTCGGTCGAGATCGTCGAAGGCACCAGCGCGAGCCTGCTCGCCCTGATCGACGACGGCCGCATCGATCTCGCGATCTGCCGCAACGACAACAACCGGCGCCCGGAAGCCTACGACTCTATCCCGCTGCAGTCCGAACCGCTCGCGGTCGTGACCGCGCGCACGCATGCGCTGGCCGAACGCGACGCGCTGACGCTGCGCGATCTCGCCGACGCGAAATGGGTCGCGTATCCGGTCAACACGCCGATGCGGCTCGCGCTCGAACGTGCGCTCGCGGATGCCGGCATCGAGGTGCCGAGTTATCCGATCGAGACGGCGTCGACGTTCGCGACGCTGACGCTGCTGCAGGCGAACCCGGAACTGGTCGCGGTGATTCCGCGCGAAGTCGCCGAGTTCGGCGAACGCTTCGGCCTCGTCGCGTGCCTGCCGGTCGCGATCCCCGCGCTCGACGAGCCGTTCGGCGTGGTGGCCCGCACCTTCGCGCACCTGACACCCGGTGCGCGCATGCTCGTCGAGACGCTACAGCAGCCGCTGCCTACTTGATCGGCGAGAACGCGGCCGGACGCCGCCGCGATGTCGCGGTAGAGCGTCGGACACGCGGAGCGGTTGAAGTCGATCACGAACGCAGCAGCGCCGCGTTCGCGATGCCGTTGGGTTCGTGCCGCAGTCCGGCATTTCCTGGAAGATGCTTCCGCAGGAAACGGGCTGCGGCTCGGGCATGAGCTGCTGGCGCAGACCGCGCGACTGGCAACAGCCTGGCTGCACAACTTCGGGCGACTGCACATCCGGTTCGAGCGCCTCGCGGCGATCCACGAAGCGTTCATGAAGATCGCCGCTTGCATCATCTGCCGGCGACGGCTTCCAAACTCATTGTGTGAGCGCTTCCTGGAGCGTTGCGGCATCGCGCAACTCGCGAAGGAGAAAGCGCTGCAGGGCCTGTACCGCCGACATGCGATCGCTGCCATCCGCATGGCTGAACAAGCCGAATTCCGCCGATGGCGGGTGCGGCAATCCGGTGGCAGCCGGATCGAGCACGCGCATCGAATCGCGCCGGACGTTCCATTCGAGCAGGACCGTGACCCCCAGCCCTGCCTCGACTGCGGATTGAATGGCGGCCAGGCTCGTGCTCGTGCAGATGACTTTCCATGCGACCCGAGCATCGCGCAATGACGCATACAGCCTGTCTTGCCACGGGCACGCACCGCCGAATGCGACGAACGGCAATGGACCGTGGCGGACATCTCCGTCATACGCAAGGCCAGCCGCCCAGAACAGCGGATGCTGCCACCGCACGAGCGGTTCCGCATGGATGAACGTCGGGTCGATGATCGCGAAATCGAGCGAGCCATTCATGAAATCCTGCGACAGCGCCTTGCTCGAATCGACGACGATCTCCACGGCGACATTCGGGAACGACGCGCCAAAATCACGCAGCGTGTGCGGCAGATGGCCAACAGCGATGTCCTCGAGGAGGCCGAGCCGGACCGTCCCTGAGATCTCACCTGCATTCAGCGCAGCGCGCGCCGCGATACCGATGTCGAGCATGCGCTGCGCGTAAGGCAGCAACACGCTGCCCGCCGCTGTCGGCTTGATGCCGCGTGGCGAACGTTCGAGCAGGCGCTGCCCGACCGATTCTTCCAGCCGGCGCAATGCCATGCTGACGGCGGCCTGCGTGCGATGCAGCGCCTGCGCCGCCTCGCTCACGCTACCGGTTTCGACCACGATCAGAAAGGTGCGCAACAAGCCGCTGTCGAGATCCCGAGCCATAAATATTCTTGAAGCGCCCATAAAAAATTCGAGCTTATACCAAACGAACATGCGTGGTTAACATCGCCGCATCGCCATCATGGAGCACTGCATGAACGAAGAAACCGGAAGCATCCGGGCCGGCCGGCACACGACCGCTTCCACACCGGTTGCGCGCGACGCGTTCACGGCGAATGCGGCGTTTGGCGCGTCGCGGACACGACGCTTCCAAGCGGCTCTGGCGCCCGGGCTCGCCATGGTGTCGATGTGCAGCGTCCAGCTCGGCGCTGCGCTGTCGCGGCCCGCGATGATCGAGTACGGAACCTTCAGCACGACCTGGCTGCGCCTGTGCTTCGCCGCCTTCGCGCTGGCCGTGATCGTGCGCCCGCCCGTCCGGCGCTATTCCCGGCAGCGCTGGATCGCCGCCATCGCGCTCGGCTGCGCGATGGCCTGCATGACACTGTGCTTCTTCGAGGCGGTCAAGCGCGTGCCACTCGGGCTCGCGGTCGCGATCAATTTCTTGGGGCCGCTGTGCGTCGCGACCATCGGCGTACGCAAGATCCGGATGCTTGCGTGGCCCGCGCTCGCCCTGGCAGGAATCGTGCTGCTCGCGCGCCAGGACGACATGTGGATCGTGCCCGTTGCGGCGCTCGTATTCCCGCTCGGCTCGGCGCTCGGATGGGCCGCCTACATCCTGATGATGAAGCGCGTGGGGTCGCTGTTCGATGGTCTGCAAGGCCTGTCCACGTCGCTGATCGTCGCGGCGCTCGTGACCGCGCCATTCGGCCTCGCGGAAAGCGGCGGGCATTTTCCGGCCGGACAATTGATCGACGCTGCCGGTCTCGCCGTGCTCGTCCCGCTCTTGCCTTATGTTCTGGAGATGATTGCGTTACGGCGCATGACGGCGTCGACGTTTGGCATCCTGATGAGCGTCGAGCCTGCGATTGCCTCGGCAATCGGGTTTGCGGTACTCGGGCAGCCCATGACCCTGCTGCAAAGTATCGGCACGTTGTTTGTCATCGGTGCCAGCGCAGGCGCCGTGATGCAGCAGTAGCCGGCTCCACAAGGCTTGGCTGGCATGCGCTTCGTCGCCTCGCCATCGAAGTCGGAATGACAGGGCAGGCGCTGGCCGCGATCGACGATTCGAGTGCAGGGTGATGTTGAGCGACCTGTCTGTCCGCCAAACGCCTGCTCCGGGCAGCTCCAGGGTCTGTTTACATTTGTGCGGGTTGTCGGGTTATCCGGTCCGCTCGGTTCGGGCGACTATTCGCCGGTGATTGCGTCACATGCTGGTAGGATGAAGTTCGTTTCTGCTTGCATTGATGATCTGACCTGTAACCGCCTCATTCTCGGAGTAGACATGGTTGATATTTCACGTGAGACCGTCGAACAAACTGAGCGTCGCCTTCGACGCGTAATCACCGAGGCACGCCTACGGATTTACTCCGGCACGTACACGTTCATTGAATTTCCGCTGGATCAATTCCCAAGCGCTGTGCGGGCCGACGCACTTGCCTTGGTGCGAGACGACAACGTGTGGAGTCAGCTTGTGCCGAGTGACGGTTCACACCAGGAACAGTTCGGCATCTTTCGATTCCACTTCCCGGCAGGGGCAGACAATAGTGGCTTCGTTGGCTGGCTGGCTACCCATCTCAAGAATCGATTTGGCACCGGCGTATTTGTGACGTGCGGACAAAATCATGCGGATGGCGGTATCTTCGATTACTGGGGCGTACCCGAGACGCTGTCAGACGAGGTGATCGAGGAAGTCAAGCGGCTTGTTCAGGGGCAGAGCGATCATCGATAAAGCTCATCCGATACAGCACGCGGCTATAGCGACGCTTGGTTTTCTGTTCGAGCGAAGCGGGATGACGGCCTTCGCACGCGGAGAGTGGATACTCTCCACAAAGGCGTTCGAGTCGTAGCCTTTGTCAGCGATGACCGCAACGGCACGCAAGTGCTAAACCGGTCATTCGCGCACGAAATATCGCAGCAGTTGGATCAGTGACGGCAATGCGCCATCGAGTATCGGTTTTGCCGTGGTCTCGTCGTCAGCGAAACAACGAAGTGGTGAGCGGAGCGTGCGGCAGGTTGGCAGCCCCATCCGTTCATTTTGTTAGAGATTCTAATTGAACGGCCAAGCGCGCGCCCGAACGGCGCGCCGCACCGCACCGTCCCGACGATGCCCGCTTGCGCGGGCATTTTTTATCGACTCGCGTCGACCGGCACGATCAGCGATCGATCGGCAGCGGCGCGTTCGCGGCGACGAGCCCCTGCTCGCGCATCTCGCGCCAGAAGTCGGCCGGAATCGTCGCGTTCAGCGCGTCGACATCTTCCGCGATGCGCGCCGGACGGCTCGCACCGGGAATCACCGACGCGACCGCGGGATGCGCGAGCACGAACTGCAGCGCGGCCGCCTTGACCGGCACGTCGTAGCGTGCGGCGATCGCCTTGATGCGTTCGACCTTCGCGACGATTTCCGGCGAAGCCTTCTGGTATTCGAAGTGCGCGCCGCCGACCAGCACGCCCGAACTGTACGGGCCGCCGACGACGATCCCGACGCCTCGCGCGGCTGCCGCCGGCATCACCCGCTGCAGCGCGCGCTCGTGATCGAGCAACGTATAGCGGCCGGCCAGCAGCATGCCGTCCGGCTGCGGTTCGTCGAGATCGAGCACGAGCTCGATCGGCTCGACGCGGTTCACGCCGAGCCCCCACGCGCCGATCACGCCTTCTTCACGCAGCTTGCCCAGCACGCGGAACGCGCCCTTGCGCGCGACTTCGAACTGCGCGAGCCATTCGTCGCCGTAGATGTCCTGCGCGATGTCGTGCACCCACACGATGTCGAGCCGATCGGTACGCAGGCGCTTCAGGCTGCCCTCGATCGAGCGCAGCGTCGCGTCGACCGTGTAGTCGCTGACGAGCCGGTTCGCGCGGCCATGCGCGAAGATTCCGGTCTTCTCGCCGTAGTCGCGCGCGCTCGCGCCTTCCATTTCGTCGAGCACGACGCGGCCTACCTTCGTGCTGATCACGTAGTCGTCGCGCCCATGGCCGGCGAGCACGTCGCCCAGACGCGACTCGGCCAGCCCTGCGCCGTACGACGGCGCGGTGTCGAAGTAGCGGATCCCGCGCGCCCACGCGGCTTCGACGGTCGCGGCGGCTTCGTCGTCGGGGATGTCGCGGAACATGTTGCCGAGCGGGGCGGCGCCGAAACCGAGCGTGTTGTCGGCCGGCAGCGTGGCTTTGAGACGCATGCATTTCTCCACAGGTCACGGAAAAGTGCGTCCAGTCTAGGTTGCATGGTTATGTCTGTCCAAGACATAATTCATCAAACTTGAGTCCCTTTAGGTCTTATATGCTCGACATCCGTCAGCTTCAATATTTCATCGCGGTCGCGGAGGAAGAACACGTCGGCCGCGCCGCCGAACGGCTGCACATTTCGCAGTCGCCGCTCAGCCGCCAGATCGCGCAGCTCGAGGAAAAGCTCGGGCTGACGCTGTTCGAACGCAGCCAGCAGCGCATTCGTCTGACGCGCGACGGCCGCACGTTCCTCAGCGAGACGCAGGCGTTCCTGCGCCATGCGCACCGGCTGGAATCGCTCGCGCGCCGGCTCGGCCGCGGCGACGAAGGCGGGCTCTGCATCGGCTACCTGGAAACGGCCACGCACTCGGGCGTGCTGCCGCGCGCGCTGAAGACGTTGCGCGCGGACCGCCCGGCCGTCCACATCGCGCTGTACAACTACACGTCCGCCGCGCAGCTCGAAGGCCTGCGCGAGCGCAGTCTCGACATCGCGCTCGTGACCGAGCCGCCCGCGCCCGACGATCCGGAACTCGAATCGATGCGCGTGCTGAACGATCCGATGCTGCTCGCGCTGCCCGAAGGCCATCCGCTCGCGAAGAAGAAGACGCTTGTGGCCGACGATCTCGCGACGCAGCCGTGGATCGGGGTCACGCAGCAGGAAAGCGCGCCGCGTCACGGCGCGTTCGTCGCCGCGTGCGCGAAGGCCGGTTTCTCGCCGGATATTTCCGTCGAGGCGAGCGAGCCGCTCGCGGCGCTCGGGCTCGTCGCCGCCGGGCTCGGCGTGACGATGATCCAGCAGAGCCTGCGTCACCAGGTGCCGGAAGGCGTCGTGCTGCGCGAGCTGCCGTGGTTCAGCTATCGCACGCCGCTGTGGGCCGCGTGGCACAAGGTCAACCTGCGGCCGCTGGTCGGCGTGTTTCGCGAGATTCTGACCGGCGAGGATGTGGTCGCGACGGTCGAGTGACGTGACGGGGGGGGGGCGCGATCGCCGGCAAAGGCAGGGAATCTATCGTGCCGTCCGCATCCCCGCACACGAATCCGGCTGAAATCGATCGCGCCGGCAGCGGTCCGCATGCGATTGCATGCGCGATACCTGATGCCGGCTTCCCCCCGCTCGCGTGTCAGTTCGCGAGCGTGACCTTCCCGTCCATCAGCCGGTTGATCGCCAGCGGGTTCGAGGTCTTCAGCGCATCGGGCAGCAGCGCCTCCGGCATGTCCTGATAGCAGACCGGCCGCAGGAAACGACGGATCGCGAGACTGCCGACCGACGTCGTACGCCCGTCCGCGGTGGCCGGATACGGGCCGCCGTGCACCATCGCATGCGCGACTTCCACGCCGGTGCCGAAACCGTTGACGAGCACGCGGCCCGCGCGCCGCTCCAGCGCCGGCAGGAACGTGCGCGCGGCGGCGTAGTCGGCTTCGTCGATATGGAGCGCCGTCGTCAGCTGCCCTTCCAGCGACTCGATCAGATCGCGCATCGTGTCGAGGTCCGGACAGCGGACGATCAGCGACGCCGCGCCGAACATCTCCTCATGCAGCGCCTTCGACTCGCGGAACGCGTCCGCGCTCGTCGAGAACAGCGCGCCCTGCCCCTGGTTCGCGCCGGCCGGCGCATGCGCGCGCGCGACGGTGCGCACCTGCGGATGCTGCGCGAGCGCGGCCACCGAACGCTCGAAGGCCTGATGAATGCCGGGCGTGAGCATCGTCGCCGCCGCGGCCTGGGCGAGCCGCTCCGCCGCCGCGGCGGTAAAGCGCTCGAGTGCCGGCCCGTCCACGGCAAGGATTAACCCCGGATTCGTGCAGAACTGCCCGGCGCCGAGCGTCAGCGACTGCACGAACTGCTGCGCGATCGCGTCGCCGCGCGCGTCGAGTGCGTTCGGGAACAGCAGCACCGGATTGATGCTGCTCATTTCCGCGTACACGGGGATCGGCTCGGGCCGCGCGTTCGCAAGTGCGATCAGCGCGGTGCCGGCATGGCGCGAACCGGTGAAGCCGACCGCCTTGATGCGCCGATCGCGCACGAGCCCCTTGCCGATCTCGAGGCCGGTGTCGAACAGTAGCGAGAACGTGCCTTCCGGCATCCCGCACGTCTTCACCGCCCGCTGCACGGCGATCCCGACCAGTTCCGACGTGCCCGGATGCGCCGGGTGCGCCTTCACGATCACCGGGCAGCCGGCCGCGAGCGCGGACGCCGTATCGCCGCCCGCGACCGAGAATGCCAGCGGGAAATTGCTCGCGCCGAACACCGCGACCGGCCCGAGGCCGATATGACGCAGGCGCAGGTCGGGACGCGGCGCCGGTTGGCGTGCCGGCTGCGCCGGATCGATGCGCGCGTCGAGGTAGTCGCCCGCACGCACCACGTCGGCGAACATCCGCAGCTGGCCGACCGTTCGGCCGCGCTCGCCTTCGACGCGGGCGCGCGGCAGGCCCGTTTCCGCGACGCAGCGCTCGACCAGTTCGTCGCCGAGCGCGAGGATGTTCGCCGCGATCGTCTCGAGGAACGTCGCGCGCGCTTCGGGTTGCGTTTCGCGATACGTGTCGAACGCGGCCCAGGCGAGCGCGCATGCTTCATCGAGATCGACGCTGCTCGCGCCGCCGAAGGCCGGCGCCATGCGTTCGCCGCTGGATGCGTTGACCGCGTATGTGTCGCCGTTCGTGCCGCGCCGTGCGCGCGAGCCGATCAGCAGGTTGCCTGCGAGTGTCATGTTCGTTTCCTCTGTAGATGGATCGGGGGCGAACGCCGTGCGATCACGGGCTCGCATAGGTGTTGTGTGTTGTTTGTCGTGCCGGCGCGCGTGTCGCGTCGCCGTGAGTGGGCCGGGCGGTTCGAATCCGTGCAGCGGGGCGCTCGATGCCGGGCTCGGGTGCCGCCGCGTGCGCCGGCGGCGCACCGACTGACGCGCACGTCCGAAATGCGCCGGAAAGCCGCGCAATGGGCCAGCATACGGAGTCCGCCCCCGCGCGACAATTGACAGGATGTGATACCGGTATAACCGCGCGTTATCGGTCGTTGCCCCGCCACCGCATGCGGGCAGGTTCCGCGTCCATCGCATGCCGCCGCGGCGGCCGGACGACGAACGGTGCGACCGCAACGCCGACGACGGCTCGGCACGTTCATACGACGATTGACGATGCACGCGCGGCGGCGCCGGTGCCGCGCGTCGTCACGGATGAAAACCCGCCACGACACACGGCGTCGGCGGGTGCCGACACGACCGGCACCCGTTCACCGCGCGCGACATCGTCACACCGTCACGCGATCGCGCCGCTACGCCACGACACCGTCACGCCGCGAACCGCTTCGCCAGTTCGGCGAGACCGTCTTCGTAGATACCGCGGAAGAGGCGGATCGCTTCGTCGTCGGTCGCGCCATCCGGCGTGAACGTGCCCGACCACTCGACCGTCGCCGCGTTCGCGCCGTTCTCGCGCACGCGCAGCGTGGAGCGATAGTTCACGACCGGGAACGGCGCTTCGAGGATCGCGTACGTGTAGCTGCGTGCCGCGTCGTCGAAGGCGACCAGCCGCTCGACGATCGCGTCGCCGTCCGGGTTCGCGAGGCTGCGCACGCGACCGCCCTCGCTCAGCTCGCTCGCCGGGATGTACGACAGCCAGTCGGGCAGCGACCCGAAGCCGCCGATCAGTGTCCAGACCGTGTCGGCCGAAGCCGTGATCTCGATGCTTGCATTGGCCTGTGCCATGTCATCACCTTTCAGGATCAACGATCGGTCGGCAGCGGCGCATTGGCCGCAATCAGACCTTGTTCACGCATTTCGCGCCAGAAGTCGGCAGGAATCACCACGTTCAGCGCAGCCTGGTCTTCCGCGATCCGCTCCGGACGGCTCGCGCCCGGAATCACCGCGACGGTGGCCGGATGCGACATCGAGAACTGCAGCGCGGCGGCCTTGATCGGCACGTCGTAGCGTGCGGCGATCGCCTTGATGCGCTCGACCTTCGCGAGGATTTCCGGCGAAGCCTTCTGGTATTCGAAGTGCGTGCCGCCCGCGAGTACGCCCGAGCTGTACGGGCCGCCGACGACGATCCCGACGTTCTGCGCGGCAGCCGTCGGCATCACGCGTTGCAGCGCGCGCTCGTGATCGAGCAGCGTGTAGCGGCCGGCGAGCAGCATGCCGTCCGGTTGCGGTTCGGCGAGGTCGAGCACCAGTTCGATCGGCTCGACGCGGTTCACGCCGAGGCCCCACGCCTTGATCACGCCTTCTTCACGCAGCTTGCTCAGCACGCGGAATGCGCCCTTGCGCGCGACTTCGAACTGCGCGAGCCATTCATCGCCGTAGAAGTCCTGCGCGATGTCGTGCACCCAGACGATGTCGAGGCGGTCGGTGCGCAGACGCTTCAGGCTGTCCTCGATCGAACGCAGCGTCGCATCGGCCGTGTAGTCGTTGACGATGCGGTTCGGCCGGCCGTGTTCGAACAGGCCGCCCTTCTCGCCGAGATCGCGCGCCGACACGTCCTCGACTTCGTCAAGGATCACGCGGCCGACCTTGGTGCTCAGTACGTATTCGTCACGCGGGTGGTTCGCCAGCGCATCGCCGAGGCGGATTTCCGCGAGGCCGGCGCCGTAGAACGGGGCCGAATCGAAATAGCGGATGCCGTGTTGCCATGCCGCTTCGACGGTGGCCGCCGCTTCCGCGTCCGGGATGTTGCGGAACATGTTGCCGAGCGGGGCAGTACCGAAACCAAGGATCTTGTTACCGGGCAGCGTGTCTTCGAGACTCATCATTTTCTCCAGGGGTGAGGGAAAGCGAGTTCAGTCTAGGCAGACGGGTTAAGTCTGTCCAAGACGGAATTCGACACAGTTGAGTCCCTGGAGGTCTAAAACGTGGTCTGAAGGGGTGGGCGGATATCGCGTCCGGAGGGTCCGTTCGCGCGGCGGCCCCGCCCGACAAGGCTGGCGACGGAATCGGCCGCCGATTCGTGATTTCAGATCAAAAGTGATTTCGCCGGTGAGCACGATGGGCAACGCCACGCGTGCCCCCAATTGCCGCACGCCTGCAACGCGTCGCGCAAAGGAAGCCCCGTTGCGCCTCTTTCAAAGGCGCAACGGGGAAAAGCCGCCTGGTGATCGAATCTGCGTTCCGTCGCAATGCGCGGCTCATGCCCTCAGGCGCGACCGTCCCCTTGCGTATCCCGGGCATCGCCCAGCATCGTGACGAGGACGAGCGCTGCAATGAGGCCCAAGTGCTCGAAGAAACCGTTGAGCGCCATGAAGCGCGCTGCGCCCGTCTGGTTCCAGAAGTCGTTCGCCACCAGCATCGCGACGACGGTCAGCACGCCGAGACTGCCGGCGCCGAGCCACGTGAAGCGGCGAAACACCACGCACAGCGAACCGCCGATCTCGACGACAATCGCCAGTGCAGCCCATAGCGCAGGCGGATGCAGGCCGAAATGCGCCTGCTCCGCAACCGCGCCGTCGAAGTCGAGCGCCTTCGCGACGCCGCCGATCAGAAAGGCGGAAACGAGTGCAAGCCGGACCAGCGCGCCGACCCACGGCTGCGCGAGCAGGACACGGATCCACGCGGGGCTGTACCGGCCGATCGTCGTCGACATGTCAGACCGCCCAGCACGAACAGCCGAACGCGCCCCAGAAGCCCTTCGCGTCCGAGGTCGGCAGCGTGCTGCCCCACGCACTCGCGTGCGCATGCTGGTGCACGTTGCATGCATTCGCGCAGCCACACATCGCGGCGGCCGCTG
>NZ_QTQM01000052.1:0-55411 GCF_003854225.1 Burkholderia sp. Bp8986 | reverse complement strand
GTGTCGGTGGACAACCTGTTCAACAAGTTCTACTGGCGCGACGCGGGCGAGCAGCAGGGCGACGCGTACCTGTTCCCCGGCGCGCCGCGCACCGCGCGCGTGTCGTTGACCTATGATTTCTGATCGACGGCGTCGATCAGCCAATGGAGAACCTGGCATGACCCGGATCACGCTGATGCTCGAGTACTTTCACCCGTGGACCAATGCAGCGGGCTTCTATTTGGCCCGCGACGAGGGGTGGTTCGCGGAAGAGGGGCTCGACGTCGAAATCGTCGTTCCCGATCCGGCGCGCGGTGACGCGCTCGGGCATCTCGCGCGACACGACGTGGACTTCGGCGTGTTTCCGAGCAATCGCCTTTTCGTGCAGCGCGAGGCGGGTCACCCGCTCGTGAGCATTGCGGCGATCAACCATCGGGCGCTGGAGACGATCCAGACCGTGGCCGCGACGGGCATCGCCCGACCCCGTGATCTCGCCGGACGACGTCTGGCAATGAATCCGACGCCGCGCGGGATCGCGATGGTGCGCCATCTCGTGGCACATGACGGCGGTGATCCGGATGCGGTGACGATCGTCGACAGCGGCGTGCGTGAACTGCCGCCCGAGAGCTTTCTCGAGGGCGTGGCCGATGCGTCGTTCGGCAGCTATTGGGCATGGGATACGCTATTCGCATCGAGCGTACCGGACGGCGAACGCCGCATCTGGCCCGTCGATGAAATCGGTGCGCCGGCCTATCACAGCTACCTGCTCGGCGCGCACGAGGATACGCTGGAAACGCGCGGCGAGCTGGTGCGCGGCTTTCTGGCGGCGGCGCGACGCGGCTATCTCGCTGTCGCGCGGGAGCCGTTGCGAGGACTGCCGTCGCTCGAACGCGTCATTCCTTATTTTCCGACATCGCTGCTGCGCCGCTCGCTGCCGCTGATCGGTTCGACATGGACGCACGAGGGCGTGTGGGGCGTGCAACGCGAGGCGCTCCTGAATCCCTACGCGCAGTGGCTCGGCACACATGGCGTCTTGCGCGATGCCTCGCAGAGCCGTTACGCATTCACCAACGCGTTCCTGCCCGACGACACCGGTCGCTGAGCTTGGGCCGCGTCAGGCGGCCGCCGGCGTTTTATTCAAGACAAGGTAACTGACACATATCATGTCCGCACTCGAAATCATCGGCGTCGCCGTCAGCGCGCTCGCCATCTGGCTCACGGCGCGTCGCAAGATGCTGTGCTGGCCGATCGGGCTCGCGTCGGTGGCGCTGTATGGCTGGATTTTCTTCGACGCCAGGCTGTATTCGGATGCGCTGCTGCAAGGCGCGTTCGCCGCGCTTCAGCTGTACGGCTGGTGGCGCTGGCTGGCGCAGCAACGGCACGGCGACGATGCGGGGCGCGATGGCCCGCGAACCGTCGCGCCCGTCGGCGGCGTGCGCTTCGCACGGCTCGCGCCCGACCTGATCGCGGCGGTGAGCCTGAGCGCATTGCTCGGCGCGGCGATGGCTCGCTATACCGACGCCGCGCTGCCGTGGATAGACGCATCGCTCGCGGCATTCAGCCTCGTTGCACAACTCTGGACCGCGCGACGCTACATCGTTTCATGGACGTTGTGGATCGCCGTGGATGCTGTCTATGTCGGTGTATTCATCTACAAGGGCCTGTATCTCACGTCGGGGCTCTACGCGTTGTTTCTGGTTCTGGCGGCGCTCGGCTGGCGTGACTGGTCGCGTGCGGACACCGCACGGGAGACGTCGTACGTTGCATCGGGAAGCCGCATCTGATGGCATGCGATAGGACGAATCCAATGAAGTACCACACCGGACGCGCTCCGACGCCTTCCGTGAAGGCAGAGATGAACACGGGCGCACGCGATACGGGCGTGCTGGACGTACCGCCGCAATTCACCGTCGACGGCGAGACGTCGGTGCGCGATTGGCCACTCGTTACGCGTGATGACGTCGAACGGCTGTTCGCGGATTACGCAGACCTCGCGCCGCTCGCGAAGATTGCCTGGCATAGCCCCCGGCCGTTTTCGGCAGCCGTGCTTGCGCATACGCTCGATGGCCGCACATGGTTCGTGAAACGTCACCACGCCCGTCTGCGCAGCGCGCGTGGCCTCGCAGAGGAACACGCATTCATCGCGCACTTGCGCAACCGCGGCATGCCGGTACCCGACGTGCTGGCGGATCGTGCGGGCCGCACGGCGATTGCGTGTGGCGACTGGACGTGGGAGGTTCACGCGGCTGCGCCAGGGATGGACGCGTATCGCGGCGTGATGTCGTGGAAACCCTTCTTTCATCCGACCCACGCATGGTCGGCCGGCCGCACGCTTGCGCGCCTGCATCGGGCCGCGGCCGACTACGACGCCCCCGCCCGCGCATTGCAGCCGCTCCTGTCGAGCTTTCGCGTCCTTGGCAGTGCGAGCCTCGACGCCGCGCTCGACCGTTGGGTGGACGCCCAACCGGGACTCGCGCGGTCACTGGCATCGCGCGACTGGCGTGCCGATGTTGCCGAAACCATTGCGCCTTTGCACGCACGGCTCGTGCCGTTGCTGCCGGCGCTGCGACCGCTTTGGACGCACGGGGACTGGCACGCGTCGAATCTGCTTTGGACCGATGCATCTCCCGGCGCACAGGTACGTACGGTACTTGACTTTGGCCTGGCGGACCGGACTTGCGCCGTCTACGATATCGCACTCGCGATCGAGCGCAATACGATCGACTGGCTCGCCGCGCCTGCGGCACGCGCAGTCCAGTACGAGCATATCGCCGCGTTGCTCGACGGATACGAGTCGCTGGCGCCGTTGAGCGAGGCGGAGCACGAAGCGCTGGTCGCGCTGCTGCCGATCGTCCATACGGAATTCGCGTTGCTTGAAGTCGAGTACTTCGAGGATATTCTGGCGGATGCCGCAGGTGTCTCTGCCGCGTATGACGGCTATCTGATCGGTCACGCACGCTGGTTTCGGAGCCACGACGGGCAGCGGCTGCTCGCATGGCTACGGGCGCGGCGTCACAAGGAGGTGGGCAGATGAGTGGTGGAGCGTCCTTTGGACTGGAAAACCCGGCGGCAGATGCCGCTCGACGCGCACGTATCCTGGTCGGCCCGGACGAGCTTGCGGCTTGTCTCGATGAACCGGACGTGGTCGTGCTGGATGCCCATGTGGAGTTGCCGCCGCCGCGCTTCGACGGAGATTACCGGGTGACGAGCGGCCACGACGGTTGGCTCGCCCAGCGCATTCGGGGCGCACGCCATGCCGATTTCACGAGTGGTTTGAGCGCGCCGCACGAGACGCTTTCATTCATGCGACCCGCGCCGGCGGTGCTCGCGCGCGAACTCGCTGCGCTTGGCGTGACCAGCACGTCGCGCGTGGTGGTATACGACCGTGGCGACGGCTTGTGGTCTGCGCGGCTCTGGTGGATGTTGCGCTGGATCGGTCTCGATGCCCGGGTGCTCGATGGCGGCTGGCGAGCGTGGCGAGCGGCGAACCTGCCGGTCGATACGGGGCCAGCGAGCGCGGTGAAGCGAGGCCGCCTCGACGTGCGCGAGCGTGCGGGCATGTGGGCCGACCGTGCTGACGTGGAAGCAATGCTCGCAGGCTCGGTACGCGCCTCGCTTGTTTGCGCGCTGTCGGCCGAGGTCTATGCCGGAACGGCGCCGAGCCGTTATGCCCGGCGCGGACATATTCCGGGGAGCGTGAACGTCCCCGCGCGGAGTTTGCTCGACGCTACCGGGCGTTACGAAACGGCGCCCGGTCTGCTGCGCGCGCTGGGTTCGCTGGATGCCGCGCACCCTGTCTGCGTGTACTGCGGCGGCGGCATTTCCGCCGCGGTGAATGCCCTCGCACTCACGCTGGCGGGGTACGACAAGGTCTCCATCTACGATGGTTCGTTACAGGAATGGGCGGCCGATCCCGCTTTGCCGCTCGTCTCGGTATTCCGATAACGCTCGGCATGCGCGAGATGCACTCGTCGAGTCAATTGACGAGGGCAGGGTCGCATTGGCGCGCCCGGCCACACACCCGATGCTCGCCCGCTCATGCCGCGCGGGCGTGCCGGTTCGGCGGATACGGCAGCCCGAGATGCTCGCGCAGCGTCGCGCCTGCGTAATCGCGCCGGTACACGCCGCGCTCCTGCAGGATCGGCACGACCCGGGCAGCGAACTCGGCGAACGCGGCGGGCGTACCGCCGCGTACGATGAAGCCGTCCGTCGCACGCGCGTCGACCCACGCCTGCAACCCGTCGGCGACCTGCTCGGGCGTGCCCGCGAAACTCGGGCGCGGCGTGGCGGCCTCGAGCGCGACCTCGCGCAGCGTCAGGCCGCGTTCGGCGGCGTCGCGCTTGATCGAGTCGGTCGTGCTGCGGAACTGGTTGCTGCCGAGGTCGCCGAGGTCGGGAAACGGCGCATCGAGTGCGTACTGCGAGAAATCGTGGTGATCGAAGTAGCGGCCGAGATAGTCGAGCGCGTTGTCGATCGTCACGAGCCGCGCGCGGCGAGCCGTCGCTGAACGTCCGCGTAGAACGCCTGCGCGAGCGGGATCGTCTCCTGGCGCGTGTAGATTGCGTCCGCGTGTTCCGCCGCGACGCCCTTGCCGTCGTCCGACGCGCCGGCCTGGAACAGGATCGGGCGCCCTTGCCGCGAGCGGCCGATGTTCAGCGGGCCGGCCACCGAGAAGAATTCGCCGACATGATTCAGCGTGTGCAGCTTGGCCGGATCGAAGAACACGCCGCTTGCCTTGTCGCGCACGAATGCATCGTCTTCCCACGAATCCCAAAGCCCTTTCGTCACCGTCAGGAATTCCGACGCGATCCGGTAGCGCAGCGCGTGCTCCGGGTGTGCGCCACGCGAGAAATTCTTCGCTGAACCTTCGAGCGGCGACGTGACGACGTTCCAGCCCGCGCGGCCGTCGCTCAGATGATCGAGGCTCGAGAACTGTCGCGCGACGGTGAACGGATCGCTGTACGACGTCGACAGCGTGCCGACCAGCCCGATCCGCTCGGTGACGAGCGCGAGCGCCGACAGCAGCGTGAGCGGCTCGAAGCGGTTCAGGAAATGCGGAATCGACTTCGCGTTGATGTGCAGCCCGTCGGCGACGAACAGCAGGTCGAATTTGGCCGCCTCCGCCTGCCGCGCGAGCGTGCGGACGAAGTCGACGTTGATGCTCGCGTCGGCGACCGCATCCGGATGGCGCCATGCGGACATGTTGCCGGATGCGCCCTGGATGATGGCGCCGAGATGGATCTGGCGGGGAGTAGTGTGGATCGGTTGACTCATGGTGGCGGTTCGGTGAGGACGGGCAAGGTTCATGCGAGCGCGGCGAGCGGCGGCGCGGCATGCGCGCCGGCCAGCGGCGGCAGTGTCGGCAGCGCATCGAGCAGCGATGCGGTGTACGGGTGCGACGGCGCGCCGAACACGCGCTCGACCGGGCCGCTTTCGACCACCCGGCCGCCGCGCATCACGAGGATCCGGTCGGCGACGTGATGCACGACGCCGAGATCGTGCGAGATGAACAGCATCGCGGTGCCGTGCTCGGCCTGCAGATCGGCAAGCAGATCCAGCACCTGCGCCTGGATCGACACGTCGAGCGCGCTGACGGGCTCGTCCGCGACGAGCAGCGCCGGGTTCGACGCGAACGCGCGCGCGATCGCGACGCGCTGCCGCTGCCCGCCGGACAATTCGCGCGGGTAGCGGTCGATGCAGCCGGCGCCGAGTTGCACCTCGTCGAGCAGTTGCAGCACGCGGCGGCGGCGCGCATCGCCGCGGATACCGGCCGCGTCAAGGCTTTCGCCGACGATCTGCCCGACCGGGTAGCGCGGGTCGAACGAGCTGTACGGGTCTTGCGCGATCAGCTGGAGCCGGGCGCGCCGCGCGCGCCGTGCGGCTTCCGGCACACCGCTCCACGGCTGGCCGTCGAGCGCGACGGAGCCGCTGTCCGGCTCGACGAGCCCGAGCACGATGCGCGCGACCGTGGACTTGCCGGAACCGGATTCGCCGACGATGCCGAGCGTCTCGCCGCGTGCGAGCGTGAACGACACGCCGTCGACCGCGGCCGGCGCGGTGCGATCGCCGTAGCGTTTCGTCAGCGCGTCGACGGCCAGTACCGGTGCATGCGCATCGATGCGCTTCGGCGGCAGCGGAACGCGCGCGGCAGTCGCGAGCCGGAACCCGCGCGATGCCGGGGTGGGAATCGCCGCGAGCAATTCGCGCGTGTACGGATGCGCCGGCGCGGTCAGCACGTCGCGCGCCGGCCCCTGTTCGACGACCTGGCCGGCGCGCATCACGAGCACGCGATCGGCGAGCTCGGCGACGACCGCGAGATCGTGGCTGATCAACAGCACCGCGTCGCCGGCATCGCGGCGCGCGCGCAGCAGCGACAGGATCTGGCGCTGCACGGTCATGTCGAGCGCGGTGGTCGGCTCGTCGGCGATCAGCAGCGATGCGCCGCCCGCGATCGCGGTGCCGATCAGCACGCGCTGCCGCAAGCCGCCGGACAACTGGTGCGGATACTGCGGCAGCCGCCGCTCGGGGTCGTCGATGCCGACCGCGCGCAGCAGGTCGGCGCTGCGCGCCACGACGTCGCGCCCGCGCGTGTCGCGCAGCGCCTCGGCCACGAGGTCGCGCACGCGCCACAGCGGATCGAGCGACACCAGCGCGTCCTGCAGCACGTAGCCGATCCGGCGCCCGCGTATCGCGCGCCAGTCGCGCTCGCGATGGCCGCGCGCATCGGCGCCGGCGATCTCGAAGCGGGCGGCGTCGAGCACCGCGTGTGGTCCGTTCAGCCCGACGAGGCTGCGTGCGGTGACCGACTTGCCGGAACCCGATTCGCCGACGAGCGCGACGCATTCGCCGGCATGCACGGCGAGCTCGAGCGGCCCGACGACGGGCCGCGTGCCGTGCGCGCCGCGAAAGCCGATCGTCAGGCCTTCGATGCGGACCAGTGGTGCGGCGCGCGCCGGCGTTGCCGGCGCAGTGGATGCAATCGTGCTCATGCTGCCTCCCGGCGTTCGAAGCGGGCCTGCCAGTAGCCGCCGAGCGCATTCACGGCGATCACGGCCGCGGTGATCGCGAGGCCGGGCCACACCGCGATCCACCACGCGTTGTACAGATAGTTGCGGCCCTCGGCGAGCATCAATCCCCATTCCGCCGCGGGCGGCTGCGGCCCCATGCCGAGGAAGCTCAGTCCCGACGCGCCGATGATCGCGGTGCCCAGTCCGATTGTCGCGAGTACCGGAACCTGCGCGATCGCGTGCGGCAACACGTGCCGCCACACCAGCACCGCCGGTGCGAGGCCGAGCGTGCGCGCGTGCTCGACATGGCCGGATGCCGCGACGACGAAGGTCTGCGCACGCACCACGCGTGCGAAGCGCGGCACCGACGCGACGCCGAGCGCGAACACGAGATTGACCGCGCCGGGGCCGGTGAACGAGATCAGCATCAGCGCGAGCAGCAGGTCGGGGAAGGCGGACACGACGTCGAGCACGCGCGTGATCAGCTCGTCGAGCCAGCCGCGCGCGAGGCCTGCGAACAACCCGAGCACGGTGCCGCACACGGTCGCGACGCCGATCGCGGCCGCGCTGATCGACAGCGAGTAGCGGGCGCCGTACACGACCCGCGAGAAGATGTCGCGGCCGAGCTGGTCGGTGCCGAGCCAGTGCTCGGCGCTGCTGCCGAGCTGCGCGGACAGCGGATCGGCCGCCAGCGGGTCGTAGTGTGCGAGCCACCCGGGTGCGACGACGGCAACCACGTTCAGCAGCAGATAGACGGCGGCGAGCGCGAGGCCCGGGTGGCGGCGCAGCCAGCCGGCGGCGCCGGATGTCGCCGGGGCGCGCAACGCGAGATCGACGGGAGTGGACATCGAAGCCTCCGGTTCAGCGGGCTGCGCGGCGATCGCGCAGCCGGGGATCGATCAGCAGGTACAGCAGGTCGACGGCGGTGCTGAGCGCGACGTAGATCGCCGCGGACAGGATCGCGATCGCGAGGATCACCGGCATGTCCTTCGACAGCACGGCGTCGACCGTCACCTTGCCGAGACCGGGCCGGCCGAACACCTGTTCGGTGATCACCGCGCCGCTCAGCAAGCCACCGACGAGCCAGCCGGCGAGCGTGACGGCCGGCAGCGCCGCGTGGCGCAGCGCATGGCGCACGCGCAGCGCGAGCCCGCCCACGCCCCACGAACGCACCGTGAGCGCGTACGGTTCGTCGAGCGCGCGCTCGATGCCTTGCCGCAGCACGCGGCCGATCACCGCGCCCTGGGCGAGCCCGAGCGACAGCGCGGGCAGCACGAGCGACGCGAAGCCGCGATCGCCGGCCACCGGGAACAGCTTCAACGTGAAGCTGAACACGAACAGCAGCATGATGCCGAGCCAGAACGAAGGCGTCGACGCGAGCAGCAGCTCGATGCCGGACGCGGCACGCCCGGCCCAGCGGCGGCCGGCGGTCAGCACCGCGAGGCCGACCGAGAACGCGATCGTCACGACGAGCGCCGCGCCCGTCAGCTTCAGCGTCGGCCACAGCTGGCCGAGCACGAGCGGCGCGACGTCGGTGTTCAGGATGTACGAGCGGCCGAACTCGCCATGCAGCACGCGCCACAGGTAATGCACGTATTGCAGCGGGAGCGGCTCGTCGAGTCCCCATTCCTGGCGGATCGCCGCTTCGATCTCCGGCGTGCTCAGTTGCTCGCCGATCAGGATGCTCACGATATCGCCCGGTGCGAGATGCACGGCCGCGAACGACAGCGTGACCGCGGCCCACAGCACGAGCGCGCCGGTCGCGAGCCGCGTCGCGACCGGCGAACGCGGCCAGCGGCGCCAGGCAGCCGGCGGTCGTGCGGCCGGCCGCGCGTCCGGCACGGGGACGGGAGCGGAAGGCGAAGGGTTCATGTGAAATCTCCTGTCGGTTCGGCGCGGTGTGCGGGGCAACGCGGTCGACGCGCGCCCGCTTACTTCTTCACCCACACGTCGTACGGGTTCTCGGGCATCTGCGCGAACGAGCGGAAGCGCAGCCCCTGGACCGCCTTCGCGGCGGCGATCTGGTCTTCGGGCTCGTACAGCGGCACCGCGTACGCCTGCTCGTTGATCGCGAAGTGCTGCAGTTCGCCGTACAGCTTCTTGCGTTCCGCGACGTTTTGCGTGCGCGCGGCCGCCTGCAGCCAGCGGGTCAGCTCGGGCGCCGCGGCACGGCTGTAGTTCAGCGCGCCGCCGCGATCGACGGGCAGGTAGTGGCCTTCGATGTCGATGCCGTCCGGCGGCGTGTTCGAGTTCGCGATCGAGCCGAACTTGCCGCTCTTGCGCGCTTCGACGTACGTGCCGTCGTCGACGTACTGGATCTTCAGGTCGACGCCGAGTCGCTGCCGCGCCTGCGCCTGCAGTGCCTGCAGCAGCACGTCGCGCTGGTCGCGCACCGTCGCCTGCGCCTGGATCACCGCGATCGTCAGCCGTTCGCCGTTCTTCGTGCGGTAGCCGCCGCTGTCGCGGACGTTCCAGCCGGCTTCGTCCAGCAGCTGATTCGCGAGCTTCGGATTGTTGCCGTAGGTCTTCTCGATCGACGCGTCGTAGAACGGATCGATCGGCGACGTGATGCCCCATGCGCGCGTGCGTTCGCCGCGATAGATCGACTGCACGATGCCGCTCGTGTCGAGCCCTTCGAGCAGCGCGCGGCGCACTTTCACGTCCTGCGTGGGACCGTACGCGACATTCAGGAACAGCGAATAGGGCGTGCCGGTGTTCAGTGCGCTGCGGTAGGTGAAATCGGCGTTCTTGCGGATCAGCGCCGCGTCGTTGCCCGACACGCCTTCGATCACGTCGACCTGGCCCGACAGCAGCGCGCCGGTGCGTACCGACGATTCGGGCAGGAACCGGTAGACGACCCGGTCGAGATACGCGGGGCCCTGGTGGCCCGCCGTCGGCGGCGCCCAGCGATAGTCGGGATTCTTCGCGAACTCGATTTCCTGTCCTTTCACGTAGCGGCGCAGGATGAACGGGCCGGTGCCCGCGATATCGGTGCCGCCCGACTTCAGGCTTGGCCGCTCGAACGCGTTCGGCGACAGCAGCGGCAGCCGGCCGGCGAACGTCAGGAACGGCGCATACGGCGCGTCGAGCGTGATCGCGACCGTGCGCTCGTCGGGCGTCTTCACGTCCGCGACGTGCGAGATCAGCCGCGCGAGCTGGCTGCCGGCCGAGTACGACAGTTCGCGCGCATTCAGGAAGTTGCGGGCGACGGCCTTCGCGTCGAACGGCGCGCCGTCGGTGAACTTCACGCCGTCGCGCAGCGTGAACGTGTAGGTCTTGCCGTCGGCGGAAACCTTGTAGCCGGTCGCGAGCCACGGCACGTAGCTGCCGTCCGGCTTCTGCGCGAGCAGGCTTTCGTACGCGTTGCGCAGCAGCAGCTCGACCTTGTCCTGGCCGTTCAGTTGCGGATTCAGCGTGCGCGGCTCCGTCTCGACGCCCCAGGTCAGCGTGCCGCCGGAGACGGGCGTGCCCTGTGCGAAGGCCGCGTACGGCAACGCGAGCGCGAGCAGCACTGCGGCCGAAGCGGTGCGGCGCGAAGCGCGGAGAGTGGAATCCGGAAATGCGAATGTCATGCGTGGAAGCCTTTTACGAAGGAGGTAGCAGGGGGGGGTGCGAAGCCCGGCGGACGGGGCGTCACGCGTTCGCGTGGAGCGGCGCGCCGTGCGCGTTGGTATCGTCCGCCGCCGGGTCCGGACAGAGATCCGGGATCAGGATTTTGCGCAGCCAGACGAGCGGCGTGCCGAGCGCGTTCGTCGAGCGATCGAACGGCACGTAGCCATTGCGTTCGTAGTACGGCTGCAGCCACGGATGGTTGGTCGCGGTCGCGAGACAGGTCGCGGGTGCCTTGAGCTGCGCCGCGAGGAACTGCGTCTCGACGTGCGCGAGCAGCGCGTTTCCGAACCCCCGCCGCTTGAGCGCGGGGGCGACCGCGAACCAGTGCAGGAACGGATACGGCGTGCGATGGCGTTCGCCGGATACCCACGGAAACCGCACGGTCAACGTGGCCGCGAGGGTCGGACGGCCTTCCGGTGTCGCGTGTTCGAGCACGAACGTGGTTTCGCGCGCGACGGTCTGCGCGACGCGTTCGATCGGCGAGCGCGTGATCGTGAAATGCACGCCCTGCGGCACGAGCGGCGCATACGCATCCTGCAGCAGCACATAAAGGGCCGGCACGTCGGCGGCGCCGGCGATGCGGATCGTATCGGTCATCGCGCGGTGCCCTCGAAGTCCGGTTGCCGTGCCGTCGCGCGCTCGCGCGAACCGTGCGCATCGGGCTGGTGCCGCGCCGCCGCCGCGCCGCGCTCGTCGGCCGACGCGCCGGCCAGCAGCCGCAGCGACGCAATTCGCGGTGCGGCATCGGCGAGCGGCGTGTCGACGATGAATTCGGCAACGCCGTGGCGGCGATGCAATGCATCCAGTTCGTGCAGCACGTCGTCGCGCGTACCGTGCGCGATCCGTGTTTCGCGCGGATCGATCCGGTGCGGGCCGCCGCCGGCTTGGCGGATGTAGGCGTGCGCCTGTTCGAGGCTGCCGACGTTGACGGCGGGCGTGTCGCCCACCTGCACGCGAAAGCCCTGATGTCCGTGCGCGAGTTGCGTGGCGGCGTCGCGGGTTGTCGCGACGATCGCGGAGACCGCGAGCAGCGGCGTGCGGCCGCCGGACGCGCTTCGATACGCGTCGAACGTGCGTTCGAGATCCGTTGCGGACGCATTCAGGTGCGACGCATAGACGAACGTCCAGCCGAGCCGTGCGGCGAGTTCCGCGCTTTGCACGCTCGCACCGAGCAGGAACGGTCGTGCGGGTACGGGCGGCAGCGGCGTCGCGTGCGGTGTCGCGCTGTCCGCGTCCGATGTGTCGGGCCGTGTGCCGTCGTGTCGAAGATGACGATTCAGCGCGTCGGCCAGATCGGCGAACGACGCGCGCCGGGCCGGATCGTAGCCGGCCTGCAGCGCGCGCGTCGACAGCGGCAGGCCGCCCGGCGCCTTGCCGATACCGAGATCGACGCGGCCCGGTGCGAGCGACGCGAGCAGGTTGAAGTTCTCGGCGATCTTGTACGGACTGTAGTGCTGCAGCATCACGCCGCCCGAGCCGACGCGGATGCGCCGCGTATGCGCGAGCACGTGCGCGATCAGGATCTCCGGCGACGGGCACGCGAGCGCGGCGGTGTCGTGATGCTCGGCGAGCCAGTAGCGGTGATAGCCGGCGGTGTCGGCGAAGCGCGCGAGCGATACGCTGCGCGCCAGCGCGTCGGCGGCCGTTTCTCCCGGCGCGACCGGGCTCTTGTCGAGCACGCTCACGCGGAACGGCAACGCGGACAGAGCGGACGGAGCGGACGAATCGGAGTCGGAGCGGATGGCGTCGAACGTCATGATGAAGCGATCGGCGCGAGTCGGAGCGGCCTGATCAACGGGTTTGGCATGCCGAATTATTTTGCGCCGCCGTTCGCACGGTCAAACAATCAAGAAGAATATCGAAAGCCGAAAATATTCGTTCCGGCCGCCCGGGGCGCTTGCGTTATGGTCGGTGGCTGCGCGCCCCGCGGCGCGTTCCCGGCGCATGCGGGACGGTCCGGCGCGAGCGTGCTCGCCGTCGCGATGCCGGCATGCGGCCGCCGATCAAACGAAATCACGAGGAGTGCAGATGAACGATCCACGCGAACGAAACGCGACGCGCAGCGCACGCCATCGCGCGACGAGCGGAGCCGCGTCATGAGCGGCGCACGCAGACGACTGAAGACGCTCGTCGGCGCGGCGAGCGTGCTGTACGCACCCGGCGACCCGGATGTCGCGCACGGTGTGCGACGCGCGGCGTCGCTCGCACGCAAGGCGGAGGCCGAGAAGATCACCGGCCTCTTTACCGCCGACCTGCTGCAGGCCGATGCGGCCGGCCTCGCCGGCACCACCGGCAGCCAGGAGCCGATCGTCGCGCTGGCCGCGCTGAGCCAGGCGACCTCGGCGATCGGCCTCGTCGCGACGGTATCGACCACGTATCACCATCCGTACAACCTCGCGCGGCTGATCGGCACGCTCGATCACGTGAGCGGCGGGCGGGCCGCGTGGAACGCGGTCACGTCGTCGGTCGGCGAGGAGAATTTCGGCGATGCGGCGCTGCCCGACCCCGAACGGCGTTACGCACGGGCGGCCGAATTCGTCGAAGTCGTCAACGCGCTGTTCGATGCGAACGATCCGGACGCGACGCGGCGCGCTCAGGGCGGCGGCATTTCGGTCGACCCGCGCAAGCTCGGCGCGATCGACTACCACGGCGAGCACTTCCAGGTGCAGGGGCCGCTGAACGTGCCGCCGTCGCCGCAGCGCAGGCCGGTGCTGTTTCAGGCCGGGCAGTCGGCCGGCGGCGTAGCGCTTGGCGCGCGGTACGCGGAGGTCGTCTACACGTCTCAGCCGACGCACGACGATGCGCGCGCGTTCGTCGGCGCGCTGCATCGGCAGGCCGCCGCGTTCGGCCGCGGCGACCGGCTGCCGCTCGTGATGAACTCGTTTCATTCGGTGATCGGCGAATCCGATGCCGACGTCGCGCGACGGTTGCGCGACAAGCATGAACGCATCGATTACGAACAAGGCAGGCTGAAGCTCGCCGACATGCTCGGCGGCGGCGTCGACCTGCGCGACCTGCCGCTCGACCAGCCGTTGCCGGCGTCGCTGCTGCCGGCCATCGACAGCGTGCATCGCCGGCGCGGGCGGGTTGCGATCTTCGTCGGCTATGCGCGCCAGCGGCTGACGCTGCGCGAGCTGATCGTCCGCGCCCAGGAGACCGGCCACTGGTTCGTCGCCGGCACGCCTGAACAGCTCGCCGACGCGATCGAGGCGCGCTATCGCGCGGGGCTCGTCGACGTGCTGTCGCTGCACGGGCTCGGCCAGCCCGACCAGGAAGACCTGCTGCTCAACGGCTTGCTGCCCGAGCTGCGGCGTCGCGACCTGCTCGATACGGACTACGTGGGCGGCGATTTCCGCGCGAACCTGGAGCTGCCGGCTTTGCAGCGCGAAACGGCGCTGGCGTGAGCGGGCGAACGGCCGAACGGTGCACCGTGCTTCTCGTTCGGCGGTGCGCCGTTGCGCCATATCGCGCAATCAGATATCCATCGAAAAAATAACCATTTGGTACACGCTTGCGCGCGCTTTACAGTCTGGCCTCCTGCCGGCTGCAACGCCGGTCGTTTCGACGTTATTTCAGAAATTCGCCACATGAATCGTTTGATGCGTTCCAGGGTCCGCCGTGCCGCGGCCGCGCTGTTCGTACTCGGCCTCGTGCCGGCTTCCCATGCAGCCCAGCCGACGTTGCGCGTCGGCATCGACGCCGAGTCGTATCCGCCGTTCTTCTCGAAGGACGCGGCCGGCAAGTGGAAGGGCTGGGAAATCGACCTGCTCGATGCCGCGTGCGGCAAACTGAACGTGCGCTGCGAGCTCACCGACATTGCGTGGGACGGCCTGATTCCGGCATTGCAGAACCGCAAGATCGACGTGATCTGGTCGTCGATGACGATTACCGGCGAACGGCAGAAGGCGATCGATTTCAGCCGTGCCTATTACGAGTCGCCGACGGTGTTCGTCGGCGCGAAAAGCGACCGGCGCCGCGTCGATTGCGCGGTGCCCGCGAGCTTCAAGGGCCGCGTGATCGGTGTCGAGGCCGGCACGAACTTCTCGGCGTTCCTCGACTCCCGCTTCAAGCCGGACGCGCAGATCAAGGCCTTCGACAAGTTCGACAACGCGCTCGCGGATCTGGTGTCCGGCCGGGTCGACTACGTGCAGGAAGGCAAGGGGCTGTTTACGGCATTCCTCGCGTCGCGCGACGGCAAGGACTTCGAGATCAAGGCGACCTGCGCGGACAATCCGGTGCTGGGCCTCGGCATCGGCGCGGGCGTGCGCCAGGGCGATGCGCTGCGCGGCAAGCTGTCGACCGCGATCGCGCAACTGCAGCAGGACGGCACGTGGGATGCGATCACCGCCCGCTATCCGAACCTGAAGGGCACGATCGAGAAGGGCCGCTGACGCGATGGCCGCGGACGATTCGCTGCTCGCGTTGCTCGCATTCGGCGACGGCGGCTATGGCCGCGTGTTCGCGGGCGCGTTCGCGCTGACGTTCGGCGTCGCGGCAGCGTCGTTCGGCACCGGCGTGCTGCTCGCCATCGCCGGCGCGCTCGGCAAGCTGTCGCGCCACGCGCCGCTCGCGTGGCTCGCGCGGCTCTACACGACGCTGGTGCGCGCGCTGCCCGAGCTGTTGTGCCTGCTGCTCGCGTTCTATGCGCTCGCGCCTGCCGTCGAGGCCGCGCTGCACCGCGGCGGCCTCGCGCCCGACGGCTTCGCGTTCCCGCCGTTCCTCGTCGCGGCGCTGTCGCTCGGGTTCATCCAGGGTGCGTATCTGACCGACATCTTCCGCGCGGCGCTCGTCAATGTGCCGGCCGGGCAGATCGAAGCCGCGCACGCGTACGGGATGACGCCGTGGCAGACGTTCGCGCGCATCCGGCTTCCGGCCGCCGTGCGGCTCGCGTTGCCGGGCACGGGTAACGTGTGGCTGAACGCGACCAAGGATGCGTCGTTCATCAGCGTGCTCGGCTCGTTCACGGATCTGCTGAAGGCGAGCCAGCTCGCGGCCGGCGCGACGCGCCACTACGTATTCTTCTATCTCGTCACGGCCGCGCTGTTCCTGTTGCTGAGCATCGCGTCGACGGGACTCTTCGCGGCGCTCGAGCGCCACGCGAACCGTGGCACGAGGCGCGCAACCGCATGATCTTCTCGCTGCCATTCCTGCTCGACACGGTGATGCCGAAGCTGCTCGCCGCGGTGCCGACGACGCTCGCGCTGACGCTCGTGTCGGGCGCGGCCAGCGTGCTGCTGGGCGTGCCGCTCGCGCTCGCCGCTGGCGCGCGCCATGCGCCGCTGCGCTGGTCCGCGCGCGGCTGGCTCATGCTGATTCGCGGCACGCCGCTGCTCGTCCAGCTCTATTTGCTTTACTACGGATTCGGGCAGATCGTGCCGCGCGAATGGATGCGCGACAGCTGGGCGTCGCCGCTGCTGCGCGACGCGTTCTGGTACGCGATCGTCGCGTTGAGCGTGAACGAGAGCGCGTATGTCGCGACGATCCTGCGCGGCGCGATCGCCGGCGTGCCGGCCGGCGAGATCGAAGCCGGGCACGCGTACGGCATGACGCGCGTGCAGGTGCTGCGCCGCATCGTCGGCCCGCGCGCGTGGCGGCTCGCGCTGCCCGCGCTCACCGGCGAGGCGATCCTGCTGCTGAAATCGACCGTCCTCGCGTCGACCGTGACGGTGTTCGACGTGATGGGAACGGCCAATACGCTGCGCTTCGAGACGTTGCGCGTGTACGAGCCGCTGGTCGGCGCGGCTGTCGTCTATGTCGTGCTGGTCGCGCTGCTCACCATTCCGGCCGCTCGTCTCGAGAGGCATGTCAATCGCCACCTGACGCGCACCCCCGACGCTCGCGTCCCCGTACGCCGCCGCCGCGCGTCGCCGGACGCGTGGGCGGCCCCCAACTGATTCCTGGTAACGAACCTGACGATGTCCGATCCTCGCCCCTTGCTGTTTTCCCTGTATGAACAAGCCAGCGTCGGCTGCGGCGGCGCGCCGAGCCTGTGGACCCATCCCGCCGACGAACGGCTGCGCGCGAATACGCTCCCGTTCTGGTCGAACCTCGCGCGCACGGCCGAGCAGGCCGATCTCGACATGCTGTTCTTCGCGGACGTGCTCGGCCTGTACGACGTCTATGGCGGATCGGCCGACGCAGCGGTCCAGTGGGCGGTCGAGGCGCCCGCGAACGATCCGATGATGCTGATTCCGGCGCTCGTCGCGCAGACCGAGCGGCTCGCGTTCGGCGTGACGGCGAGCACGACCTACGAGCACCCGTTCGCGCTCGCGCGCCGCTTCAGCACGCTCGATCACCTGAGCAACGGCCGGATCGGCTGGAACATCGTGACGTCCTACCTGACGAGCGCGGCGCGCAACTTCGGGCTCGACCGGATGATCGGCCACGACGAACGCTACGCGCGCGCGGAGGAGTTCCTCGACGTCGTGTACAAGCTGTGGGAAGGGAGCTGGGCGGACGATGCGGTGGTCGCCGACAAGCAAGCGCCGCGCTATGCGCGCGGCGACCGCGTGCGGCCGATCGCGCACGAAGGCACGCACTACCGCGTGCAGGGGCCGCACGTCTGCGCGCCGTCGCCGCAGCGCTCGCCCGTGCTGATCCAGGCCGGCTGGTCCGGGCGCGGGCGCGAGTTCGCGGCGAAGCACGCGGAGGTGGTGTTCGTCGCGAAGTCGAATCCGCACGAGATTCGTGCGGGCCTCGACGAGATTCGCCGGCTCGCGACGGAGCGCGGCCGCGCGGCGGACGACGTGAAGTCGCTGACCGTGCTGCGGATCGTGACCGCGCGCTCGTCGAGCGACGCGAAGGAGAAATACCACACGCTGCAGCAGCACTATCACCAGCACGCGCAACTCGTCAGCTATGCGGGCGACACCGGCATCGACATCGACCGCTATGCGGACGACGAACCGCTGACGACGCACACGGAAGGGCTCACGTCCTACGTGGTGCGGCCCGACGGCAGCGGCAAGCCGCTCACCGCCGGCGACGTGCGGCGCAAGTTCGCGAGCGTCACGCGCGGCACCGACCTGATCCTCGTCGGCTCGCCCGACGAGGTCGCCGATCAGCTCGCCGAGCATGCGCGCCAGTCGACGACGAGCGGCTACATGCTCAATCCGCTGATCAGCCCGGGCACGCTCGACGATTTCGCCGAGCTGATCGTGCCGGAACTGAAAAAGCGCGGCCTGTACCGCACGACGGCGCCGGCCGGCACCTTCCGCTCGCGGCTGAGCGGCCGCGACCGCCTGCCGGACACCGCGCACGGCGCGTCGTTCCGGCAAGCCGCCATCCGCATCTGACGGACGGTGACGCGCCGGTCGATACGGAACGACTATCAGGGGAGGGGCGTGACGTGAACCACGACGTGCTGTTCCGGCTGCAACCGCGCCGTGCCCGACAGGGGCTTCCGGCATGAATTCGACGGCGAACGAGAATGCCGGTTCGGTGCGCGAAGGCCGAACAAGTCGATCGGCGTCGTCGCCCGTCCTGAGCGCCGCCGGCATCGCGAAGCGTTTCGACGCGACCGTCGCGCTGTCGGCGTTGAACCTGACGATCGACGCGGGCGAAGTGGTCGCGCTGATGGGCGCGAACGGCGCGGGCAAGTCGACCTTCGTCAAGATCCTGAGCGGCGTGCTGCGGCCGGACGGCGGCACGCTGACACTGCGCGGCCAACCGTACCGGCCGGCGTCGCCGCACGCGGCCAAGCGGCTCGGTGTCGCGACCGTACACCAGTCGGTCGCCGACGCGGTCGTGCCGACGCTGTCGATCGCCGACAACCTGCTGCTCGACCGGCTGTGCGATCGGGCGTCGCCGTGGCGCGCGACGCCGGCCGCGCGGCGTGTCGCGGCGCGACCGCTCGCCGCGCGGGTTGGGCTCGACGTCGACCTGGCCGCGCCGCTCGCGTCGCTGTCGCTGGCGGACCAGCAACGCGTGACGTTGGCGCGCGCGCTCGGCGCTCAGCCGTCGCTGCTGATACTCGACGAGCCGACCGCCAGCCTGTCCGCACCGGAGGCCGAGCGGCTCTTCGCGCTGCTGGACGCGCTGCGCCGCGATGGCGTGGCAATCCTGCTGGTGTCGCATCGGCTCGGCGATTTGCGGCGCATGGCCGATCGCGTGGCGATCGTCCGCGACGGCCGCATCGTCGCGGATCTGCCCGCGCCCGTCGATCTGGATGCGGCGGTGCAGACGATGATCGGGCGGCCGTTGCCGAACACGCGTGAGCCGGTGCCGGCCCGCGCCGCGCCGCGCGAACCGGACGCGGCATTCAGCATGCGGCGCATCCGGCTGACGCCGGCCAGTACGCCGTTCGACCTCGACGTGCGGCGCGGCGAGATCGTCGCGATCGCGGGGCCGGTGGGCGGCGGCAAGTCGCGCCTCGCCAATACGATCTTCGGCGCCGCGCGCGCGGTGGCCGGCGACATGACGCTCGACGGGCGGCCGTGGCGGCCGCGTTCGCCGGCGGATGCGATTCGCGCCGGCGTCTTCCTGGCCGGCGAGGACCGCTGGCGCACGTCGCTGTTTCCCGACAGCGTGCCGTTCGCATCGATCGCGGGCACGATCGGCTTTCCGTTTCTGGCGCGCTGGTTCGCGCGCGGCCCGGTGGGCAGGGCGCGCGAACGCGCGGCCGCCGCGGCGGCGATCGCGCGGTTCGGCATCCGCTGCACCGGCCCGGACGATCGCGTGGCTCACCTGTCCGGCGGCAACCAGCAGAAAGTCGTGCTCGCACGCTGGCATGCCGAACCCGCGCGGCTGTTGCTGCTCGACGAGCCGTTTCAGGGCATCGATGCCGGCGCGCGGGCCGATATCGTCGATACGTTGCGGCGTCATGCGCAGGCGCGCGCGACGATCGTGTTCGTCAGCGATCTCGAGGAAGCTGCCGAGATCGCGGATCGTATCGTGCGGTTCGATCGCGCGACGCTCGATGACCCGCCTCCGACGTCCTCCACCTTGCGTGACTGCTCATGAAAACCGTGACTTCTTCCGCCGGGCACGATGCCGCGCCCGTCGAACGACCGCGCGCCGCGGCGGCCCGCGTCCGCGACGCACTCGAGCGCACGGGCATCCTGCTCGTGCTGATCCTGCTGGTGATCGGGTTTGCGCTCAGGGAGCCTGCGTTCCTGAACGTCGACAATCTGTTCAGCATCCTGCAGTCGGTATCGATCGTCGCGTTGCTCGGCATCGGCGTGACGATCACGCTCGCGGCCGGCGGTTTCGACCTGTCGGTCGGCAGCGTGGCCGCGACCGCGCAGATGGCGGCCAGCTATGTGCTGGTCGTGTGGCACGGCGGCACGCTGGCGGCGGTGTTCGCCTGCGTGACGCTCGGCGTGGCCGCCGGGTGGTTCAACGGCGTGCTGATTACGCGCCTGCGCGTTC
The DNA here is from genome assembly GCF_003854225.1 of Burkholderia sp. Bp8986. Classification (NCBI taxonomy): domain Bacteria; kingdom Pseudomonadati; phylum Pseudomonadota; class Betaproteobacteria; order Burkholderiales; family Burkholderiaceae; genus Burkholderia; species Burkholderia sp. Bp8986. The sequence goes on along the minus strand of NZ_QTQM01000052.1, from coordinate 35,444 downwards.
CCGACCAGCTCGCGACGCTCGGCACCTTGTTCCTGATGGCCGGCCTGCAATTGATTCCGACCGGCGGCCGTTCGCTCGCGACCGGCTCGGTGCTGCCCGACGGCACGGACGCGACCGGCGTGTTCCCCGACGCCTTTCTCGCGCTCGGCCGGCTGCGCGTGTTCGACGTGGTGCCGCTGCCGGTGCTGCTGCTCGCAGCGGTTACGGCCGTGGCCTGTGTCGCGATGGAGGCCACCCGATGGGGCCGCGTGATCTACGCGATCGGCGGCAACGAAACGGCCGCGCGGCTCGCCGGCGCGCCCGCCGCGCGCTACCGGGTCGCCGCGTACGTCGTATCGGGGGCGATCGCGTCGCTGGGCGGCGTATTGATCGCCGCGCGGGTCGGTCGCGGCGACGTGAGCGCCGGCCACTCGCTGCTGCTCGACGCGGTGGCCGCCGCGCTGATCGGTCATGCGGTATGGGGCGCGAAGCGGCCCAACGTGTTCGGTACCGTCGTCGGCGCGGTATTCGTCGGCGTGCTGCTCAACGGGCTGACGATGCTGAACGCGCCGTACTACATGCAGGATTTCATCAAGGGCGCGCTGCTCGTGCTCGCGCTGGCGTTTACGTTCGGCATTGGGCGCCGCACGGATGCGCGAGCGTGATGCGCATGCCGCGATGCGCCGCAGCGGCTCGCTTTGATCGGCCGGCTCACGGAGCCGGAACGGTTTGTCATCCTAAGTCATATCCATTTCCGAATCGCTCGGTTTGAGTTTGCGTGCGGCGCTGATAGATTGGGCCGATATCGTCCTATCTGGAGACAGGCCCGCCATGCGCTCGTTGCTTCGCCGGAAATCGCGCGTCGATCTGAAGATCGGTGCATGCATGCTGTGGTTCGCGACCGCGCTGGGCGTGCCCGCCGCGCAGGCCGGTCCGCTCAAGGGCGCGCCCGCGCCGTTCGACAAGGGCGGCGTGAAGATCGCGCTGGTCAACTATCTGTCGACCGGCGACTTCTTCCAGGCCTACGAGGCCGGTGCGCAGAAGCAGGCGCGTGCGCTCGGCGTCGATCTGCGCATTTACGAGGGCCGGCAGGATGCGGCCGAGCAGCGCGAGCAGATCCAGCAGGCGATCAGCGTCGGCGTGTCCGCGATCATCGTCAATCACGGCCTGCCGGAATCGCTGAAGGACGTCGTGCAGCGTGCGCTGGACAAAGGCATCAAGGTCGTCGCGTTCGACGTCGACCTCGGCAACCCGAAGGTGCCGCAGATCGAGCAGAACGATCGCGACCTCGCGAACCTGCTGCTCGGGCAGGCCGTCAAGGACAACGGCGACGCGTTCTCGGCCGGGTACGTCTACGTCGCCGGTTTTGCGCCGCTCGACCGGCGCGATGCCGCGTGGCGCGACTTCAAGCGCGCGCACCCGAAGGTGCGGGAGAAGGCGCGCTGGGGCACCGTCGACAATCCGATCGCGCAGTCCGTCGCGAATCAGGCGGCCGCGGCGTATCGCGCGAATCCGGATATCCGTGTCGTCTTTGCGCCTTACGACGAGTTCGCGCGCGGCGCGAAGCTCGCCGCGGACGAAGCGAAGCTGGCGTCGAAGATCCGCATCTACAGTGCCGACATCTCGACGGCCGACATCGAGGCGATCCGCGCGCCGAACAGCGCGTGGGTCGCGACCGCCGCGACCAATCCCGCGGTCGTCGGCGCCGTGTCGGTGCGCGCGGCGGCACTGCTGGTGGCCGGCCAGGATCCGGGCGCGCGCATCGCGGTCAAGCCGACGCTGATCACGCGCGACGATCTCGTGAAAAACGACATTCGCACCGTGGCCGAACTCGGCGCGAAGTTTCCTGCGTTCCGCGCAAGCGACGCGGCGACCGCCGCATGGATTCCGGCGGCCGACTAATCGCCTCGGCACGCGGCGAATCGATCCGTCGCCCGCGTGCAGCCTACCCCTGACTCGACCATGACGACACTCAACGACTATCTCGCACAAAAACGCGATGCGTGGCACGCGAAGCAGCAGGCGGCCCGCAACGATCCCGATTTCAAGGCGACGCCGCTGAAGGCGACCGTGCGCGCGCTCGGTCGCAGCGGCGTGCGCGAGATCCGGATTCGCGACTTCCAGGTGATCAGCGACAGTCCGCCCGACTTCGCGGGCTACAACCTCGGGCCCGCGTCGCCGGAGTTGCAGCTTGGCGTGCTCGGCAGTTGCCTCACGCATATCACGTTGATCCAGGCGGCCGAGCGCGGCCTGAAGATCGATTCGATCGCGGTCGAGGTCACCGGCGACCAGCATCCGCTCGCACAGCAGCCGGGGTTCGAGCATGTCCCGGTATTCCCGCACAACATCCGCTATACGCTCGACATCGTGTCGCCCGAGCCGTCCGAGGCCATCCGCGCGCTGCATCAGGCGGTCGAGGCGGTCTGCCCGATCTTCAACCTGCTGAGGCTGCCGCAGGAGATCGACGGCGAATTGCGGCATACGCAGGGTTGACGCGCGGGAGCGGCGATGCGTCTGCGGCCATTCCTGCTGTTTGATTTGCCTTCAGCATGAAGCAAGAAATCTGGCCCGATTTTTAACGTCCATTGGGTGTTCGGGCGGGACACCGCAGATCCTGGGTTGGAGGACGGGGCGGCAAGCCTTGCGGGCATTGGCTCACGGGACGGGCACGATCCAAACTTAAACGATTTGTGACCCCTTTCCGCCGCAAAATTTTGCACAATGGCGGCAGCGCGGCATTGCGCCGCGATTCGCCCCGGGCAGGCCGGCTTGCCGGACCTGGCCGGCCGGAACCGCCGTTCGAGACCGAAGACCGCCGCCGACGTGCCGCCGCCGCCGCCATGGACCACCCCAAACGCATCCTGATCGTCGAAGACGACGCCGACATCGCCGACGTGCTGAGCCTGCACCTGCGCGACGAGCGCTACGAAGTCGTGCACAGCGCGGACGGCACGGAAGGGCTGCGCCTGCTCGAGCAGGGCAACTGGGACGCGCTGATCCTCGACCTGATGCTGCCGGGCGTCGACGGCCTGGAAATCTGCCGGCGCGCGCGCGCGATGACGCGCTACACGCCGATCATCATCACCAGCGCGCGTTCGAGCGAGGTGCACCGGATCCTCGGCCTCGAACTCGGCGCCGACGATTACCTGGCGAAGCCGTTCTCGGTGCTCGAACTCGTCGCGCGGGTCAAGGCGCTGCTGCGGCGCGTCGACGCGCTCGCGCGCGATTCGCGGATCGACGCCGGCACGCTCGACGTCGCCGGGCTGTCGATCGACCCGATCGCGCGGGAAGCCGCCGTCGACGGCACGCGCATCGACCTCACGCCGCGCGAGTTCGACCTGCTGTATTTCTTCGCGCGGCATCCGGGCAAGGTGTTCTCGCGGATGGACCTGCTCAATGCCGTGTGGGGCTATCAGCACGAAGGCTACGAACACACGGTGAACACCCACATCAACCGGCTGCGCGCGAAGATCGAGGCCGATCCGGCCGAGCCCGTGCGGATCCTCACCGTGTGGGGGCGCGGCTACAAGCTCGCCGCGCCGGACCAGCGGGACACGTGATGAAGCTGACCCTCACCCAGCGGCTGTCGCTCGTGTTCTCGATCCTGCTGCTCGCGTGCTCGGGTGCGTCGGCGTGGCTGCAGATCCGCGCGAACGACATGCGCGAGAAGGAAGTCGTGCAGGGCCTGTCGCGCGATCTCGCCGCGCACATCGCCGGCAGCACGCCGCTGATGGACGCGAACGGGCTGCGCCCGGACGCCGTGCGCACGCTGTTCGGCCAGTTGATGGGCGTGAACCCGAGCGTCGAGGTGTACCTGCTCGACAACGCGGGGCGCATCAAGGGCGACGACGCGCCGCCCGGCCACGTGAAGCGCGAGCGCGTCGATCTCGCGCCGGTGCAGCGCTTCATCGCGGGCGAGCCGCTGCCGATCCTCGGCGACGATCCGCGCAGCCCCGACGCGCGCAAGGTGTTCAGCGCCGCGCCGCTGCAGCGCGCAGGGCAGCCGCCGTCCGGCTATATCTACGTGGTGCTGCTCGGCGAAGCGCACGACCGGCTGGCCGCGCGCGTCGACGCCGGCAACGTGCTGCGCACGACGCTGTGGTCGATGGCGGTCGTCGCGCTGCTCGGCCTGCTCGCGGGCCTGATCGCGTTCAGCTTCATCACGCGCCCGCTGCGCCGGCTGACCGACGCGATGCGCCGCTTCGACGCGAACGCCGCGCCCGATGCGCAGCCGCCGGTGCCGCGCTCGCCACCGGGGCGACGCGGCGACGAGATCGCGGTGCTCGAATCCGCGTTCGCGCAGATGGCCGACCGGATCGGCGACCAGTGGCGCGCGCTGACGCGCCAGGACCAGCAGCGGCGCGAACTGATCACGAACATCTCGCACGACCTGCGCACGCCGCTGACGTCGCTGCACGGCTATCTGGAGACGCTGTCGCTGAAGTCCGACACGCTCGCCGAACCCGAGCGCCGCCGCTACCTGTCGATCGCGCTCGCGCAGAGTTCGAAGGTCGGCCGGCTCGCGCAGGCGCTGTTCGAGCTCGCGCGGCTCGAGTCGGGCGGCGTGCAGGCCGAGCGCGAGCCGTTCTCGCTCGTCGATCTCGTGCAGGACGTATTCCAGAAGTTCGAACTCGCCGCGCAGTCGCGCGGCATCGCGCTGCATGCGCGGATCCCGCCGCGCGTGCCGGTCGTGTGGGCCGATCTCGGGATGATCGAGCGCGTGCTGACCAACCTGCTCGACAACGCATTGCGGCACACGCCGCAGCACGGCGAGGTCGAGGTCGCGCTGACGCCGCTCGACGATCGCGTGGTGGTGACCGTGTCGGATACCGGCGAAGGGATTCCGCCGGCGCGGCGCGAAGGGCTGTTCCGGCGGCCGCAGCGGCCGATCAGCGGCGGCGCGGCGACGAGCGGCGGGCTCGGGCTGCTGATCGTGCACCGGATGCTGGCGCTCAACGGCAGCGGCATCCGGCTCGTCGATCGGGACGGGCGCGGTGCGGTGTTCGAGTTTGCGCTGGCGGTGGCGAATCCGGCGGCGGGTGAGGCGCGCTGAAGCTGACGGAAGCCAACTGAAGCCGACCCGCGCCGTTGGCGCGATTTCCGCCCGAATGCATGCGCGGAAATCGCGGCGGGCTGCCCCCGGCTCGTCGGTCGTCCGTGGCTTCGAACGATGGGGCGATCAATGCGTTTCGGTCGGACGATGTCGCGATTTCCGCATCAGGATGTCACGCTGAAAGCGCTCGGTGCCGAGCGCTGCCGTGCGAGTCGCCAACGTCAAGGCATCCTGAGCAATCGCTCGAATTCCGCCGGTATGGCCTCGAACTTGTTCACGCCGTCTGGCGGCCACGAATTGGGGCTGCAATCGCCGAGATCCACTTGGGATGGCGTCGCGGCGGGCCGGTAGCCGCGCAGGGTCAACGGCAAGTCGGTGCCGTCGCAGCGCAGGCGTGCAAGCAAGACGCCGGTACGCTTGTTCACCACCGCAGCCTCCCAGCATTCATCGGCACAGCCGCGCGACTGGTAGACGAGCTTCTCGCCTGGATGGGTCCACTTCAGTTCGAACGGCCCCGAAGTCTGCGCATGCGCGGATGCGCAGACGAGCAGCCAGGCAACAGACTTGACGCCACCGAGAAGTGCCAGGCAACGGCTATGCAACGGTTTCATGATTCGCCCTGTTCAACGCGCAAGATCGGCACGGCGGCTGGCGAAAGCGCGCCTTCTTTCGGCTGAAAAAAGGAACACGGTCGGTTTGCGCTGCCTCGGTGACGACTTCACCGATCCTGGTCCACGCCACCGGCGGTGCTCGCTGTCACCCGCCACGCTTGCGCCGCACCTCGCTCGGCGTCGTGCCGGTCCAGCGCTTGAACGCGTGGCGGAACCCCACCGCGTCGCTGAAGCCGAGCGTCAGCGCGATGTCCTCGGTGCTGAGCGTGGTGGTGCTCAGGTAATCGATCGCGAGCGCCTTGCGCACACTCGTCAGCAGTTCGCTGTACGACGAGCCTTCGGCGTCGAGCTTGCGGCGCAGCGTGCGCGACGTCATGCACAGCGTATCGGCGATCGCGTCGATGTCCGGAAACTGCCCGGGCGTGCGCGTGAGTTCCTGGTAGACGCGCCGCGTGACGCCGGCCTGGCTGCGCAACTCGTCGAGCAGGCGCGCGCAGTGCGACGACACCTGCGCGGCGGTGATCGGGTTCGCGAGCTGCGGCGCGCGCGCGAGCCACGCGGCCGGGTAGCTCAACGCATGGTGCGGCTGGTCGAATGCGATCGGGCATTCGAGCGCATCGGCGAGCTGCGCCGCGTGCGCCGGCTCCGGCTGCGCGAACTGCGCGCGGGCCGGCACGCACCACGCGCCCATCACGTCCTTGATGATCGTCACGTGCAGCGCGAACTGCATGTCGATCAGGAAGCGGTACAGCGGCAGGTCCGGCCCGGGCAGCGCGGCTTCGTGCGGATCCGGGAACAGCCACGACGCGGTGTCGCCCTGTTCGACCCAGCGGATCGCGAGCATTCCGTTGGCCAGCTGGTGATATTTGACGGCGGAATCGAACACATGCGCGAGCGATTCCGAGCACAGCATCGCGTAGCCGTACATCCCGTAGCTCGACGCATGCAGCCGGTGGCCGACCTGCACGCCGAGATCGGTGCCGTCATAGCGGCCGATCGCGTTGCGCGCGGCGGTCAGGAACTGCAGCGGCGACGTGAGCGTGAACGGGTCGGCGACGGCGTCCGGCGCCAGGCCGGTGCCGTCGAGCACCGCGGCCGGGTCGAGGCCGAGTTCCTGCGCGACGCCGACGAGCACGGCCAGCTTGGCCGGCGAGAAGCGTTTCTCGCGCGACGCGGGGGCAAGCGGCGCGTCCGGCGGCGGGGCGGCGCCGGCGGCCGTCGGGGTCAAGAGCGCACTGCGCGGCATGGCTGGTTCTGCGTCCGATTCGATACCGTTCCGGGTTCGCGATTCTGCGCCGGAACACGCGGGCGCGCCATAGGGTTCACCCTGATGCGTACGGGCTTGCACGGTCCGGCAACGGCAAGCCGTCGCGCGAGCGCAAGCCGCGGCTGACCGCCCACCGCGCGTCCGCGTGTCCGTTTCGATCATCTTTTCGACCGCCCGGATCATTTCCAAAGAACGGTTGGCGGGCGATAGTTCCCGCTCAGGCGACGGCCCATGCGCATCCGGTGCGCGGGCCGCCGTGCGAACGGCGCTGCCCGGTGCCGTCCCCCGAGGAGCAGGACAATGACGAAGAGACACTGGATCGGCTCGTACGGCTCGATCCCCACCGAGATCGACCCCGATCGCTTTCCTTCCGTAACCGCGCTGCTGGACGACGCGATGCGCCGCTTCGCCGAGCGTCCCGCGTTCCGCGCGCTCGGCCGCACGCTGACCTACGCCGACGTCGACCGCCTGTCGGCCGCGCTCGCCGCGTACCTGCAGCAGGTCGTCGGCGTGCGCAAGGGCGACCGCGTGGCCGTGATGCTGCCGAACGTGCTCGCGTTTCCGGTGGCGACCGTCGCGCTCGCGCGGCTCGGCGCGATCCAGGTCAACGTGAACCCGTTCTATACCGCGCACGAACTCGAGCACCAGCTCAACGACGCGGGCGTCGAAGTGGCCGTGGTGTGCGGCGGCTCGATGGGGACGTTCGCCGACGTGGTCGGCAAGACGCGCATCCGGACCGTGCTGGGCGTGGGGCGCGGCGATCTCGGTGTCGTCGATGCGCCGGCCGGCGCGTGCGACGCGTTGCCGCCGGGCTCGATCCCGCTCGCGGATGCACTCGCCGCCGGCGCATCGCTCGTATTCGAGCCGGTCGCGCTCGGCGGCGCCGATCTGCTGCTGCTGCAATACACGGGCGGCACGACCGGGCTGTCGAAGGGCGCCGCGCTGTCGCACCGCAACCTGGTCGCGAACATCGAGCAGTTCGCGGCGATCGTGTCGGGCGCACGGCAGCCGGGCGAGGAGGTCGTCGTCACGGCGATCCCGTTGTATCACATCTTCGCGCTGACGGTGAACTTCCTGTCCTACTTCGCGATCGGCGCGGAGAACTGGCTCGTCGCGAACCCGCGCGACATGGACGGCTTCATCGACGTGCTGAAGGCCGCGCGGCCGACGGTGTTCGTCGGCGTCAACACGCTGTACGCGGGGCTCGCCGGCCATCCGCGGCTGAAGGAGGTCGACTGGTCGCGGCTGAAGCTGTCGGCCGGCGGCGGCGCGGCGGTGATCGACGTGATCTCCGCGCGCTGGAAGGCGGTGACGGGCAACTTCATCCGCGAAGGGTACGGGCTGTCGGAAACGTCGCCGGTGGTCACCTTCAACCCGCAGTCGATCGACGCGTTCACCGGCACGACCGGCCTGCCGCTGCCGTCGACCGACGTGAAGCTGCTCGACGACCAGGATCGCGAGGTCGCGATCGGCGAAGCGGGCGAGATCTGCGTGCAGGGGCCGCAGGTGATGGGCGGCTACTGGCAGAAGCCGGAAGCGAATGCGGCGGCGTTCACCGCGGACGGCTACTTCCGCACCGGCGACATCGGCGTGTTCGACGCGGCCGGCTTCCTGAAGATCGTCGACCGCAAGAAGGACATGATCATCGTGTCGGGCTTCAACGTGTACCCGAACGAGGTGGAAGCGGTTGCCACCGCGTTGCCGGGCGTGGCCGAATGCGCGTGCATCGGCGTGCCGGACGCGCGCACCGGCGAGGCCGTGAAGCTGTTCGTGGTGCTCGCGCCGGACGCGGCCGTGACCGAAGCGGAGCTCGTCGCGCATTGCCGCGCGAACCTCGCGGCGTACAAGGTGCCGAAGCTGATCCGCCTGGTCGAGCGGCTGCCGAAGTCGACGGTCGGCAAGATCCTGCGCCGGGAACTCAGCCGCGCCGACTGATGGCGCCGACGCGTCGCGCGCCCGGCGGCGCGCGGGCCGGCGCGCCGAAAGCCGAGAAAGCCGAGAAAGCCGAGAGAGCCGAGAGAGCCGAGAAAGCCCCGAAAGCCCCGAAAGCCCCGAAAGCCCCGAAAGCCCCGAAAGCCCGGCCCGGGCCGCTCAAGTACAATGCGAGCGGTTCGACCGACGGGGACGCGATGACCGGTTCAGACTCACCTTCCGCCCGGCCCGGGCAGGCGCTGCCGTCGCCGAGCGCGACGGTGCCGATTTCGCTCGTCAACGGCTTTCTGGCGAGCGCGGGCGCGCAGCGCGACGTGGTCGAGCGTTACCTGCGCGGGGCCGGCATCCCGCTCGAGCTGCTCGGCGAGCCGCACGCGCGCGTGACGGAAGAGCAGTTCTCGACGCTGTACCGCACGCTCGCGATCGACCTCGACGACGAGATGCCCGGCATCTTCTCGCGCCCGCTGCGCGGCGGCACGCTGAAGTACCTGTGCCTGAGCCTGCTCGATGCGCGCAACCTCGAAACGGCGCTGCACCGTTTCGGCCAGTTCTTCCATATCCTGCTCGACGACTTCTTCGTCGAATCGAAGCGCGACGGCCTCGTCGCGCAGGTGCTGCTGCGGCCGAACCCGGCCGTCGGCCCGATCGGCGCGCTCGGCCAGGAGCTGATGCTCAAGCTCGTGCACGGCGTGTGTTCCTGGCTGATCGGGCAGAAGATCCCGCTGCTGCGGATCGAGTTCGCGTGCCCGCGGCCGCGCCATGCGGTCGAGCACCTGTACTTCTTCACCGGCTCCGTGCAGTTCGACTGCGAACGCACGCTGATGCGCTTCAGCGCCGACTACCTCGACGCGCCGATCCGGCAGAGCAAGCGCAACCTGCGCAAGTTCCTCGCGCGCGCGCCCGGCGACTGGATCTTCGAATCGTTCAGCGAACAGCTCGTGTGCCATCGCGTGCGGCAATACTTGTCGGCGGCGCTGCCCGACCTGCCGGTGATCGAGCAGGCGGCCGAGCATCTGCATTGTTCGGTGCGCACGCTGAGCCGCCATCTGGCCTCGGAAGGCACGACGTTCCAGGCGCTCAAGGACGAACTGCGGCGCGACATCGCGATCCAGCGGCTCACCGACACGCTCGACACGATCGCGGCGATCGGCGCCGATATCGGCTTCGACGATCCGAGCGCGTTCCATCGCGCGTTCCGCCACTGGACGGGGAGTACGCCGGGGACTTACCGGCGGCGCGCGTAGCGCGGGTCGTTCAAACCCGGTTTCGATCCCGCTCCCATAACCGGCATCCTTCGCGCGCTCCCATGGACGGCTCCCCGTCGTCAGGCGTCAGCATGCGTGCGGTGTGTCGTTTTGCTTTTCGTATCGGCAATAGCGCATCGCGAAGATTCTCCACATCGCGTCGTTCGAGGTCACGAGCTGGCGGCGTCACATCGCGCGCGACGCATTCGACGGACGGGGCGAGCGCGTCGGCCGCGCGCTTCACACGCAAGCACGGCGGCCCGGTCAGCGGCTCGAACTCGCCGATACGCCGGACTGCCTGCCGACCGAAGTCGTGTGGATGATTGTCGGCAGCCACGCAAACGCGATCGTGACCAGCGTCACGCCGACGACGAGCATCGGCACCACCATCGGCCACGCGCCCAGTTGATAGCGCGGATCGGTGAAGACCGCTGCCGTCTGTCCCACGCTGAAAGCGAAGAACATCATGATGAAGCCGGACCACGATACCGCGCGGCCGGCCAGATGGGGCAGGCTGCTGACCGCCCCTGCCTGCCCGCAGGGCTGATGGATGCCGTGGCCGAGGCAATACACGCCATGCCCGAGGAGCAGCGGCCAGATGCTTCCGGGAAGCAGCGCACACCCCAATGCCTGAATCACCGCGCCGGTGAGGCTCAACGTTGCGCCTTGTCGCACCGTTCGCAGCATGCTCTGACGTCGCAGCAACAGGCGGCAGCCATACGTACTCAGCACATAGACGAACGTACCGCTCGCCGGTATCCAGCCATATCGCTGGGGCGACAGGCCGAGATGCCGGATGTAGATTGCGGGCGAGAGCAAGAGAAAGCAGAACATGCCGGTGTACGTCGAGGCGGCCAGCAGCGCCCATACCCTGAACGTGGCATTGCCGAATATCTCGCGCACGTCGCGGATCGAGCCGCTAATCGAGCCGCGGATCGAGCCCCGGCCCGAAGCGACTCGGGTGAAGCTTTCCTCGAAGCCGTACCAGCACATGACGAGCAGCCCGAACGCATACAGGCTCATCCCCGCGAGCACCCATCGCCATCCGGCCTGCTGCGTGACATACGCACCGAGAATCGGCGCGAGGAACGCCATCATCCCCATTCCCATGAAACCGCGCGCCATCACGTACGGGCCGTCGGCTGCCGAATACCGGTCGCGCACGGTCGCGCGCGCGCATACCAGGATCGCGGCCATCGCAAAGCCCTGCATCGCGCGAGCGGCGACCAGCATCGCCGCGCTCGACGCGAGCGCAGCCGCGAGCGCTGCCAGCGTGTAGAGCGCAAGGCCGCTCAGCAGCACGGGGCGGCGGCCGTATCGGTCGGCAAGACTGCCCATCGGCAATTGCCCGATACCGAATATCAATGCGAAAACCGTCAGGCTGACGCTGGCCGACCCCAGCGTCGCGGCGATTTCAGGCAGCGCCGGCAGGTAACTGTCGGTCGCCACCGGCTGGGCCGCCAGCAGAAGCGGCAACATGAGCGCGAAGTTCAGGCGGGCAGGGCGCGTGGTGTCCGGCATGACGGTTTTCGGCACGGTATCAGGCATCGGGTGAAGACGGCGGCAAAGCAAGTGCGCTCTGCCAGCGAGGGTGCAGCAGCAAGCCGGAACTGCCCGGCGGACGGGGCGCCGGACACGACGCCCCGTCGAGCGCCGGCTAGCTGCCCAGCGATCCCGGCACGTGTTCGTGCACGACGCGATGGCGCGCCATCGCAGCGACGCGCAGCCGGTCGTATTCTGCCTTGTCGACCGGTCGAGCGTTCGCTTGCCCCAGGTCGTTCATATGGACACGATGGGTCTCGCGTGCGCTCGCGGCCGCGAGCGACGCAATCACGGTGATGCCGAACGCGATCCCGCCGACGATCAGCCACACGTGGTGTGCGCCGGGCGGCGCGACCGCCGTGAACAGCGCGGGCAGCATCGCCGTGGCCGCGGTGCCGAGGTTCTGCGCGATCGCCATCGCGGAGACGCGCGTGCGGGTCGGGAAGAGTTCCGGGTAAAAGCACGGAAATACCGCGTTGTAGCCCTGGTACACGACCCCCCACATGAGCATCGACATCGCGAACGCGAGCGGCACGTTGCGGATGCTGATCGCATACAGGTAGGCGAACGCGAGCAGGCCGGCCGCCAGCGCGCCGACGATGATCGGCGGCCGGCGTCCGACCTTGTCGGACAGGTTGCCGACGAACGGAATCACGATCATCGCAACGATATTGCCCATCACCGTGATCCAGAGATAGATGTCTTTCTGGAAGCCGATGCCATACGCCGGCTGGACCGCATAGGCTGCGCCGAAGATCGTGGCGACGACCGGAATCACGTTCATCATCGACATGCAGGCCACGCGCACCATGTCGGGAAAGTGATGCCGGAAAGCGTCGGCGACGGGCGAGCCGGCTTGCGCCTGGTTGCGTACCGCTTCATCGAAGGCCGGCGATTCGTCGACCTTACGGCGAATGATCAAACCCGCAACGATGACCAGCGCGCTCAGCAGGAACGGAATGCGCCAGCCCCAGCTGTCGAATTGCGCGGACGGCATGTAGTAGGCGAGCGGCAGGAACACGGCGGCGGCCAGCACCTGGCCCGCCTGCACGCCCTGCAGCGTGAAGCTGACGAAGTATCCGCGCCGACCGAACGGCGCGTGTTCCAGGATCATCGAGCTCGCGCCGGTGATCTCGCCGGCCACGGCGAAACCTTGCAGCAGGCGAAGCGTCACCAGCAAGGCCGGCGCGATCAGCCCGGCTTGCTGATAGGTCGGCAGCAGGCCGACGCCGACGGTCGAGATGCCCATCAGGAACATGCAGAACAGCAGGACGGTTTTGCGTCCGCGCGTGTCGCCGAGATGGCCGAGCACGAACGCGCCGATCGGGCGCGACACGTAGCCGACACCGTAAGTGGCCAGCGACGCGATGATGGCGGTCGTGGGGCTGCCGTGCGGAAAGAAGATCTGCGGGAAGATCAGCGCCGATGCCGTGGCGTAGATGAAGAAATCGTAGTATTCGAGCACCGAGCCGATCCAGCCGCTGATGGCGGCTTTTCTCGATTGGTGCCTGCCGCGAGGCTCGTCTCGCAAGGTCGTGGTCATCGTCGTCTCCAGATATTGATATGTGTGCCGGGCAACGCGGGTGAAGCGGGGAGTCGTCACTGCCCGATGTGGCGACTCCGGTGTGTGACCTGACCGGGGCCCGTCGATCCGTCGCACGGCGAACCAGCGCGGTGCGCCACGCCGTGTACCCGCGAACGGTTGCGCATGGGCGTCGGTCCCGCATCGGCGGCCGATGCGGGAATCGGCCTATGCGTCGCCGAGCGCCGAGACCGCGGCCCGCAGCGCCAGCAGATAGCTCTGGACTCCGAAACCGCAAATCTGCCCGCTGACGATTTCAGCCAGCACGGAGTGATGCCGGAACGGCTCGCGCGCATGAATGTTGGACATGTGCAGTTCGACGATCGGGCACGTGAGGATGGCGAGGGCATCGCGAATGCCGTAGCTGTAATGCGTCCATGCCCCGGCGTTGATCAGCACCGCATCCTGGCGTTCCTCGAAGGCGCGATGAATGCGCTCGCACATCGCGCCTTCGCTGTTCGTCTGGAACGATTCCACCTGTACACCCAGTTCGCTCGCCAGCCCTTGCAGCCGCGCATCGATCTGCGCGAGCGTGATCGTCCCGTACTGTGCCGGGTCGCGCTTGCCGAACATGTTGTGATTGATGCCATGCAGCATCAGGATCTTCTTCATGCGAATCTCCATCGCGTGTTCAATCAAAGGGCACGGCCAGCCGATCGATCACCGAGCTGGTCTCGGGGCGTACGCCGCGCCACCACGCGAACGCTTCGGCTGCCTGTTCGACCAGCATGCCGACGCCGTCCGCAATGCCGTGTACGCCGGCGTTTTTCGCGAGCCGGAGAAACGGCGTCAGACGCTTGCCGTAGGCAAGTTCGTAGGCCGTGCCGGCCGGACTGAACACGCTCGGCGGGACCGGCGGCAGGTCGCCGGTCAGGCTCGCCGACGTCGCGTTGACGACCAGGTCGAAACGCCCCATCCGTGCGAGGTCCGCGTAGCCGCCGGCAACGAGCGGACCGCGTCCGGCGACCTGCGCGACCAATGCGCGCGCCTTGTCGACGTCGCGATTCGCGATGACCAGTTCAGCCGGTCCGGCTTCGAGGAACGGCAACAGCGCGCCGCGTGCCGCGCCGCCCGCACCGAGCACCAGGACACGCTTGCCGGCCATCGGCAGCCTGAGGTTCGCCTCGATATCGCGAACCAGGCCGATGCCGTCGAAGTTGTCGGCCAGGATGCGGCCGCCGTCGAACTTGAGCGCGTTGGCCGCGCCCGCGAGCTGCGCCCGCTCGCTGCGTTCGTCCGACATCGCGAACGCGTCGAGCTTGAACGGCGCGGTGACGTTGATGCCCTTGCCGCCGCCGTCGAAAAACGCACGGACCGTGGCAGCGAAAGCGCCTGCCGGCTCGACGGGCCCCTCGATCGCCGTATAGCTGAGGTCCTGCCGCGTTTCCTGCGCGAAGAGGCCGTGGATCAATGGGGATTTCGTGTGCCCGATCGGATTGCCGATCACCGCGTACTGGTCGGTCATCATTGGCTCGCTTTTGAATAGAGGACGCCGTCGGCCTGCATCGCGTCGATTTCGGCCGCATCGAACCCGAGGGCGCGCGCGACTTCCGCGTTGTGCTGCCCGAGATCGGGCGCGACGTCGCGTATCGTCGTATCGCAATCGGAAAACCGGAACGGCAGGTTGGGCAGGCGCAGCGTCCCGTAGCGCGGATGCTGTTGCTCGACGACCATGCCTCGCGCCTGGATCTGCGGATCGTTCAATACCTCGTCGATGCGCTGCACCTTCGCGCACGGAACGTCGATGCCGTCGAGCAGTTCCAGTACCGACGCGACGGAATGCGCGGCCACCCACGGCTCGACCACCGACAGAATCTCCGCGCGGTGCGCGTTGCGCCCGGTGCTGTCGTGAAACCGCGTGTCGGCGCCGAACTCCGCCGGGCCGCCGTGCGTCGCGATCAGCTCGGCGAAGCGTTTCCACGCATCGTCGACCTGCGCGGCGATCACGAGATCGCCGTCCGCGGCGCGGAATACGCCGTAGAGGGTCGAGGTCGGCATGTCGTGCCCGGTCTGCTCGGGCAGCACGCCCTGCAGCGTGTAGCACTGCACCGCGTATTCGTGCATCGATACCAGCGTGTCGTACAGCGCCATGTCGATGTGTTGCCCGCGGCCGCTCTTCACGCGCCCGAGCAGCGCGGCGTTGATGGCCGCGACCGCATGAATGCCGGTATACATGTCGCCGAGCGAGATGCGCAGCAGCGGCGGCCGCTCGCCGGGCGTGCCGACCATCTGCATGATGCCGCTCTTGGCTTCCGCGATCAGCCCGAAGCCCGCGCGATGCGCGTCCGGACCGGTGTGCCCGTACGCCGAAATCGAACAGTAGACGAGGCCCGGATTGCGCGCGGACAGTTCGGCATAGCCGAGCCCGAGCTTGTCCAGCGCGCCCGGCCGATAGTTCTCGATGAACACGTCGGCCGAGTCGCACAGCCGCTGCATGAACGCCTTGCCGCGCGCATCCTTCATGTTGACGCTCACGCCGCGCTTGCCCATGTTGAGCTGCAGGAAGTAGCCGCTTTGCTGGCCGTCGAGCACGGTCGCGTGCTGGCGTCCCGCGTCGCCCGAGCCGGGGCGCTCGACCTTGATGACTTCGGCGCCGAGCGCCGCGAGACAGCGCCCGACGTACGGCCCGGCAAGGAAGTGGCTGTAGTCGACGACGCGAATGCCTTCGAGTGGGCGAGCCTGCATCACAGTGCCTCCGGGCGGCGCGGCACCATCAGGCGATGCTCGCCGCGTTGAACGACCTGACCGTCCTGATTGATCAGCTCCGACGGCAGCACGACGATGCCCCAGTCCGGGCGACTCTTGCTCGCCCGCATCGAGCCGACGCGGAACGTCACGTGCAGCACGTCGCCGACCTTGATCGGCAGCAGGAAATCCCAGCTCCAGCCGAGCGACATGCCCGGCAGAAAGCGATAGTCGCTCTGCGTCTTCAGGCCGTCGGCGATGGACAGGCCGAACAGCCCGTGCGCGACGAGGCAGCCGAAATGGCTCGCGTTCGCGTATTCCTCGTCCACGTGGACGGGCGTATGGTCGCCGGTGAGGTCGGCGTACGCGAGAATGCGCTCCTTGGTCACGGTGTAGCTCGGGCTCGTGCACGTGTCGCCCTCGCGGGCGTCGTCCCAGTATTTTTCGACGATCGTCATGGTCATGCCTCCGCGCGCGGGTTGATCGCCAGCGCCTGCGCAACGCAGGAAGCCGGCCTGGCCTGGATCAGCTCGACGGCGAGCCCGTCGGGCAGGCGAAGCCAGTTGCGCCCTTGCGGCATCTCCGTCACGCCGAAGCGTTGCGCCGCGGCCAGCGCGGCCTCCAGGTCTTCGCACATCACGCCGAGATGCGCGAGCCGGCCTTCCGGGCCATCGTGTTCCGGCGCGTGGATGAACTGCAGGCCGCCGAGCGTCCAGTACTGCCGCGGCGCGTCGAGCGTGCCGTCCACTTCGCGCAGGGTCATGCCGAGCACGTCCTCGAAGAAGCGGATGTGCCAGCGGATGTCCTTGACCCAGATCGCGACGTGTTCGAGATAGGCTTTCGTGGCATTCATGCGGCGGCCTCCTGCCGTTGGCGGTCGGCCATCGCGCGTTCCAGCCCCTTGATGCAGGCGACGAGCGTTGCATTGACGGGGGTCGGCACGCCGTAGCGCTGCCCCCAGCGCACCACCGAACCGTTGATGAAATCGATTTCGGTGATCGAGCCCTTCTCCAGGCTTTGCAGCATCGACGTCTTGAAGGACGCGGGCAGCCCCTCGGCGGCGAGCGTCCAGGCCTGCTCGGGATCGGTCATCGACAGCTTGACGCCGGCCGCCTGCGCCGCCGCGATCGCCTCGGCGACGGCCGCGAGCGACGTCGCCTTCAGCAGCGGTTCGTCGTAAAGCTGCCCGTAGGTGAGGCCGGTCAGGCCGGTCAGCGCACCCGTCGCGACGTTCACCAGCAGCTTGTCCCACATCGTGCCGACGATGTTGTCGCTGATCGTCGTGGCGAGGCCGGCGGCATCGAACGCGGCGGCGATCGCCTGAACGCGCGGCGTGATGCGGCCGTCGAGCTCGCCGATATAGGTGTATTTGCCGATCACGCCGGATTCGATGTGGCCCGCGCCGCGCAGCACGCCACCGACGTAGGTCTTGCCCGCGAGGACGCGCTCGCGGCCGACGACGTCGATCAGGATGTCTTCGTGTCCGAGGCCGTTCTGCAGCGACAGCACGGTGGTATCCGGCCCCACCAGCGATTGGGCGCCGCGGATGGCCGCGTCGGTGTGGAACGACTTGACCAGCACCACCACCAGGTCGGCCACGCCGACATCGGCAGCCTGGGTCGTCGCGTGGACGCGTACGTGGCGGGTGCCGCCCGCGTCGTCGACGCGCAGGCCGTCACGGCGCATCGCATCGACGTGTGCCGGCGAGCGGTCGATCAGCCAGGTCTCGTGGCCGCCTTGGGTGAGGGTGGCGCCGATCGCGCAGCCGAGTGCGCCGGCGCCCAGAATTGCTATTTTCAATGGCTTCTCCTTTGTCGACCAGAGTTCGCGCTTTGGCGCCTTACTCTGGTCCCATGCAAAGCTGACGTATGGCATCACGATAGGAGTCGCCGCTCATGCCGACAATGCAATGGATACAATGTCGTCATTGCCCTGGACAATAACGCCACGATGCCTGCCGACCTGCCCGACCTGAAGCTGCTTCAGCTTTTCGATCTCCTGTACGACGTGCGCAGCGTCACGCGCGTCGCCGAGCAACTGGGCCAGAGCCAGCCGACGGTCAGCATCTGGCTCGGGCACTTGCGGGAACACCTGCACGATCCGCTCTTCATCCGGACACCCGGCGGCATGGCGCCCACGCCGCAAGCCGACGCGCTGATCGGGCCATGCCGGGAAATTCTCGAATCCCTGCGGCGCTTCACCGCATGGGAGATCGCGTTCGATCCGGCGACGGCCCAGCGACGCTTTCGCATCTGCATGACCGACGCGAGCCACATCACGCTGCTTCCGAGGCTGCTGGCCCATGTCCGGGCGCAGGCGCCCGGCGTCCGGCTGGAAGCCGCGCGGATCGACGGCAATACGGAACGCGCGCTCGAATCCGGCGAAGCCGATCTCGCGATCGGCTATGTGCCGTGGCTGGGTGGCGGCATTTATCAGCAGAAGCTGTACGACCAGGACTGGGTATGCCTGGCCAACCGGCATCATCCGCGGATTCGCGGCCGCCTCGGGGCAAGGCAGTATCGTTCCGAAGGACATGTCGCCATTACCGCGGGAACCGGGGCGCAACTCCTCGAACAGGCGCTGCGGCAGGCGCGCATCGAGCGGGACGTCGTGCTGGAGTTGCCGGGTTTCCTGGGCTTGGGGGCGATCGTCCAGACGACCGACCTGATCACGACGCTACCGCGTCATATCGGCCAGACCCTGGCGCAGGCGAGCGATCTGGCGGTTCATGCGTGTCCGATCCCGGTCGACGGGTTCGCGGTACGGCAGCATTGGCATGCGCGATATCACCATGAGGCCGGCAACCGCTGGCTGCGCGGCGTCGTGATTCAGCTGTTCGGTGCATCGCATTGACTTGCGGGTTCGGCGGTCGTGATGGCCGGCGGACCGGCTGGCGCTCGATTGGATGCGAAACGTCCGGCAAGGCGTGTTTTTCGACGTTTTACGTCGAGGTTCGGCGCGGTTGAGATTTTTTCAGTCGCATCGAGGCGATATGATTTCTCCAGCCCCAACACCGTCGGCCGATCCATGAAGCGCGCCAGCATCGCTGCGACGCGGCCCAGCAAGCACAAGAGAGTCGTATGCCGGACACGCCAATCGTCATCGTCGAACACGCCCGCAGGCGAGCCGCTCAAGTCCGGGCCGGCGACGTCCCCGCCGCCTTGCAGGGTGGTCCCAAATGGGTGTGCAGGATCGTGCCGGATCATGCACCGAGGTCCTGCGAAGGGCACCGATCCGTCGCAGGCACGGCTGAAACGCTCGGCCGACTGAAGCCCGCGAACGTCGCGTTGACGGACCCTGTCCCGAGCGCCGGCGGCTGGCTGGCGCGCTCGTCGACCGACGGAGCCGGCCGGTGTCGCGCCTACGCGCATCTCGGTGCGAACCGGATCCTCGAGATGGTCGGCATGCCGGGCGTCGGCCCGTGGCTCGACGAGCACGACACCTGGTGGCCCGGCGCGTACGAGTTGCCGCTGCTCGAACAGTTGTCCGCGAACGAGTCGCCTCTGCGCGACCTGCTGGGTGCGACTGCACCCGCCCATCTGCTGATGAGCCTGACCGAAGTCGACGGCACCGCGCTCGTGACCGAATCGGACGATGGCATCGAACGTCCGTTCCGAATTCCCGCGGGTGTGGATACGATCCATTTCGCGCCCGTATGTATCTGCGGGCCGGCGGCGCAGTGGCGCGAAACGCTCGTCACCGCGTTCGACCGTGTCCGGCATCTGGTCGGGCTCAGGTCGGCCCGCCCTTTCTATCTTTGACGCAAGCCCCCGTTCTCCGGCAAACCACGCGATGACCGACGCACTCGACTCCTTCGACCGCAAGATCCTGAATATCGTCCAGCGTGATTGCAGCGCGACCGCGGATGCCATTGCCGAACGGATCGGCCTGTCCACGTCGGCCGTGCAAAAGCGGCTGAAGCGCATGCGCACCGAAAAGATCATTTCGGCGGAAATCGCGGTGGTCGATCGCGCGGCGGTCGGCCGGCCGATGACGTTCATCGCGGCAATCGAGATCGAACGCGAAAACTACGAGACGGTCGCCAGGTTCCGCGAGTGGTCGAAGGCGCACGACGAGATCCAGCAGATCTACTACGTGACCGGCTCCGCCGACCTGATCGCGATCATCACCGCACGCGACGTCGAGGCGTACGACCGGCTGTCCGCGCGGATCATGCAGAGCAATCCGATGATCCGCCGGATCAACACGAATGTCGTGCTGAGTGCGGTCAAGGTCGGGCTGTTCGTGCCGGTCGACAAGGACGGCGACGACGAACCGCCGGCCGCCTGACGGACTGGTTTCGCGCGGGACGGGCGATCCGTCCGTCCCGCATGACGAATCGCAACGGGTGACGGCTTGAATCGGGCGAAACGCATAATTTGAAAATCGATTCGCATAACTAACCTGTGTCGTGTGGTCAATGAACAGGAGATGATCGAGATGGAACTCAAACTGGCACTGGTCGGTTTCGGCGGAGTCAATCAGGGACTGGTCGAACTGCTCAAGAAGAAGCGCGCGATGCTGGGTGCGGCGGGACTCGACGTATCGGTGACGATGGTCGCCGACCTGCGGCTCGGGATCGCGACGAATCCTCGCGGTATCGCGCTGGACGTCCTCGACGAAACCGCCCGGCGGGGCGTCGATGCCGAAGCGCTGCGTCGCGATCCCGGCACGCTGGTGTCGCCGGACGTCGGCCTCGGTGCGGTGCTGAAGGCCATCGCGTCGGAGCACGTGGACGTCGTCATCGAGGCGACCTTCACCGATCCGAACACCGGTGAGCCCGCGCTGTCGCATTGCCGTACCGCGCTCGAATGCGGCAAGCACGTGATCACGACCAACAAGGGGCCGATCGCGCTCGCGCAGCCGGCACTGGCGCGGATCGCCGCGCAATCGGGGGCGCGCGTGATGTACGAGGGCACGGTAATGAGCGGCACGCCGGTGCTGCGGCAGCTCGCGACCTCGCTGCGCGGCTGCGACATCCGCGGCTTCGCCGGCATCCTGAACGGCACGTCGAACTACGTGCTCGGCGAGGTCGAGGCCGGCGCGAGCTTCGATGCGGCGATCCGGGATGCGCAGCAGCGCGGCTATGCGGAGGCGAACCCGGCGGCCGACGTCAACGGCTCGGACGTACAGCTGAAGGTCGTCATTCTGGCGAACGCACTGTGGAATGCCGGCCTCGAGCGCGCCGACGTGAGATGCCGCGGCATCGTGGAATTGACCGAGCACGACGTGCGCGCGGCGGTGGCGGAGCGCATGTCCTGGCGGTTGATCGGATCCGCCACCCGCCATCCGGACGGCACCGTTAGCGCGAGCGTCGAGCCGCGCAAGCTGCCGGCCGGCCATCCGCTGCTGGCCGCGAGCGGCGTGACGAACGCGATCACGTTCGACACCGACGTGCTCGGTGGCGTGACGATCAGCGGGCCGGGTGCCGGGCGCGAGGAAACGGCGTTCGCGATCCTCTCCGACCTGATCGAACTGGCGGACCGGATTGGCGCGGCCTCGCACGAGGTGGCCGCATGAGCGCGCGCGATGCGGTGATGAGCGACTGCACGGGAGCCGGCGTGGCCGATGTGCGATCGCCGTATGACGGCTCGATCGTCGGCCAGGTTCGTCTGTCGCGAGCCGATGCGGCGCCGCTCCTCGTCGAGCGCGCGCTCGACGGCGCGTGCGCGGCCGCAACCATGTCGCGCAGCCAGCGGGCCGACCTCCTGTTTCGCGCGGCCTCGAGCGTGGAGGCACAAGCGGAGACGTTCGCACGCACGATCGCGCTGGAGGCGGGCAAGCCGCTGCGGCAGGCCCGCAAGGAAGTCGCGCGCTGCGTGAACACGCTGCGCCTGTCGGGCGAGGAAGCGAAACGACTCAACGGCGAGACGATCCCGTTCGACGGGTATCCCGGCTCGGAGGATCGCAGCGGCTACTACACGCTGGAGCCGCTGGGCGTGATTCTCGCGATCACGCCCTTCAACGACCCGCTGAACCTCGTCGCACACAAGCTCGGGCCGGCGCTCGCGACCGGCAATGCGGTCATCCTGAAGCCCTCGTTGCTCGCGCCGCTGTCCGCACAGGCGCTCGTCGAGGTCCTGTGGGAAGCCGGTGCGCCGCGCGCCGCGCTGCAGATCGTGCACGGCGGCGCGGATCTCGCGTCCGCGCTGGTGCGCGACCGGCGGATCCGGATGGTGACCTTTACCGGTGGCCCGCAGACCGGCGAGGCCATCACGCGCGATGCGGGACTCAAGAAGATCGCGATGGACCTGGGCGGCAATGCGCCGGTGATCGTCATGGCCGACTGCGACCTGAAGGATGCCGCCGAATCGTGCGTGTCGGGCGCGTTCTGGGCGGCGGGACAGAACTGCATCGGCACGCAGCGGATCTTCGTCGCCGAGGCCGCGTACGAGCCGTTCGTGCGGTATTTCGTCGAACTGACGGGCAGGATGGTCGTTGGCGATCCGCTGGACGATGCGACCGACATGGGGCCGATGATCGGCGAGGAGCAGGCGATCCGCATCGAGCAGTGGGTCGACGAAGCCGTGTCGCGCGGTGCGACGGTGCTGACCGGCCATCGGCGACGCGGGGCGCTGTATGAACCGACGGTGCTCGCGGATGTGCCGCACGACGCGCGTGTCTGGACCGACGAGGTATTCGCGCCGGTCGTAACGATCGAGAAATTCACCGACCTGCAGCAGGCGCTCGACGCGGCCAACGCGTCGGAGAGCTGCCTGCATGCAGGCGTGTTCACCAACCGCCTGGAAGTGGCGCTCGGCGCGGCCGAGCGCCTGCAGGCGGGCGGCGTGATGATCAACGATTCGTCCGATTACCGCTTCGACGGCATGCCGTTCGGCGGATTCAAGCATGGGTCGCTGGGCCGCGAAGGCGTTCGGTTCGCGATGACGGACATGACGCAGCCGAAGGTGGTCTGCTTCAGGCGCAACCGGCGGCTGTCGGGCTGATGCGCAAGCGCCGGCGCCTGACTGGCCGGCGCGGCGCGAACCGCAGCGGTGTGAGCAACGTATCGAGGAAGGAGTCGAGGATGCCAGCAGCAATTCCTGCATGCAAACCGGCGGCGGACGCGCTGGTGGTCGAGGATATTCACAAGTCGTTCGGCGGTGTCGAGGTGCTCAAGGGCATCTCGTTGATCGCGAAGAATCACGAGGTCGTGTCGATCCTCGGCAGCAGCGGGTCGGGCAAGAGTACGTTCCTCAGGTGCATCAACCTGCTGGAAATGCCCGACCGCGGCCGGATCTGCGTGAATGGCGAAACGCTCGCGCTGAAACAGGCGGGCCGCGACGGCGCGCTCGTCGCGGCCGACGCGCGGCAGGTGATGCGCGTGCGCCGCAGGCTCGCAATGGTGTTCCAGCAGTTCAATCTGTGGGCGCACATGACCGTGCTGCAGAACGTGATGTTCGTGCCGGTGCGCGTGCTCGGCGTGCCGAAGCGCGACGCCCGCGA
Source organism: Burkholderia sp. Bp8986 (assembly GCF_003854225.1). Lineage (NCBI taxonomy): Bacteria > Pseudomonadati > Pseudomonadota > Betaproteobacteria > Burkholderiales > Burkholderiaceae > Burkholderia > Burkholderia sp. Bp8986. Next base: position 12,103 of record NZ_QTQM01000052.1, on the reverse strand, counting down.
CAAGGCGATCGCGATGCTCGAACGGGTCGGGCTCGCCGGCAAGTGCGAACACTATCCGAACCAGCTGTCGGGCGGCCAGCAGCAGCGCGTCGCGATTGCGCGTGCGCTCGCGACCGACCCCGACGTGATGCTGTTCGACGAGCCGACGTCGGCGCTCGATCCGGAACTCGTCGGCGAAGTGTTGAAAGTGATGCGCTCGCTGGCCGACGAGGGACGCACGATGCTCGTCGTCACGCACGAGATGGGGTTCGCGCGCGAGGTCGCGAACCGCGTCGTGTTCGTCCACCAGGGACGAATCGAGGAAGACGGCAGTCCTGACGAGGTGTTCGCGAGCCAGAAATCGCCGCGGTTCCAGAAGTTTCTGTCCAGCATCATTTGATGCGGATTCAATGCCAACCGGAGAGGAAACCATGAAAAAGCTGCTTCAGTCGCTGTGCGTGGGCGCGGCATTGCTCGGATCGGTCGCGCAGGCCGAGCAGGTCGTGCGGGTCGGCACGCTCGCCGATTACGCGCCGTTCGAATACAAGGATGCCTCCGGCAAGCTGCAGGGCATGGAGATCGACATCGGCAAGAAGATGTGCGACACGATGAAGGTCAAGTGCCAGTGGGTGACGATGGATTTCGACGCGCTGATTCCGGCACTCAAGGCGAAGCAGATCGATGCGGTGCTCGCGCAAATGTCGAAGACGCCGGAGCGCGAACAGTCGGTGGACTTCACGCGCATCGTCACGACGGCGCCCGTGCAGCTCGTCGCGAAGCAGGGCTCCGGCATCACGGACAACGCCGCCACGCTGCGCGGCAAGACGATCGGCGTTCAGACGGCCTCGACGCACGAATCCTATCTGCGCCGCCGCCTGCCGGCGAGCAAGTCGGGGATCGACGTGAAGGTCTATCAGACGCTCGACGAGGCCTGGCTCGATCTCGAGGCCGGGCGCGTCGATGCGGTATTCGCCGACAACACGGTCGCGTACGACTGGCTGACGAAGGCCGGCAGGAAGGCAGGCTTCGACTTCGTCGGCAAGCCGATCGCCGATGCGGAGATCTTCGGCGACGGTACGGCGATCGCGGTGCGCAAGGGCGACGCGCCGCTGAAGGCGCTGTTCGACAAGGGCATCGCGCAGGTGCAGGCGGACGGCACGTTCGCCGCGGCCAACAAGCGCTATTTCCCGTTCAGCATCGCGCCGCAATAACCGCGCAGCGGGACCGCGCGGGCGCCGGACGGCGGCCCGCGGTCCCGGCCATACACGGAGCGACATTACGATGGATATCCTGGTGAACTACGGCGCGCAGATCGCGGCTGGTGCGCTCGTCACGCTGGAGCTGGCGGTCGCCGCGCTGTGCGTCGGCATGCTGCTCGGCATCGCCGGTGCGTCGGCAAAACTGTCGAGCCTCGGGTGGCTCAGGCATGCGACCTATGCGCTGACCAATTTCCTGCGCGGCATTCCCGAGTTCCTGATCCTGTTGATCTGCTACTTCGGGCTGTCGCATTTTCTCAACGCGCAATTCGATGGCGCCGTTGTCATCAGCCCGTTCTCAGCCGGCGTGATCGCGCTCGCCGTGGTGTTCGGCGCGTACTCGTCGGAGATGTTCCGCGGCGCGTTCAGCGCGGTGCCGGCCGGACAGATCGAGGCCGCGCGCGCGTACGGGATGACACGCCTGCAGACGCTGTGGTACGTGCGGCTGCCGCAGGCGTGGCGCATCTGCCTGCCGAGCCTGAACAACATGTGGCAGAACCTGCTGAAGGACACGTCGCTGGTGTCGATCGTCGGGCTCGAGGACATGTTGCGCAAGGCCAACATCGCCGCGCAGTTCACCAAGCAGCCATTCGTCTTCTACGTGGCGGTCGGAATCGTCTATTTCGGCTTTCTCGCCGCGTCAAACCCCGTGTTCGCGTGGCTCGAGCGCAGCGCGGGCCGCGGTTACGCAACACGCACCTGAGGAGGGCCATCTGATGAACGACTTTGTTTCCCTCATCGGGCAGTCCGGCCCGGACGTCGCGCGCGGCATCTGGATCACGCTCGAGCTGCTGGTGCTGTCATGCACCCTTGCGTTCGCGCTCGCGGTGCCGCTGGCGGTCGCGCGTACGTCGGCGTGCCGCTGGCTGTCGACACCGAGCCGGCTGTTCATGTCGGTGTTTCGCGGCACGCCGCTGCTGGTGCAGATTTTCGTGCTGTATTACGGGCTCGCGCAGTTCTCGATCGTGCGTGCATCGCCTCTGTGGCTGCTGGTCGGCGGATCGTTCTCGTGTGCGTTGTGCGCGCTGACGCTCAATCTCTCGGCCTACATGGCCGAAGACATCCGCGGCGGGATCGCAGGCGTTCCCGCCGGCGAGAAGGAGGCCGCGCTCGCGTTCGGGATGAGCCGCTTCATGCTCACCTGGTTCGTGATCGTGCCGCGCGCGATCGGCATCGTCGCGCCGACGCTCGGCAACGAGATCGTGCTGCAGCTGAAGTCGACCGCGCTTGCCAGCACGATCACCGTGCTCGACCTCACCGGTGTCGCGCGACGCATCTCCATCGAAACCTATACGACCGACGCGCTGATGCTGGCCGGCATCGTCTACGTCGGTATCACGGCGGTGCTTTCGACCGTGCTCAAGCGCGTCGAAGGTCTGCTGAATCGCCATCTGGGCGGCGTGCGTGCCTGACGGGCGCCGCATGAACGCGACACAACGAACGATCCGAGGACGACATGGGATACAAGCTTGAAACGCTGGCGCTCGCTGCGGACCGCGACGTGACCGACGAGAAGTCGGTCGCGCCGGCGATCCACTATTCGGCGGTGTTCAGGGCAGCCGGCAGCGAGGAATTCGCGGAGATGTCGAGCGTGCCGCAGCATCCGCGCAACTACACGCGCTACGGCAATCCGGTTCACGAGCGTGTGAAGGCGGTCATGGCGGAGCTCGAGGGCACCGAGACCGCGCTCGTCACGGCATCCGGCATGGGCGCGATCGCGACCGCGATCCTCAGTGTCGTGAAGGCCGGCGATCACGTCGTCGGCCAGACGCGTCATTACATGAGCACCACGAAGCTGCTCGACGACATGCTGCGCCGGTTCGGCGTCGAGGTGACGTTCGTCGACCAGACCGACGTGGCCGCGTTCGATCGCGCGATCCGGCCGAACACACGGCTGATCGTGCTCGAGTCGCCGGTCAATCCGCTGCTGCTCGTGACCGACATCGCCGCGGTGACCGAGATCGCCAGAGCTCGCGGCATCCTCACGCTCGCGGACAACACGTTCGCGTCGCCGATCAACCAGCAGCCGCACCGGCTCGGTGTCGACATCGTCGTGCACAGCGCGACCAAGTATCTGGGCGGCCATCACGACCTGACGGGCGGCGTGATCTGCACGAGCCGCGTGCTCGCCGAGCAGATCTGGCATACGCACATCACGCTCGGGTCGGTGCTGTCGCCGATGGACGCGTGGCTCTTGCTGCGCGGGCTGCGCACGCTGCCGATGCGCGTCGAGCGGATCAATGCGAACGCCCAGGCGCTCGCCGAATTCCTCGAAGCGCACGCGAAGATCGAGCGCGTGTTCTATCCGGGCCTGCGCAGCCATCCGCAGCATGGGCTCGCGTGCCGGCAGATGCGCGGTTTCGGCGGCGTGGTCGCGTTCGGCGTGAGGGGAAGCTACGGCGAAGCGCAGCGCTTCGTCGAGGCGCTGCGCCTGCCGCTGAATGCAGGCAATCTCGGCGGCGTCGATTCGCTCGCGATCCATACGGCATCGATGTGGGCGGGCACGATGTCGGCGGAGCAGATGCGCGCTGCCGACATCCCGCTCAATTTCATCCGCTATTCGGTCGGCATCGAGCACATCGACGACCTGAAAAGCGATATCGCGCAAGCATTGGCGCAGATCTGACACGGACCCGCGCGCACGCTCGGTCGACGCCCCACGCGCGTCGCACCGGCCTTTGAATCGATGCGGGCACGAGCTGCGCGGATTGCAACGACGGAGCACGGACTATGCAAGACATCACGGTACTTGACGGCGGCATGGGGCGCGAACTGGCGCGGATGGGGGCGCCGTTCAGGCAGCCGGAATGGTCGGCACTCGCGCTGATGGAAGCGCCGCATTACGTCAGCCTTGCGCACGACGCATTCATCGCGGCGGGTGCCGACGTGATCACCGCGAACAGCTATGCGGTCGTGCCGTTCCATATCGGCGAAGCGCGGTTCCGTCGCGACGGTGTCGCGCTCGCGGCACTTGCCGGACAACTCGCGCGGCAAGCGGCGGACCGCGCAGCGCGGCCCGTGCGCGTCGCGGGATCGCTTCCGCCGACCGGCGGTTCCTACCGACCCGACCTGTTCGACGCGGCGCGCGCGGATGCGATCCTGGCGACGCTCGTCGACGGGCTCGATCCCTACGTCGACCTGTGGCTGGCCGAGACGCAGAGCCTGACCGACGAGATCGGCGCGGTCCGGCGTGCGCTCGGTGCGAATCCGAAGCCGCTCTGGGTCTCGTTCACGCTGCGTGACGACGTCGACGCAGGCACCACGCCGGTACTGCGATCGGGACAGACGCTCGACGAAGCGATCGATGCCGCCGTGTCCGCGCGCGCGACCGCGCTGCTGTTCAACTGCAGCCAGCCGGAGGTGATGGGTGCGGCGATCGAGACGGTGCAGCGCACGCTCGCGAACACCGGAACGTCGCTCGCGATCGGCGCCTATGCGAACGCGTTTCCGCCTCAGCGCGCCGATGCGCGCGCGAACGAGGAACTCGACGGCCTGCGCGGCGACGTCGATCCGCCCGGCTATGCAAGATGGGCGGAGCAGTGGCTTGGCCTGGGCGCGCGGATCGTCGGCGGGTGTTGCGGAATCGGCCCCGGCCACATCGCGGCATTGCGCGACGCGGTCGATGCGCGCGGCGCCGCGCACACCGGGTTCGGCCAATGAAGATCGACGGCCTGGACCAGAAGATCATCGACGCATTGTGTGCCGATGCGCGGATACCGCTCGCGGTATTGGCCGACCGGATCGGTCTGTCCAGGCAGGCGGTCCGCAACCGGATCGACCGGCTCGAAGCGCTGAACATCATTGCGGGCTATACGGTGCGGCTCGCGTTGCCCGACGATGTCGTGCCGGTGCGCGCCGTGATGCTCGTGTATCGCCGGGACCGGATGCGCGGCGCGGACGTGCTCGCCGCACTGGAGCGGATCGCCGAGGTGCGCGATTGCGCGGTCCTCAGCGGCGAGGTCGATTTGCTGGTGCAGATCGAGGCCGCCACGCACGAGCGCATCAGCGACATCTGGGCAACGATCAGCGCGCTGGACGGCGTGCAAAACATGACGACCAGTTTCGTGCTCGACTCCGTCGTCCACAAGCGCTGACTGAACCGGCGCAACGGGAAAAGGGCAGGCGGGGGAGGCTGCGCGTCGTCCGGTTCGGCGTCCGCGACGGCGTATCGAAGCCACGCGGCGCCGGAGCGGCTTGCTGCCGCTCCGCGCGCGTGGCCGTACTCAGGCTTTCAGTGCGCCGAAGATTTCATTGAGCATCGACTTCGCATCGCCGAACAACATGCGGTTGTTGTCCTTGTAGAACAGCGGATTGTCGACGCCCGCATAGCCGGACGCCATGCTGCGCTTCATCACGATCGACGTCTTCGCCTTCCACACTTCCAGCACCGGCATGCCGGCGATCGGGCTCGACGGGTCGTCCTGCGCGGCCGGGTTCACGATGTCGTTCGCGCCGATCACCATCGACACGTCGGCTTCGGGGAAGTCGCCGTTGATCTCGTCCATCTCCAGCACGATGTCGTACGGCACCTTCGCTTCGGCCAGCAGCACGTTCATGTGCCCCGGCATGCGGCCCGCGACCGGGTGGATCGCGAAACGCACGTCGACGCCCTTCTCGCGCAGCAGCTTCGTCAGCTCGAACACCGTGTGCTGGGCTTGCGCCACGGCCATCCCGTAGCCGGGCACGATGATCACGCGCTTCGCTTCGCGCAGCAGTTCGGCCGTCTCCGCCGCGCTCACCGCGACCGCTTCGCCGGCCGGCAGCGCGGCGCCGCCGCCGGCTGCCGCCGGTGCGCCCGCGCCGCTGCCGAAGCCGCCCGCGATCACGCTGATGAAGTTGCGGTTCATCGCGCGGCACATGATGTACGACAGGATCGCACCCGACGAGCCCACCAGCGCGCCGATCACGATCAGCAGGTCGTTGCCGAGCATGAAGCCGGTGGCGGCTGCCGCCCACCCCGAGTAGCTGTTGAGCATCGACACCACGACCGGCATGTCCGCGCCGCCGATCGCCATCACCATGTGCACGCCGAACAGCAGCGAGATCACGGTCATCACGACGAGCGGCAGCATGCCGTCCTGGATGCTTTCCGCATGCAGGAACGCGCGGCCGTAGTAGATCACGATCAGCAGCGCGGCCAGGTTCAGCCAGTGCCGTGCCGGCAGCAGCAGCGGCTTGCCGCCGATCTTGCCCGACAGCTTGCCGAACGCGATGATCGAGCCCGCGAAGGTGACGGCACCGATCAGGATGCCGACATAAATTTCCACTTCGTGGATCGCCTTCTCGGCGCCGGTGAACTGCAGCGACGTGTCGATGTAGCTCGCGAAGCCGACGAGGCAGGCCGCGAGACCGACCAGGCTGTGCATCAGCGCGACCAGTTCCGGCATCTGCGTCATCTGCACCTTCTTCGCCGCGTACAGGCCGACCGCGCCGCCGACGACGAGTGCGGCGATCACGTACGGAATGCCCGCGGCCGACACGCGCGGCCCGGCCACGGTGGCCAGCACGGCGATCAGCATGCCGATCATGCCGAGCAGGTTGCCGCGGCGCGCGGTTTCGGGGTTCGCGAGGCCGCCGAGGCTCAGGATGAACAGGATCGCGGCGCCGATATAGGAGACGGTAGTCAGGTTGGAAGTCATTATTGTCGTCCCCTTATTTGCGGAACATCGCCAGCATGCGGCGCGTGACCGCGAAGCCGCCGAACATGTTGACGGCCGTGAGCGTGAGCGCGCCGACCGCGAGACCGAGGATCAGCCCGGACGGGCGATCGCCGGCGTTGGCCAGCTCACCGAGGGGCGGTGCGACCTGCACGAGCGCGCCGATCGCGATGATCGACGAGATCGCGTTGGTCACGCTCATCAGCGGCGTGTGCAGCGACGGCGTGACGTTCCAGATCACCATGTAGCCGACGAAGCACGCGAGCACGAACACCGTGAAGTGCGACAGGAAGCTCGCCGGCGCGAACTGGCCGACCAGCAGGAACGCCAGCGCGCCGATCGCGAACACGATCGCGAGCGCCTTGGCCGACATGGGCTCGCCGCTGTGGCCATGACCTTTCGACTTCGCCGGCGCCGCGACTGCCGCGGGTGCGGCCGCTGCAGGCTTGGGCGCGACGGCCGCCTGCTTGATCGGCGGCGGCGGCCACGTGACGTTGCCTTCCTTGATGACGGTGAGGCCGCGGATCGCGTCGTCGTCGAAGTCGACGTTGATCGTGCCGTCCTTGGCCTTGCACAGCTCCTCGATCACGCGCAGCAGATTGGTCGCATAGAGCGTCGACGACTGCCGCGACAGGCGCGACGCGAGATCGGTATAGCCGACGATGGTCACGCCATGGCGCACCACGGCTTCGCCGGGCACCGTGAGTTCGCAGTTGCCGCCCTGTTCGGCGGCCATGTCGACGATCACGCTGCCGGGCTTCATCGACTGCACCATCTCGGCGGTGATGAGCTTCGGCGCCGGCTTGCCGGGGATCAGCGCGGTCGTGATGATGATGTCGGCGTCCTTCGCCTGCTGCGCATACATCGCGCGCTGTGCCTGCTGGAAGCCCTCGCTCATCACCTTCGCGTAGCCGCCGCCGCCCGAGCCTTCCTCTTCGTAGTCGACCTTGACGAACTCGCCGCCCAGCGACTTGACCTGATCGGCGACCTCGGCGCGCGTGTCGTTCGCGCGCACGATTGCACCGAGGCTCGCGGCCGTGCCGATCGCGGCCAGACCGGCCACCCCGGCGCCGGCGATGAACACCTTCGCCGGCGGGATCTTGCCGGCCGCCGTGACCTGGCCGTTCAGGAAGCGGCCGAACGCATGCGCGGCCTCGATCACCGCGCGATAGCCGCTGATGCCGGCCATCGACGTGAGCGCGTCCATCTTCTGCGCGCGCGACAGCGTGCGCGGCAGCGAGTCGATCGCCAGCACGGTGGCGCGCTTCGCGGCCAGCTGCTGCATCAGCTCGGGGTTCTGCGCGGGCCACACGAAGCCGATCAGCGTGCCGCCTTCGCGCATCAGCGCGACTTCGTCGGCGCTCGGCGGGCGCACCTTGAGCACGATGTCGCTGCCGGACCAGAGCTCGGCCGCCGTGGCGGCGATGCTCGCGCCGGCCGCGCGGTACGTGTCGTCGTCAAAGTTCGCGCCGGCACCGGCGCCGCTTTGGACGGCCACCGAAAACCCCAGCTTGATCAGTTTCTCGACCACCTCGGGAACGGTCGCAACGCGCCGTTCGCCGGTGGCTGTCTCCAGAGGAACCCCAATCTGTAATGTCATAGTGTGAAAGATGGGTGATGGCCATCGCGAAGCGCTCGGGCCGGTGCGTCAAGGTAACAGAATCATGTGCGTATTTAGTGGCTCGCGCGAGGGTTCGCATTAAAAATGGAACGACCGTTCGCTGGGCGCGAATAGAGTATGCCCGATAACAAAGGCGCCATCGAGGACACAAAATCGTCGAACGCGTCTTCTGCCGTGCTGTTGCGTTTTATCCACGCGCGGGCGATATCGCGTCGACCGAATGGAGGTTGACGATGCGGTCGGACCGCTGCCTCCGCCGCAGCGGCGCTGCCGCGTGAGCCGGCCGCCGCGCTGTGGGCTGCACGGGCCTCCCATGACCGGCGTCCTTCGCCGGTTCCCATGGCCGGCTTCCGGTCGATGATCTCGCCGCTCGTTGCCCGGTCGGCTCGCCTTCCTTCGGATGATTTCGTCGGCGTACACGGAAGCTGGAGATTCGGGCAGGCGTCGAATCGTTTCGCTTACACGCATGCCGGCATGATCGGGCCGATCGCGAAACGCCTGGGTACCGTTCAACAGCGGTTTGAAGCAATCCGGACCGACCGGTAGGTCAATGACCGGGCGCTCACCGCAGGCGGACCCGTCAGCGCATCGTGACGATCGTCGGATCAATTCAGCAGGCACCATATCGCGAGGAACGGCGTATCGCCGGCGCGCATCGCATGCAGCGCGCCGGGCGGGTTGTGGATGCCGCCACCGATACCGGGATCGAACCATTCGCCGTTCTGCTGCCGGAATTCACCGGCGGTCAACAGCACGTACGCTTCCTCCGGCGCGTGACCATGATCCGGATATCTGACGCCGGGCATCATCAGCGAGAAGCCGAGCTGAATGTCGTCGCGGCTCTCCGCGCCGCCGGGCCCGCAGATCATCGCGTTCGCGTGCCCGTCGATGTAGTTGGGGCTGCCGTCCTTGCCCGACGTGCGACGCGACCATCCGACCACGGGTTCGAGCGACCCGATCAGCCGTGCAACCGTGGCGAACGTCGGGCTGACGTGCGCGACCGACTCGAGCGCCGGGGCGAGCCAGGCGCAGGCGGGGTAGCGCTCCGCGAGCCGCGTTCCGTTGTCCGACGGCGTCTGCAGCCGCGCGAATACTTTCGGCGCGAATGCGCGCGCGGCGGGGGGAAGCCGGTCCGACTGGAACAGTTCGCCGGCGATCCGGACGAAATCCGCGATGTGCTTCGGGCGTTCACTCATGCTGGTCTGTGCTCCGGTGCTCGCTGGCTTGATGAGACGAAAGTCTATGCAGAAACGTGCCGGCCCGGGCAGCGAAAAAGGGCGGCCGATTTGGCGCCGGCCGCCATGTGCTCGGCGCGGTTGCCGTCGCACGCGCTCAGGCCGGCGTCCTTCGGCGATGTTCATGATCGTCTCCCGGTTTTCGGCTTTGCCGGCCGTTCGAGCCACCGCCCGGCCCGTCCGGCCGGCACGCCGATTGCGCATCGTTTATGCTGGAAACGGCACCCGAACCGCCCCGCCCCGGACGCCCGTGTCCGCCATCGCCCCGCGCATCGCGTGGCCGGTTTTGTCACCATGTGGGCCGGATATGACAATGGAAAACCGCCGGCACGGCATTACGATGGGCCACGACGTCGCCTGGCGCTGGCCGGTTTTGCCGCAGCCGCCCGGGCCGCGCGCCTCATTCACCGCCTGATTTGGAACATCGACCATGAGCTATAACGCCCCTGTCAAGGACATGCTGTTCGTGCTGAAGGAACTCGCGGGCATCGACACCGTTGCGCAGTTGCCGGGTTTCGAGGACGCCGGCTATGACACGGCGCAGGCCGTGCTCGACGAATCCGCGAAATTCTGCGACGAGGTGCTGGCGCCGCTGAACGTCGAGGGCGACCGCAACCCGAGCAGCTGGAAGGATGGCGTGGTGACCGCGACGCCGGGTTTCGGCGCCGCATTCCGCCAGTTCGTCGAAGGCGGCTGGCAAGGTCTGCAGCATCCGGCCGAATACGACGGCCAGGGGCTGCCGAAGCTGATCGCGACTCCGTGCATCGAGATGCTGAACGCGGCGAACCTGTCGTTCGCGCTGTGCCCGCTGCTCACCGACGGCGCGATCGAGGCGCTGCTGACGGCCGGCACCGACGAACAGAAGCAGCGCTACGTGCCGAAGCTGATCTCGGGTGAATGGACCGGCACGATGAACCTGACCGAGCCGCAGGCCGGTTCGGACCTGGCGCTGGTGCGCTCGCGCGCCGAGCCGCAGGGCGACGGCACGTACAAGGTGTTCGGCACGAAGATCTTCATCACGTGGGGCGAGCACGACATGGCGGACAACATCGTCCACCTGGTGCTCGCGCGCACGCCGAACGCGCCGGAAGGCGTGAAGGGCATTTCGCTGTTCATCGTGCCGAAGTTCCTGGTCAACGAAGACGGCTCGCTCGGCGCGCGCAACGACGTGCACTGCGTGTCGATCGAGCACAAGCTCGGGATCAAGGCGAGCCCGACCGCGGTGCTGCAGTACGGCGATAACGGCGGCGCGATCGGCTACCTGGTCGGCGAAGAGAATCGCGGCCTCGAATACATGTTCATCATGATGAACGCGGCGCGCTTCGGCGTCGGGATGCAGGGGATCGGCGTGGCCGACCGTGCCTACCGGAAGGCGGCCGAATTCGCGAAGGAGCGCGTGCAGAGCCGCCCGGTCGACGGGTCGGCCAAGCAGTCGGTGACGATCATCCATCACCCGGACGTGCGCCGCATGCTCGGCACGATGCGCGCGCTGACCGAGGGCGCGCGGGCGCTCGCGTACGTCGCAGCCGCGCACAGCGACATTGCCCACCGCCATTCGGACGAGGCGACGCGCACGCGTCATCAGGCAATCTACGAATATCTGGTGCCGGTCGTGAAGGGCTGGAGCACGGAGATGGTGAACGACGTGGCGAGCCTCGGCGTGCAGGTGCACGGCGGGATGGGCTTCATCGAGGAAACCGGCGCCGCGCAGTACTACCGCGACGCGCGGATCCTGGCGATCTACGAAGGCACGACCGCGATCCAGGCGAACGACCTGGTCGGCCGCAAGACGATGCGCGATGGCGGCGCGGTGGCGAAGGCGCTGATCGCGGAGATCGGCGACACCGTCGCGGCGCTCGGCAAGGTCGACGGCGCGGCGGCCGCGTCGATGAAGGCGCAGCTGGAGAAGGGTGCGCGCGCGCTGTCGACGGTGGTGGACTACGTGGTCGCGAACGTGAAGCAGGACCCGAACGCGGTGTTCGCGGGCAGCGTGCCGTACCTGAAGCTGGCGGGCGTCGTGCTGTGCGGATGGCAGATGGCGCGTGCGCTGCTGGCGGCGCACGCGAACCGCGCGAGCGACACGGCGTTCTTCGATGCGAAGATCGCGATCGCACAATGCTATGCGGAACACGTCCTCGTGCAGGCAGGCGGGCTCGAAGCGTCGATCGTCGGCGCGAAGGGCAACGAGAGCGTGCTCGCGTTGACGGAAGACCAGTTCTGACCGTAACGGTCGGGGCGCAGGAGGAGACAGGATTTTGACCACACAGGACTTGCTCGCGCAATACGGCCCGCGCGAATCGATGGAATACGACGTCGTGATCGTCGGCGGCGGCCCGGCCGGGCTGTCGGCCGCGA
>NZ_QTQM01000051.1:0-57851 GCF_003854225.1 Burkholderia sp. Bp8986 | reverse complement strand
GCGAGGACCCGGAGGCTTTCTCAGCAGCGCTGCGTTTTCAGCAGCAGAGAAGCGAGATTATGAACCGTCTTTTTCAGCTCGTCAACAACTTTTTAACTACTTCGTTGCGACGGCTGGGGTTCAACTTCTTGCACCGCCGAGGCCGCTACGACCAGCCCGACAGCACCGCTTCCCTTCTTCTCCCGCGCTGCGTTTCCGTTAGCGCGAAAGAGGCGTGATTCTAAGCACCTGCCCTCGTCCGCGCAACCCCTTTGTGAAAATATTTTGAAAAGCCCCCGTGCGCTGCCGCGCACGGGGGCTTGGGGTTCGATGAACTACGTGCCTCCGGCGACCTTGAAGCGGCCGGCAATCCGTCGTTCTATATATATGGCGAGTTTACTTGCCGCCAGCCACGGCCTGCAGCTGCTCCACCGGCACCGCGTCGGCCATCGCCGTGTAACCGGCGTCGCTCGGGTGAATGCCGTCGCCGCTGTCGTAGCGGCGCTGCAGCACACTCGGGCGCGCCGGATCGCGCAGTACCGCGTCGAAGTCGACCACACCATCGAACCCGCCGCCGCTTCGGATCCACCGGTTCACCTCGAGCCGGATCGCCTCGCGCCCGGCCGGCAACGCCGCGGGCGTGAGCGTCGCACCGAAGATCTTCACCCCCTGGCGGTGTGCAGCCTCGATCAACCGGCGATAGCCGTCGATCAACGATGCCGCCGTGACCTGCGTATGCGGGTTGTCGCAATCCAGCCCCGCGCGCGGCGGCATCGCCGCAAAGTTGATGTCGTTGATACCGATCAGCACGATCGCCGCCTTCACCCCCGCGCGCGACAGCGCATCGCGCTCGAACCGCGACGCCAGCGACGTGCCGTAGCACGCCGAATCGCTCAGCAGACGATTGCCGCTGATCCCGAGATTCACGACGCCAAGCGAATCCGAACCTGCCGCGGACAGCCGGCGCGCCAGCGCGTCGGGCCAGCGACGGTTGCGGTTCAGGCTCGAGCGGAGCCCGTCGGTGATCGAGTCGCCGATCGCGGCGACGCTCGCCCGCGCGACCCCGGCCTCGACGGCCAGTTCGGTCACCCACGCATACTGGGTAAAGCGCACACGGAAGGCACCGCCGCCCGGATCGTTCACGTGATCACCCGGCGCCGATACGAAATTGAGCTGGTTCGACACGCGGTGCCACACGGTCATCCGCTGGTTCGCGCCCATCCGCAGACTGATCGCATACGGCTGCCCGGCCATCAAGTCGATCGCCACCGCGTCGCTTTCGAGTTCCTGGCCCGGCGCGAGCGTCACCGACGCCTTGCCGCCGAAGCGCACGGCAGCACTCGCCCCGTCGGCAAGCGCCGCGCCGTCACCCGCGCGCGCAAGACCGGCGCCCTCGATCACCAGCGGCGCGCGACCGTACGCATTGCTCACGCGAATCCGCGCGGCATGCCCCGATACCGTCGGGTAGACGATCTGACGGACGGTCCGTCCGCCCACGTCGGGCGCGCGATAGAGCGGCGGCGGCGCAGCCAGGTCGGGAATCGGCTGCAATGCGGTCGCCCACGCGGCGACCCACCCGGCCGGTGCGGCCGAGGCGGCAAGCGGCGACAGGAACACGGACGCGCCCAGCACGGTCGCGACGAAACTGCTTCGAAATGACATCGGCGAAATCCTTATCGGAAAGCGGGCATTGTGCCGCAGAAGCGGCCCGTCTCACGCGCCGGACCGTCTTCCTGCCCTGGCGATCGCGCCCCGACGCCCCACGTTTACCCGAATCTCCCCGCAAATCCGCGAGAAATTTATTAACCGACCGGTCGGTTGGTTTATACTTCGCACACATTCAACCGGACGAGATCCTCCGCCATGTACACGCAATCCCTCGACATCCCCGGCAACGTCGCATCGCTCGACGCCGCAGCCGAGTCGCCCGAGCAGGCGCGGTTCGACGCGGTCATGGCCGCGGACGGCAAGATCGAACCGCAGGACTGGATGCCCGACGCCTATCGCAAGGCGCTGGTGCGCCAGATTTCGCAGCACGCGCACTCGGAAGTCGTCGGCATGCTGCCGGAAGGCAACTGGATCTCGCGCGCGCCGAGCCTGAAGCGCAAGGCGATCCTGCTCGCGAAGGTCCAGGACGAAGCCGGTCACGGCCTCTATCTATATAGCGCGGCGGAAACGCTCGGCGTCTCGCGCGATTCGCTGATCGACGCGCTGCACGCCGGCAAGGCGAAATACTCGAGCATCTTCAACTACCCGACGCCGACCTGGGCCGACGTCGGCGTGATCGGCTGGCTCGTCGACGGCGCCGCGATCATGAACCAGATCCCGCTGTGCCGCTGCACGTATGGCCCGTACGCGCGCGCGATGATCCGGGTCTGCAAGGAAGAGTCGTTCCACCAGCGCCAAGGCTTCGATGCGCTGCTGTCGATGATGAAGGGCACCGACGCGCAGCGTGCGATGGTCCAGCAGGCGGTGAACCGCTGGTGGTGGCCGGTTCTGATGATGTTCGGCCCGAGCGACGCCGATTCGGTCCACAGCAACCAGTCCGCGAAATGGGGCATCAAGCGGATCACGAACGACGACCTGCGGCAGAAGTTCGTCGACGCGACGGTCGACCAGGCGAAGGTGCTCGGCGTGACGCTGCCCGACCCCGACCTGAAATGGAACGAGGCACGCGGCCACCACGACTACGGCGCGATCGACTGGGACGAATTCTGGCGCGTCGTCAACGGCGACGGCCCGTGCAACAAGGAACGCCTCGCGACCCGCGTGAAAGCGCACGACGACGGCGCATGGGTGCGCGAAGCCGCGCTCGCGCACGAGGCGAAGCGCCGCGCCCGCGCCGAACAGCACGCCGCCTGAGCGGCAACCATCGAATACAGGATTCAGGAGAGAGTGATGAACAAGGAATGGCCGATCTGGGAAGTGTTCGTGCGCAGCAAGCAGGGCCTCGACCACAAGCATTGCGGCAGCCTGCACGCGGCCGACGCGTCGATGGCGCTGCGCATGGCGCGCGACGTCTACACGCGCCGCCAGGAAGGCGTGAGCATCTGGGTGGTGCCGTCGTCGGCGATCACCGCGTCGGATCCGGCCGAGAAGGCCGAGCTGTTCGAACCGGCGGGCGACAAGATCTACCGTCACCCGACGTTCTACACGCTGCCCGACGAAGTCAACCACATGTAACGCCCGCGCCATGACGATCACGCCCGAACACCTCTCCTACGTGCTGCGCCTCGCGGACAACGCGCTGATCCTCGGTCAGCGCAACGCCGAGTGGTGCGGCCACGGCCCGATCCTCGAGGAAGACATCGCGCTCACCAACATGAGCCTCGACCTCATCGGCCAGGCCCGCATGCTGTATACGCACGCAGCCGAACTCGAGCGCCAGCTGAACGGCGCGACGAAGACGGAAGACGATTACGCGTACTTCCGCACCGAGCGCGAGTTCGCGAACTTCACGCTCGCCGAGCTGCCGCACTACGGCCCGATCGCCGGCACCGCGCACGCCGACAAGGATTACGCGGTGACGATCGTGCGCAACCTCCTTTACGCGACGCTGATGCTGCACGTGTGGACCGCGCTCGAAACGTCGACGGACGCGCAACTGGCCGCGATCGCCGCAAAATCGGTGAAGGAGACCCGCTATCACGTGCAGCACGCGCGCGAATGGCTGGTGCGCCTCGGCGACGGCACCGATGAATCGCATCGCCGCGCTCAGGCCGCGCTGGACTACCTGATTCCGTACACGCGCGAATGCTTCGCGGCCGACGCGATCGACGACGCGGTCTGCGCATCGGGCATCGGGCCGGCACCGGCCGCGCTCGAAGCCGCATGGCGCGCGGACGTGGACGAAGCGCTCGCGGAAGCGACGCTCACCCTGCCGGCGCCCGTGCAGCACGTGAGCACCGGCAAGCAGGGCGAGCACTCGGAGCACATGGGCTACCTGCTCGCGGAAATGCAGAGCCTCGCGCGCCAGCACCCTGGCGCGACCTGGTAACCCGCCGCCCCAACGGAGCCCGACGATGTCCGTCCAGACCGCCGCCCCAGCCGACCCGACGCCCGCCGCGCACCGCAACGATCCGTTGCTCGCGCGCGCGTGGGACGTGCTCGAAGCCGTGCCCGATCCCGAGATTCCGGTCGTGTCGATCCGCGAGCTCGGCATCCTGCGCGACGTCCGTCGCGCGGACGACGGCCAGCTCGAAGTCGTGATCACGCCGACCTACTCCGGCTGCCCGGCGATGTCGCAGATCGCCGAGGACATCGCCGCGGCAATGCAGGCCGCCGACCTGCCGCCGCACCGGATCGAGACGGTGCTCGCCCCCGCGTGGACGACCGACTGGATCACGCAGGAAGCGCGCGACAAGCTGCGCGCGTACGGCATCGCGCCGCCCGTCGGCCAGTGCGGCAGCGCCGCGCCGCGGGAAAACGTCGTGCGTTTCGTGCCGCGCCCCGTCGCGGCGCCCGTGTGCCCGCGCTGCGGCTCAGCCAACACAGAGCGCCTCGCGCAATTCGCGTCCACGGCCTGCAAGGCGCTGTATCGCTGCGTCGACTGCCGCGAACCCTTCGACTACTTCAAACCTTACTGAAATGAAACAGCCCCCACGCTCTCTTCATTCGCTGCCCCCCGAGGGGGCCGACGCCCCCGTTGGGGCGGCCCGGCGGGGGTCGTCAACCCCGCAATTTCACCCGCTGCGTATCCGCGACGTGCGGCCCGAGACCGCCGACGCCGTTACCGTCTCCTTCGACGTGCCGCCCGAGCTGCGCGACGCGTACCGCTTCACGCAGGGCCAGTTCGTCACGCTGAAGACCCACATCGACGGCGAGGAAACGCGCCGGTCGTACTCGATCTGCGTCGGCACGACCGACTACGACCGCGACGGCGAACTGCGCATCGGCATCAAGCGCGTGCGCGGCGGCCGTTTCTCGAATTTCGCGTTCGACACGCTGCAGCCGGGTCACACGATCGACGTGATGACACCGGACGGCCGCTTCTTCACGCATCTGAACGCGGACCACGGCAAGCAGTACGTCGCGTTCTCCGGCGGGTCGGGCATCACGCCGGTGCTCGCGATCGTGAAGACGACGCTCGAACTCGAACCGCGCAGCACGTTCACGCTGATCTACGGCAACCGCAGCGTCGACGCGATCATGTTCGCGGAGGAACTCGAGGACCTGAAGAACCGCTACATGAGCCGCTTCGTCCTGTACCACGTGCTGTCGGACGACCAGCAGGACGTCGAGCTGTTCAACGGTGTGCTCGACCAGGCGAAATGCGCGGAATTCCTCGCGACGCTCACGCCGGCCGACGCAATCGACGAAGCGTTCATCTGCGGCCCGGCGCCGATGATGGACGCGGCCGAAGCCGCGCTGAAGGCAGCCGGCGTGCCGCAGGCGAAAGTGCACGTCGAACGCTTCGGCACGCCGCTGCCGCAGGCGGGCGCGCCCGTCGTCGAGATCACCGACCAGACGCCGGCTGCCGACCTCGAAATCGTGCTCGACGGCAAGAAACGCAAGCTGCGCCTGCCGTACGAAGGCGTGAGCCTGCTCGACGTCGGCCTGCGCGCGGGCCTCGCGCTGCCGTACGCGTGCAAGGGCGGCGTGTGCTGCACGTGCCGGGCGAAGGTGATCGAAGGCGAGGTCCGGATGGAGAAGAACTACACGCTCGAGGAACACGAAGTGAAGGACGGCTTCGTGCTCACGTGCCAATGCCACCCGATCAGCGACAAGGTCGTCGTGAGCTTCGACGAGCGTTGAGCGGCGTCGCGCCGGCGCGCCGCGCCGGTTTCTCGTCGTCACACATCTCGCTTACACTAGGGGCCGCCGGCCGGCTGGACGTCTTCACGTCCGCCCGGCCGGCGGTTTTCTTTTGTTGACGACAGACCGATGAGTACCATTCACGTGATTCAGGGCGGCACCGCCGCCGCGTCGCTGCGCGAGGCCCTCGCGCAAGCCGGACGCGACGAGCGCGTCGTCGGATTGCTCGACGATCTCGCGGTCGGTCCGCTGAAGGGCGCCGACGAGACGCCCGACACGCGCGCCGCCTTCTGGCAGCGCGTGCTCGGCGACGCGATTCCCGACTGGAACGCGGAAATCGAAGGCGAATTCGCCCGCCTCGACCAGCTCGCGACCGAGACGGGCCAGGTGGTCGTCTGGCACGCGCCGAGCGTCGGCGACAAGCTGCTGCTACGCCGCGTCGCCTATCACCTGCGCAACGTGCCGCAGCGCCTGAACGAGGTGCGGCTGTCGGCCGCGGACCTCGACGCGCCGCAGCGCGCGGCGCTGACCCGCACCGACCAGGCCTGTTCGACCGGGATGTTCTCGCCGGCGGCGCTCGCGCGCAAACGGCCGCTGGCCGCACCGATCTCGGTGCTGCGCATCGGCCGCCTCGCACTCGAATGGCAGGAGGCGAAGCACCTGAATGCCGAGTTGCGATACTGGGTCAGCAACACCATCAAGAGCGGCCAATACGCGGACCTCGACACGCTGATCGTCGCGCACGCGGAAACCGGCTGGCTGCCCGCTCGACGCGTCGTCGGCGGCATCATGGCCGGCGCCGACCGCGGCGGGCTGTTCGTCAGCGACTCGATCGCCTGGTGGCGCTGCCGCGAACTCGCGGCAGCCGGCCGGCTCGAGCTGCAGGACGACGCGCCGGCCGCCCTTTCTTCCACGCAGGTGCGCGCGCCCGCCGCGCCTCGCTAACGCTACTCTTTCGCATTCGACCATGGCCCGTACCCGAGCGCCCGACCACGAATCCCAGCGCGAGCAGATCCTCGATCTCGCCGCCGAGAAATTCGCGCAGACGAGCTACCCAAGCACGTCGATGTCCGATCTCGCGACCGCGAGCGGCACGTCGAAGGCACGTCTCTATCACTATTACGAGAGCAAGGAAGCGATCCTGTTCGACCTGCTCGACCGCTACACGAAGCGGTTGATGCTGATCATCGCCGAGGTTGAAGGTGCGAGCCAGCGGCGCGGCCTCAGCGAACGCGACGCGTTCGCCGAGCTGGTGCGCGCGTTCCTCGCCGAGTACGAGACGTCGCACAGCCGCCATGTCGCGCTGCTCAACGACGTGAAGTATCTCGAGGACGCCCAGCGCGAAATCGTGCTCGACCGCCAGCGCGACATCGTCGCGGCATTCGCGCGCCAGCTCGCGCGCGCCTATCCGGACCGGATCTCGAAGGAAAACCAGACGTCGGTCACGATGATGGTGTTCGGGATGATCAACTGGACGTTCACATGGCTCAAGCCGGGCGGCCGCCTCGGCTACCGCGACTTCGCCGAGCAGGTGATCGACCTGATGGAGCACGGGCTGTCGTCCGGCGCGTGATTGCCGCGCAGCAGCATGCGTTGCGCAGCGGGTACACTGCGACAGGCCGCCGCGCATTTCATGTTATGAATTTTAAATCGCTTATAAATCAAATAGATAGCAAATGAACTAAGCGGATTTAGAATTCGCCCTCGGCACAAATAACGTCAAATACGGGTTTTCCCCAACCCGCTCGGGTAAAATGCTGTTGCATTGCACAAGCTGCTTGTGCGGCTACAGACTGAGGAACCCACGATGAACACGCAACTCGACCGCCGTGCCGATGCTGTCGGCCACGCCGGTACTGCGCCGGTTCTCGTCAGGGAACTGGCTTCCAAAGACCGTGAGCGAATGCTCACCCACTTTCTCTCGCTCAACGAAGAGGACCGCCTGCTGCGCTTCGGCCAGATGGTGCCCGACCACGTGATCGAGAACTATGTCCGTACGATCGACTTCGGTCGCGACACGGTGTTCGGCGTGTTCGACCATGGGCTCGAACTGATCGGCGTCGGCCACCTGGCGTATCTGCCCGCGGAAGGCGACAAGCGCACGGCCGAATTCGGCGTGTCGGTGCTCGAAAGCGCCCGCGGACGTGGCGTCGGCTCGAAGCTGTTCGAGCGCGCGGCGATCCGCAGCCGCAATACCCGCGTGACGATGCTGTACATGCATTGCCTGTCGCGCAACGCGACGATGATGCACATCGCGAAGAAATCCGGGATGCGGATCGAATACGCGTACGGCGAAGCCGACGCGTACCTGTCGCTGCCGCCGGCCGACCACGCGACGATCCTCGCCGAGATGCTGCAGGAACAGGCCGCGGTGTTCGACTACGCGCTCAAGCGCCAGGCACACCGCACGTCGAAGTTCATCGAATCGCTGATGCCTGCCGCGCTGACGGCATAACATCGGCCGACCGGGCTGCCCTGCGGGGCGCCCGGCCTTCCCTTCCTTCTCGCCTTCCCCCGCCGCGCACTAGCGCACCGAGCGGATCGGCAACGCCGTCGTCTCCTTGAAGCACTCGAGCGAGAAGCTCGTCTTCACGTCGATCACCGACGGATGGTGCAGCAAGTGCTCCTGCACGAAGCGGGAGAAGTGCGCCATGTCCTCGACCTGCACGCGAAGCAGGTAATCCATGTCGCCCGTCATCGCATGGCACGCGACCACTTCCGGCCAGGTCTGCACGGCCGCGCGGAACAGTTCCGCGTGGGTCGCGCCCGCGCGCGCCGACGTCTCGTCGGCACGGACCGGCGCCAGGCCACCACGCTTCTCGAGCCGCACGCTCACGTACGCGAGCAGGTCGAGCCCGAGCTTCTGCGGATCGAGCAGCGCGACGTAGCCGGTGATCACGCCGATCTCCTCGAGCCGCCGGATCCGCCGCAGGCACGGGCTCGGCGACAGGTTCACGCGCTCGGCGATCTCCTGGTTCGACAGGCGGCCGTTCTCCTGAAGAATCGCCAGAATCCGCCGGTCGATGGCATCCAATTCGGCTTGCGCCATTTTCTGCCCTCCGTTGATTATTTCCAGACTGGAAATTGCGCCATCGTAGGCACGGACGATTAAGTTCGCAAGTTTTCGCTCGCGCCCGCCCGCTACACTTTGTCGCACGTACCGATTCGTTGCGCACGCCGACACGTGCGCCGCGTTCGACATCGAACCGGGCCGCACACGCGCACGTCGCGCCGGCCGATCGCCCCGCACAGGAGACACGACATGCAGATCCCCAACTGGGACAACCCCGTCGGCACCGACGGCTTCGAATTCATCGAATACACCGCGCCGGATCCGAAAGCGCTCGGACAACTGTTCGAGCGGATGGGTTTCACCGCGATCGCCCGCCATCGTCACAAGGACGTGACGGTCTACCGCCAGGGCGACATCAACTTCATCATCAACGCCGAGCCCGATTCGTTCGCGCAGCGCTTCGCGCGCCTGCACGGCCCGTCGATCTGCGCGATCGCATTTCGCGTGCAGGACGCCGCGAAGGCTTACCAGCACGCGCTCGAACTCGGCGCGTGGGGCTTCGACAACAAGACGGGCCCGATGGAGCTGAACATCCCGGCGATCAAGGGCATCGGCGATTCGCTGATCTATTTCGTCGACCGCTGGCGCGGCAAGAACGGCGCGCAACCGGGCGCGATCGGCGACATCAGCATCTATGACGTCGACTTCGAACCGATCGCCGGCGCGAACCCGAACCCGGTCGGCCACGGCCTCACCTACATCGACCACCTGACGCACAACGTGCATCGCGGCCGCATGCAGGAATGGGCCGAGTTCTACGAGCGGCTGTTCAACTTCCGCGAAGTGCGCTATTTCGACATCGAAGGCAAGGTGACGGGCGTGAAGTCGAAGGCGATGACGTCGCCGTGCGGCAAGATCCGGATTCCGATCAACGAGGAAGGCTCGGACACGGCCGGCCAGATCCAGGAATACCTCGATGCCTATCACGGCGAAGGCATCCAGCACATCGCGCTCGGCACGAACGACATCTATGGCGCGGTGGACGGCCTGCGCGGCAAGGAAGTGAAGCTGCTCGACACGATCGACACGTATTACGAACTGGTCGACCGCCGCGTGCCGAACCACGGCGAATCGCTGGACGAGCTGAAGAAGCGCAAGATCCTGATCGACGGCGCCCGCGACGACCTGCTGCTGCAGATCTTCACCGAGAATCAGATCGGCCCGATCTTCTTCGAGATCATCCAGCGCAAGGGCAACCAGGGCTTCGGCGAAGGCAACTTCAAGGCGCTGTTCGAATCGATCGAGCTCGACCAGATCCGCCGCGGCGTGGTCCAGGACAAGGCCTGACGCAGAAGGCCGCGCGGCGCCCGGCTGGCCCGGGCGTCCGCGCGAACATCGGCGGCACAAGGAAAAAGGGCGGGAATCCTGCGATTCCCGCCCTTTCGTCGTTCCGGCGCGGCCCGGCGGCCGCGCGAACGGATCAACGCACGTTCGCCTTCGACACGACCGCACGCGCGGCCGCCTGCTGTGCGTCGGCATCCTGCGCCGGCGCGATCTGACGCATCTGCGCGCCGGCTGCCGCCAGTGCGCTCGCGCCGCGCGCGTGCACCGGGCCGGTCATCGCGAAGAACGCGGCGGACACGATCAGGAAACTCTGGATATGACGTGTGTTCATTGCACCTCCTGTAAAACTGCCGGCGCCTCCCCGGTTGCGTCGAAACGAGCCGACGCGACCGGGCACCTCCGGCAGGCCGACAAGATTAACGGCATTTGTCCGATGATGGGCGCGGCTTTACATGCCTTTACATGATGTAACGCATAGTCGCGCCATTTAGTCGGCGTGCCGCAGCACGCCGGCCGGTGGTCGGCGGGTTTATCCCAGTGCTACCATCACTTAAAACCGGCCAATATGCCGGCCACTGCCGACACGTTCACAAGACGTCGACGCAATCGAAGCTTTGGTGATCCCAAACTGGGTGGAGGAGACTGTTAATGAATGCCCCGCTAGACGCAGGCCAACGCGCATCGCTCGAAGCCGCGCTGAAGTCCGTCACGCTTGACGACAAATACACGCTCGAACGCGGCCGCGCGTACATGAGCGGCATCCAGGCGCTCGTGCGCCTGCCGATGCTGCAGCAGGAACGCGACCGCGCCGCCGGCCTCAATACGGCCGGCTTCATTTCCGGCTACCGCGGCTCGCCGCTCGGCGGCCTCGATCTGTCGCTCTGGAAAGCCAAGCAGCACCTGGCGGCCCACCAGATCGTCTTTCAGCCCGGCCTCAACGAAGATCTCGCCGCCACCGCCGTGTGGGGCTCGCAGCAGGTCAACCTGTACCCCGGCGCGAAGCACGACGGCGTGTTCGGCATGTGGTACGGCAAGGGGCCGGGCGTCGACCGCACCGGCGACGTCTTCAAGCACGCGAACTCGGCCGGCTCGTCGAAGCACGGCGGCGTGCTCGTGCTCGCCGGCGACGACCACGCGGCGAAATCGTCGACGCTCGCGCACCAGTCCGAACACATCTTCAAGGCCTGCGGGCTGCCGGTGCTGTTCCCGTCCAACGTGCAGGAATATCTCGACTTCGGCCTGCACGGCTGGGCGATGAGCCGCTACTCGGGCCTGTGGGTCGCGCTGAAGTGCGTGACGGACGTGGTCGAATCGTCGGCGTCGGTCGACATCGACCCGCATCGCACCGAGATCGTGCTGCCGACCGACTTCATCCTGCCGGAAGGCGGCCTGAACATCCGCTGGCCGGACCCGCCGCTCGTGCAGGAAGCACGGCTGCTCGACTACAAGTGGTACGCGGCGCTCGCCTATGTGCGCGCGAACAAGCTCGACCGGATCGAGATCGACTCGCCGAATGCGCGCTTCGGGATCATGACGGGCGGCAAGGCGTACCTCGACGTGCGCCAGGCGCTGACCGACCTCGGCCTCGACGACGAAACCTGCGCGCGGATCGGCATCCGCCTGTACAAGGTCGGCTGCGTGTGGCCGCTCGAAGCGCAGGGCGCGCAGGCGTTCGCGCGCGGCCTCGACGAAATCCTCGTCGTCGAGGAAAAGCGCCAGATCCTCGAATACGCGATCAAGGAAGAGCTGTACAACTGGCCCGATGCGCAGCGCCCGCGCGTGTTCGGCAAGTTCGACGAGAAGGACGGCGCCGGCGGCGAATGGTCGGTGCCGATGGGCAACTGGCTGCTGCCCGCGCACTACGAACTGTCGCCCGCGATCATCGCGAAGGCGATCGCGACACGCCTCGAGAAGTTCGAGCTGCCGTCCGACGTGCGCGCGCGCATCGCCGCGCGGCTCGCGGTGATCAACGCGAAGGAAATGGCGCTCGCGAAGCCGCACGTGCAGACCGAGCGCAAGCCGTGGTTCTGCTCGGGCTGCCCGCACAACACGTCGACCAACGTGCCGGAGGGCTCGCGCGCGATCGCCGGGATCGGCTGCCATTACATGACGGTGTGGATGGACCGCAGCACGAGCACCTTCAGCCAGATGGGCGGCGAAGGCGTGCCGTGGATCGGCCAGGCACCGTTCACCGACGAGAAGCACGTGTTCGCGAACCTCGGCGACGGCACCTATTTCCACTCGGGCCTGCTGGCGGTGCGCGCGGCGATCTCGTCGAAGGCGAACATCACCTACAAGATCCTCTACAACGATGCCGTGGCGATGACGGGCGGCCAGCCGGTCGACGGCGTGCTGACGGTGCCGCAGATCACGCACCAGCTCGCGTCCGAGGGCGCGAAGAAGATCGTGATCGTCACCGACGAGCCGGAGAAGTACGACAGCCAGAAAGCCCTGCTCGCACCGGGCGTGACGATTCATCACCGCGACCAGCTCGACGACGTGCAGCGCGAGCTGCGCGAGATCGAAGGCACGACGATCCTGATCTACGACCAGACCTGCGCGACCGAGAAGCGCCGCCGCCGCAAGCGCGGCACGTATCCGGATCCGGCGAAGCGCGTCGTGATCAACGACGCGGTGTGCGAAGGCTGCGGCGACTGCTCGGTGAAGTCGAACTGCCTGTCGGTCGAGCCGCTCGAAACGGAATTCGGCACGAAGCGCCAGATCAACCAGTCGAGCTGCAACAAGGACTTCTCGTGCGTGAAGGGCTTCTGCCCGAGCTTCGTCACGGTCGAAGGCGGCCAGCTGAAGAAGCCGAAGGCCGTGTCGGTCGACGGCGGCGCGCTGCCGCCGATTCCGGAGCCGACGCTGCCGGCGATCGACCGTGCGTACGGCGTGCTCGTCACGGGCGTCGGCGGCACGGGCGTGGTCACGATCGGCGCGCTGCTCGGGATGGCCGCGCACCTGGAGAACAAGGGCGTGACCGTGCTCGACGTGACCGGCCTCGCGCAGAAGGGCGGCGCCGTGATGAGCCACGTGCAGATCTCGCATGCGCCGACCGACATCCACGCGACGCGGATCGCGATGGGCGAAGCCGACCTCGTGATCGGCTGCGACGCGATCGTCACGGCCGGCGACGAATGCACGTCGCGGATGCGGCACGACGCGACGCGCGTGGTCGTCAACAGCGCGCAGACGCCGACCGCCGAGTTCATCAAGAACCCGAACTGGGCGTTCCCTGGCCTGTCCGCGGAGAACGACATCCGCGCGGCAGCCGGTGAAGCCGTCGACTTCATCGACGCGAACCGCTTCGCGGTTGCGCTGCTCGGCGACGCGATCTACACGAACCCGTTCGTGCTCGGCTACGCGTGGCAGAAGGGCTGGCTGCCGCTCACGCTCGCGTCGCTCGAACGCGCGATCGAGCTGAACGCGGTGTCGGTCGAGAAGAACCGCGCGGCGTTCGACTGGGGCCGCCGCGCCGCGCACGACCTCGCGAGCGTGAAGCAGGCTGCGGCCGGCGATGCACGCCACGCGCAGGGCGCCACGGTGATCGCGCTGCACACGAAGAAGGCGGTCGACGCACTGATCGCGAAGCGCGTGGAGTTCCTCACCTCGTACCAGAACGCCGCGTACGCATCGCGCTATGCGGCCTTCGTCGACACGGTGCGGGCGGCCGAACGCGCGCTGGCGGACGGCGACGCCGTGCAGGAGCCGTTGACCGAAGCGGTCGCGCGCAACCTGTTCAAGCTGATGGCCTACAAGGACGAGTACGAGGTCGCGCGGCTGCAGTCCGATCCCGCGTTCCTCGCGCGCCTGTCGTCGCAGTTCGAAGGCGACTGGAAACTGAAGTTCCACCTCGCGCCGCCGCTGTTCGCGAAAACGGACGCACACGGCCATCTCGTGAAGAAGGCGTACGGCCCGTGGATGCTGTCGGCGTTCCGGCTGCTCGCGAAGGCGAAGTTCCTGCGCGGCACGGGGCTCGACCCGTTCGGCCGCACCGCGGAGCGCCGCACCGAGCGCGCGCTGATCAGCGAGTACGAAGCGCTGATCGGCGAAGTGCTGGGCAAGCTGAACGCGGCCAACCGCCCGCTCGCGCTCGAGCTCGCGGCGCTGCCGGACGGCATTCGCGGCTACGGCCACGTGAAGGAGAACAACCTGCGCGCGGTACGCCAGAAGTGGGACACGCTGCTCGCGAAGTGGCGTTCGCCGACGGGCGGCCAGTCGCATCAGCAGGTCGCGTGACGGCGCGCGGCGGGTGTTCGCGGTCGGGACGCCCGCCGCCGCGTAGCACCGCCCACGGCAGTGCATAAAAAAACGCCACGGAACGCAGGTTCCGTGGCGTTTTTCATTGCGCCGCGCATGACGCGCGGCGCACGCGGGCGCGAACTTACTTCGTGTTCGCGTTCGCGGCGGCCACTGCCGTCATGTTGATGATCCGGCGCACGGTCGCGGCCGGCGTCAGGATGTGGACCGGCTTCGCGGCGCCGAGCAGGAACGGGCCGACCGTCACGCCTTCGCCGCCGACCATCTTCAGCAGGTTGTACGCGATGTTCGCCGCTTCGACGTTCGGCATGATCAGCAGGTTCGCTTCGCCCGACAGCGTCGTGCCCGGGAACGCGGCCTTGCGGACCGCTTCCGACAGCGCCGCGTCACCATGCATTTCGCCGTCGACTTCGAGGGTCGGCGCACGCTCGCTGATCAGCTTGCGGGCCTCGGCCATGCGGCGCGACGATGCCGACGGCGCGCTGCCGAAGTTCGAGTTCGACAGCAGCGCGGCCTTCGGCGCGATGCCGAAACGCTCGATCTCGGCGGCCGCCTGGATCGTCATGTCGGCGAGCTGTTCCGCGCTCGGCACTTCGTTCACGTACGTGTCGCACAGGAACAGGTTGCGGCCCGGCAGCATCAGCAGGTTCATTGCCGCGTAGTGCTCGGCGCCCTGCGCACGGCCCAGCACCTGCTCGATGAACTTCAGGTGCGTGTGGTACGTGTCGATCATCCCGCAGATCATGCCGTCCGCGTCGCCCAGGTGCACGAGCATCGCGCCGATCAGCGTGTTGAACTTGCGCAGCGCGGCCTTCGCGACTTCCGGCGTGACGCCGTCGCGCGCGCCGATCTCGTGGTATGCCTGCCAGTAGCGGTGGTAGCGCGTATCGTCTTCCGGATTCACGATCTCGAAATCGACGCCCGCCTTCAGCTTCGAGCCGATCTTCGCGAGGCGCATCTCGACGACCGACGGACGGCCGACGATGATCGGCTTCGCGATCTTTTCCTGCAGCACGAACTGCGCGGCGCGCAGCACACGCTCGTCCTCGCCCTCGGCGAACACGATGCGCGCCTGCTTCGTCTTCGCGGTCGCGAACACCGGGCGCATCACCATGCCGGTGCGGTAGACGGTCGCGCCGAGTTGCTCGCGGTATGCGTCCATGTCCTGGATCGGACGCGTGGCGACGCCCGAATCCATCGCGGCTTGCGCGACGGCCGGCGCGATCTTGATGATCAGGCGCGGATCGAACGGCTTCGGAATCAGGTAGTCCGGCCCGAACTCGAGCGAGTGGCCTTCATACGCCTTCGCGACTTCCTCGCTCTGGTCGGTTTCCTGGGCCAGCTCGGCGATCGCGCGCACGCACGCGAGCTTCATTTCTTCCGTGATCGTCGTCGCGCCGACGTCGAGCGCGCCGCGGAAGATGAACGGGAAGCACAGCACGTTGTTGACCTGGTTCGGGTAGTCCGAACGGCCGGTCGCGACGATCGCGTCCGGGCGCACGGCCTTCGCGTCTTCCGGGCGGATTTCCGGCTCCGGGTTCGCGAGCGCCAGGATCAGCGGGCGCTCGCCCATCGTCTTGACCATGTCCTGCTTCAGCACGCCCGCGCTCGAGCAGCCGAGGAACACGTCCGCGCCGACGATCGCGTCGGCGAGCGTGCGCGCGTCGGTGGTCGCCGCATAGCGCTGCTTCGACGGGTCGAGGTTGCCGCGCCCTTCGTAGATCACGCCCTTCGAATCGGCGACGAGGATGTTCGACTTCGTGAGACCCAGGTTCACCAGCAGGTCCAGACACGCGATCGCTGCCGCGCCCGCGCCGGAACACACGAGCTTCACTTCGGACAGCTTCTTGCCGACGACCTTCAGGCCGTTCAGGATCGCGGCCGACGCGATGATCGCGGTGCCGTGCTGGTCGTCGTGGAAGACGGGGATCTTCATGCGCTCGCGCAGCTTCTGCTCGATGTAGAAGCACTCCGGCGCCTTGATGTCCTCGAGGTTGATGCCGCCGAGCGTCGGCTCGAGCATCGCGATCGCCTCGACGAGCTTGTCGGGGTCGGACTCGGACAGTTCGATGTCGAACACGTCGATGCCCGCGAACTTCTTGAACAGGCAGCCCTTGCCTTCCATCACCGGCTTCGCGGCCAGCGGGCCGATGTTGCCGAGGCCCAGCACGGCCGTGCCGTTCGTGATGACGCCGACGAGATTCCCGCGCGACGTGTACTTCTGCGCGTCGAGCGGATCGGCGTGGATCGCCTCGCACGCCGCGGCGACGCCCGGCGAATACGCGAGCGACAGATCGAGCTGGTTCGACAGCGGCTTGGTCGGGGTGACCGAAATCTTGCCGGGTTTCGGGTTCAGGTGATAAGCGAGAGCGGCCTGCTTCAGTTGTTCGTCCATGATTGACCTGCGAGAGACATGCGAAATTTTTGACGGTTCAGTACACAGCACCTTGGGCCGCGTCTGCTTGAATCGAGGGGGTGGTCGACTGCGAGACGGCACGCGACGCGCCGGGTCGGCACGCCATCGAACCTTGGCGGGTGGCAAGAGGAAAGTACAAAGTACTGAACGATTTCTAAGGGTCGCCTAGTGTACACCCCCTAAATGCCGCCTGTTGGTGCAGCGCGGCATCCTTGCCATCAGCATCGGGCTGGTCGTGTCCCGTTTGTTTCACCGGTGGCGAGCCGCGCGCCGAACCTGCGCGAATTCCGCCGAAAACCGGCCTGAATCGGGTAAAATAGCGGGCTACGCGCGCAGCGATGCGATTGTTGGCCCGATGGGTCCGTCGATCGCACCCCGGCCCCCCGGGCAGGTTCCCCTTGCTGCGCCACCGGGCCCGCGCCCGCTCTTCGCTCATCACCCAAGGAATGCCCATGACAGGCTACGATCGTCAGTCGATCTCGGATACGACCGCCAAAATCCTGCTCGAAGTGCAGGCGGTGCACTTCAACGCCGAAAAACCGTTCATCTTCACGTCCGGCTGGGCAAGCCCCGTCTACATCGACTGCCGCAAGCTGATCTCGTATCCGCGCGTGCGTCGTGCGCTGATGGAAATGGCGGAAACGACGATCATGCGCGACGTCGGCTTCGAGCAGATCGACTCGGTGGCGGGCGGCGAGACGGCCGGCATCCCGTTCGCGGCATGGCTCGCGGACCGCATGATGGTGCCGATGCAGTACGTGCGCAAGAAACCGAAGGGCTTCGGCCGCAACGCGCAGATCGAGGGTCATCTGGAAGAAGGCTCGCGCGTGCTGCTGGTGGAAGACCTGACGACCGACAGCCGCAGCAAGATCAACTTCGTCAACGCGCTGCGCACCGCGGGCGCGACGGTGAACCACTGCTTCGTGCTGTTCCACTACAACATCTTCAAGGAAAGCGTGTCGGTCCTGAAGGACATCGATGTCGACCTGCACGCGCTGGCGACCTGGTGGGACGTGCTGCGCGTCGCGAAGGCGTCGGGCTACTTCGAGACCAAGACGCTCGACGAAGTCGAGAAGTTCCTGCATGCGCCGGCCGAGTGGTCGGCCGCGCACGGCGGCGCGACGGCCCCGAAGGAGTAACGCCGAGCCGGCACGCAGCCGGCACCCTGGCTGAAAAAACCGCTCGCCTGGCCGCGAGCGGTTTTTTTTCGTCCGTCGATCGGCATCGCGGCCGGCCCGAATCGCGGGCCACGGCATGCATCGCTCATCGAACCCTAATGCTAGACTTGATCCATCGTCGCCATCAGCTGCGCGGGCAACGCACAACGCCAACAATGCCGGGAGCATCGGCCCGGCCCACGTGACGGGAGAAGCGCCATATGCGTGTGGATCGCCGGATCACTTCGCCTGCGTCCCCGGGTCGTTCGTCTCCGTTCATCGCCGTCCTGCTCTGCGCCGCCGCCGCGTGCGCTGCGTTCACCACCCTGCCCGCGCGCGCGGAAGGCCCGTTCACCGTGTCGAGCGACGAGCTGACGCCCGGCGGGCGCGTCGGCGCCGCGAACGTGTTCGACCGCGGCGACTGCAAGGGCGACAACCGTTCGCCGCAGCTCAGGTGGCGCAACCCGCCGCCCGGCACGCGCGGCTACGCGATCACGATCTTCGATCCCGATGCACCGGGGCACGGCTGGTGGCACTGGGCCGTCGCCGGCATCCCGGCGAGCGTCACGAGCCTGCCGGCCGACGCGAGCGCGTCGGGCTTCCTGCGTCGCATCGGTGCGAGCGAGGCGCGCAACGACTTCGGGATCGACGGCTACGGCGGCCCGTGCCCGCCGCCCGGCAAGCCGCACCGCTACGTGATCACCGTCTACGCGCTGAAGGGCACGGACCTGCGCATCGGGCAAGGACGCCCCGCCCCGATGTTCGAGCACGAAATCGGCACGCTGACGATCGGCACCGCACAGCTCACGGTCACGTACGGGCAGTAAGCGCTCGCGTGTCCGCCGTGAGGCGTGTGCCGTGTGTCTCCGGTTGCCGGTCGCCGATCTCCAGTTTCCGGTCGCCGGTCGCCGGTCGCCGGTCGCCGGTCGCCGGTCGCCGGTCGCCGGTCGCGATTGTCCGCGCCTGCGAATTTCTGTGCGCCGCCCGCGCGCTTTTCTCCCGTCATTTCGGCTTGCTAGACTCGGCGGCACCGGTCGCGGCATCCCGCCGCGCATCCGTCGCGCCGCCCGACCGCGGCGCGTGACGCGGCTGGCCGCGGTGCCCGCCGTTTCGTCCCCTTCCGGAGAACGCTTCATGTCGAACATCGTCATCGTCTATCACAGCGGCTACGGTCACACGCAGAAACTGGCCGACGCCGTCCATGCAGGCGCGCAGGACGCCGGCGCCACCGCACGCCTGATCGCCGTCGGCGAGCTCGACGACGCGGGCTGGGCCGCGCTCGACGCGGCGGACGCGATCGTCTTCGGCGCGCCGACCTACATGGGCGGCCCGTCCGCGCAGTTCAAGCAGTTCGCCGATGCCACGTCGAAACCGTGGTTCACGCAGAAATGGAAGGACAAGATCGCCGCGGGCTTCACGAACTCCGCGACGATGAACGGCGACAAGTTCTCGACGATTCAGTATTTCGTCACGCTGGCGATGCAACATGGGATGGTGTGGGTCGGCACGGGCATGATGCCGGCCAACTCGAAGGCGGCCACCCGCAACGACATCAACTACGTCGGCGGCTTCACGGGCCTGCTCGCGCAGTCGCCGGCGGACGCGACGCCCGACGAGGGCCCGCTGCCCGGCGACCTCGAGACCGCGAAGGCGTTCGGGCGGCGCGTCGCCGAAGCGACCGCCCGCTGGCTGGCCGGCGGCCGCTGAACGCGGCGGCACGCGCGAGCGCTCGCGCCGCCGGTGACACGGCAACGCGGCGCAGGCGCGTGACAGGGACACAAGACGGCCCGCGGGCCGTCTTTTTTTCGCCCCGTGCGGTGCAGGCCCGCCGGATGACGTCTTAAAATGGCGGTTTCAGGGCGCCGCGGCTCCCGTTTCATTCAGTGAGAGCGAAATGAGCACCAAAGTTTTTGTCGACGGCCAGGAAGGTACGACCGGCCTCAAGATCTTCGAATACCTGTCGGCGCGCAGCGACATCGAGATCCTGCGCATCGATGAAGCGAAGCGCAAGGACGTCGACGAGCGCCGCCGCCTGATCAATGCGTCGGACGTCACGTTCCTGTGCCTGCCGGACGTCGCATCGCGCGAATCGGCATCGCTGGTCGAGAACCCGGACACGACGCTGATCGACGCGAGCACCGCGTTCCGCACGAGCGCCGACTGGGCATACGGCCTGCCGGAACTGACCCGCGCGCAGCGCGAGAAGATTCGCACGTCGAAACGCATCGCCGTGCCGGGCTGCCACGCGTCGGCCTTCGTGCTCGCGATGCGTCCGCTCGTGGATGCCGGCATCGTCGCGCCGACCTTCGCCGCGCACAGCTACTCGATCACCGGCTACAGCGGCGGCGGCAAGTCGATGATCGCCGAATACGAAAACGCGGCGCCGGGCGGCAAGCTCGCGAGCCCGCGTCCGTACGCGCTCGCGCTGGCGCACAAGCACCTGCCGGAAATGGCCGCGCACACGGGCCTCGCGCACGCGCCGATCTTCACGCCGATCGTCGGGCCGTTCCTGAAGGGCCTGGCCGTGACGACCTACTTCTCGCCCGAACAGCTCGCGAAGCGCGCAACGCCGCAGGACGTGCAGCGCGTGTTCGCCGAGTACTACGCGGACGAGCCGTTCGTGCGCGTCGCGCCGTTCAACGCGGAGGCGAATCTCGACAGCGGCTTCTTCGACGTGCAGGCGAACAACGACACGAACCGCGTCGACCTGTTCGTGTTCGGCAACGAGGAGCGCTTCGTCACGGTCGCGCGCCTCGACAACCTGGGCAAGGGCGCATCGGGCGCCGCGATCCAGTGCATGAACCTCAACATCGGCGCCGCCGAGGATCAAGGCCTCAAGCGCTGATTCAACTTGCATGCGATGCAAAGCCGGCCGCTGGCCGGCTTTTTATTTGCCCGCATCAAGCAATAAATAAAAATCCGGATCACGCATTTACAAATATTTACAAGCTTTCCATTGCGTAATTGCCGGCCAATTAATTTGCCCCTTTCTCCAGTCAATCCCGAATAGGGATAAACCGGATATCGCCGCTTTAAACGCTGCCGTTATACGCGTGAAGGCCTCGAGCGCCGTCCGTGCGTGGCAGCCGCCCCACTCCGGCAGCACTCCAGCGCCCTCCGCGCGTTTTAATTCTTACTGAAAGCGCTATCCCGCAAGGATTCATCGCGCGCGCGTTGTTTCAATCGTCTTTTTTAGACGAGTTCATCAATTGACAGCAAAAATCCTGGCAGCGACATTAGCTCGCACAATTAAACGATTGGAGACAGCGGCATGTCGCACGCCTTATCAAAGGGGGTGGCAACGGCCTTTGCCATCGCCCCTTTCCTGATTGCCTGTGGGGGAGGAGACGGCGGCTCGCCCGCGCCGATCGAGGCCCCTCAATGTTCCGGATCGAGCTGCGGCACGCAAGGGCCGCCGCCGTCGCAGCCCGTCAACGGCGCGCTGTGCCCGGCCGATGCCGACATCGTGAAGAGCACCTACCTCGGCGGCGCCGGCAGCGGCGAGATCGTCAGCGTCAACATCGACGCGGTCGCGATGACGTACACGCTCAAGTGGCTCGAATCGCCGATTCCGCTCGCGACCGGCACGGTCACGCCGAGCCGCGCCGGCACCACGATCACCGGCAAAGTCATCCATCCGCCGACCGGCGCGCTGCCGACCGCGGAGCAGACGCGCTGCGCATTCGTCTTCACGCCGGGTTCGGGCAAGGCACCGAACGGCTCGACCTATTCGACGGCCGCCGACTTCAACCAGGCGAACCCGCCGATGCTGCTGGTCGGCATGGGTGTCGCGGGCGGCGGCATCCCCGGCGCGACGGTGCAGTACGACGGGCTGACGATCACCGTCGCCGGCGTCCCGATCTACAAGAACGTCGGCCAGGTGCCGAACCGCCACTTCGACTTCTACCCGTTCCTCGGCTTCGCGAACACGACGACCGACCTCACGAAGCTGCCGGGCACCTACAACGCGCTGCTCTACCACCTCGTGCCGTCGGGCAACTACGCGACGAAGGGTACGAATTCGAGCGAGACGTTCGATGCGAACGGCGCGTGCACGTCGACGAGTGCGGGGGGCTGCCAGACGACCGGCGATCCGTGGACCGTCAACACCGCGAACGGCGGCTACCTCGACAGCACGAAGGCACCGCAGATCCTGCCGCAGACGGCGCTGCCGATCGTCGGCACGACCGGCAAGTCGGCGACCGCGCACATGGTCATCGGCCAGCTCAACGGCGCGACCGTGCCGGTGGTGGTCCGCACGGGCTACGTGTATCTGGGCACCGACCTCGCGCTGCACACCGACGCCAAGGTCGACGACGAATCGGGCATCGCGGTGCTCGGCAAGGCAACGGCGATCCAGTCGGGCGCGATCGACGGCGGCTACGCGGGCGCGGATTCGAACTTCAAGTACACGGCGGCACTGATCCGCGGCAGCAACGCGTCGTTCATCAACCCGACCACGCAGGCCGAGGAAGACGCCTTCACGCTCGACTACGGTCAGGGAACGCCCGGCCTGCTGAACACGACGACGACGCCGGCGAACGGCGCGACCTATCCGTCCGCATCGGGCGTGGTGATCGCGACGGGCGGCCTGTACGCGGCGCTGATCCAGGGCACGGTGAACGGCGGCGTCACGTCGACGTCGGCGAACTCGAGCACGTCGTCGACACCGTACTTCGGCGTGGGCGCGCAGATCAGCAAGTAGCGATCGAGGACGCGGTGGCCGGTGCGCCGCCGCGGGATGCAGGGAAGGCACGCAACGACGGCGCCCGGCACGGCGCAGCAGCACGAGCACAAGCAACAGAAGCGGCCGACAGGGAGCCGGCCGCCCGACAAGACAAATCTGGAGGAGCAACATGAAGCGCAACCTCGTTCTCGCGGCGGCCCTTGCCGCCCCCCTTCTTTCCGCATGCGGCGGTGGCGGCGGCGACAACCCGCCCCCGCTCGTCGAAGACCGGCTCTGCCCCGCCACGCTCGACTACAACACCGTGTACACCGGCGGCGCGGGCAGCGGCGAACTGGCCAAGGTCCAGCTCGACACGACCAAGATGACCTGGCAGGTCACCTATGTCGAATCGCCGGTGCCGCAAAAGACCGGCACCGTCACGCCGACCCGCGCAGGCACCGTCGACAGCGGCACGCTCACGCAGGAAACGATGCTGCCGACCAACAAGTTGAACCAGTGCGCATTCCGGCTGAACGGCGCGAGCCTCGATGCGTCGCGTCCGGCGCGTATCTTCGTCGGCTTCGGTGTCGCGGGCGGCACGATTCCCGGCAAGGAGATCCAGTTCGACGGCGTGCTCGGCCAGGCCGCGGTGCCCGACACGAAATTCCCGTACTACCCGTTCATCGGCTTCTCGTCGATCGAAACCGACATCACGAAGGTCGCGGGCACGTACAGCCACATCGGCTTCGGCGAAGTGCCGTCGCAGAAATTCGCGCCGGCGTCGATCGATGCGAAGGTGACGATCAACGCGGACGGCACGTGGACCAAGTGCGACACGACCGGCCAGTTCGCCGGCGGCGCGTGCATGCAGCAGGGCACGAACTTCGTGCAGTCGGCCGACGGCAGCGGCGCGTTCCAGAGCAACAACTACCGGAGCCAGCTCAGCCCGACGCTGTCGGCGACGCCGCAAGGCAAGGGCTTCATGATCGTCGGCAAGCTGCGCAACCAGCTGGTGCCGATCCTCGTGCGCACGGGTGTCGCGAACCCGAACCCGACGCCCGACAGCAACGGTGTGCCGGGCCTGACCGCCGACGACGAATCGAGCATCTCGATCCTCGCGCCGCAGACCGCGATCGCGACCGGGTCGCAAAACGGCGAATACATCGGCGTCGACAGCCAGTTCGACTACCGGACCACCGCGCTGATCAACAACCAGGCCACGCTGCTCGATCCGTTCCAGCCGTCGCAGGCCTCGCTCGCGACCGCGCTCGACCTGGATTACACGCAGAAGGTGCCGGGCACGGTCACGACGATCCACACGGGTTCGGGCAGCACGTCGCCGACCGGTAAGTTCATCTTCACGGGTGGCGTGTTCGGTTTCCTCGACAACGCGGGTTCGACGCCGTATTTCACGATCGGCGCGTTCGTCCAGTAAGCGGGGGAAGCCGTGATGAAGAAGACCCTTCTCTGCGCGGCGGCCGGCGCCGCCGCCCTGGCGCCGCTCGCGGCGCACGCGCAGAGCGCCGGCAGCAACGTCGTCACGCTGGGCTGGTTCCACGTGATGCCTCAGCAGAGCAGCACGCCGATGACGACCAACGTCGCGCCGACGCCGATCAACACGCCGCTGCGGCTGCCGCCGTCGTTCACGTCGCCGGGCACCGGGCTGCGTACGAGCGGCGCCGACACGGTCGGCCTGACGGTCAGCCACTTCCTGACCGATCACATCGCGGTCACGTCGGTGGCGGGCGTGCCGCCGGTGTTCAAGGTGTCGGGTCAAGGCACGATCAAGCCGCCCGGCCCGGCCGGCGCGCTCGGCACGCAGAACATCGGCCTCGCCTCGGTGAACCCGATCGTGAAGAGCGTGCGGCAGTGGAGCCCGGCGGCGATCCTGCAGTACTACTTCGGGGCGGCGACCGCGAAGTTCCGGCCGTTCCTCGGCCTCGGCGTGTCGTACAACTGGTTCAGCGACCTGCAACTCAACACGAACTTCATCAAGCAGACGCAGGACAACCTCGGCGCGATTCTCGCCGCGGGCGCGGGCAAGCCGGGTACGACATCGGTAGAGGCGAAGGCGTCGTCGTCATGGCAGCCGGTGTTCAACGCGGGCCTGCAGTACAACATGACCGAGCATTTCGGGCTGGTCGCGTCGGTGACCTACATCCCGCTGAAGACGACGTCGACGGTGACGATCAAGGCGGCCGACGGCACGGTGCTCTCCGAGTCGAAATCGGACCTGAAGGCCGACCCGATCATCAGCTACGTCGGGATGACCTACAAGTTCTGACGGCGGCGACGGAGGATGAGCGGACGGCCCGCGCAAAAAACGCGGGCAAAAAAAAAAGCCCGCCTAAGAGGCGGGCTGAATCCATATCAGAGGAGACATGGAGGAGACAGGTGTAACTATAGCGAATCAATTTCTGCATTGCAACATTTCCGTAGAGAAAATAAGGATTTTCCCTCGACTGCGCACTCTAGATCGCTAGTTCGAATCCGACCCCTTCCCGTTCTCCCGGTCGAGCACCTCGCCCAGCGTGTCGCGCAGCAGCGCGACCGGCCGCGTCAGGCGGCCCGGCAGCGCGCCGTGCACGATCCACACGTTGATCCGCGTTTCCAGCCCCGCCGTTTCCACCACCCTCAGCGCATCGCGATGCTTGCTGCGCGCCAGTGCGTTCGGCGACGCGATCCCGATGCCGGCACCGCGCGCGACGAGCGACAGCTGCAGCTCCGAGCCGAACGCCTCGACCGCGACGTCGAACGGCAGCCCCGCGGCGCCGAGCGCGCGGCTCAGGGCCGAACGCATCCCGCAGCCGTCCTGGCTCAGCACCCACGGAAAACCCGACAGCACGTCGAGCGACAGCGGGCCGGCCGGCAGCGGGAAATCGCGCGCGGCGACCAGCACCGTCGGCTGCGTGCCGAGCGGCGTGGCCGTCAGCGTGTCGGGCAGCGCCGCGCTGGCCGGCACCATGACCGCCGCGACATCGAGCGTGCCGCGCTCGATGCCCTGCACGAGCGCCGGCGACCAGCCGGCCGTCACGCGCAGCGTCAGCCGCGGAAACGCGTCGCGCAGCCGGTCGATCGGCCGCTCGAGCGCCAGCTCGGACAGGAACGGCGGCACGCCGATGCGCAGTTCGCCCGACGGCTCGCTGTCGGGCGCACCGGCCGCCATCAATGCGTCGACCGCACCCAGCACGTTGCGCGCGAGCGCATAGACGTCGCGCCCGGCGGCGGTCGGCTTCAGCGGCTTGCTCTGCCGCTCGAGCAGCGGCATGCCCAGGAGCGTCTCGAGGTTCTGCACGCGTCGCGTGAGGCCCGGCTGCGTGAGATGGAGCTTCGCCGCGGCCGCGACCATCGACCCGCTGTCGACCACCGCGACGAACGCCTGGAGATCACGCGTATTCAAAGCAAACTCGCATAATCATGTTAGACATATTTCAATTGTCGCATAAACATCCGGCACCTACGATGGGGATTCCTTCGCTCGACGCCCCCAGGTTTCCGATGAACTGCCCTGCCGACTCCCGCCCCGCCCCCGGCCGCGCCGCGCACGTTGCACCGCCCGTGCTGAGCACGGGCATGACGCTCTTCTTCGCCGCGACGGTCGGCGTGATCGTGATGGACCTGTTCGCCGCGCAACCGCTGACGGGCCCGATCAGCGCCGACCTGCACCTGCCGCCCGGTCTCGCGGGCCTCGTCGCGACGCTGCCGCAACTCGGCTACGCAGCCGGCCTCGTGCTGCTCGTGCCGCTCGTCGACCTGCTCGAGAACCGCCGGCTGATCGTCGCGACGCTCGTCGCGTGCGCGGCCGCGCTCGCGCTGCCGGCGTTCACGCAGTCCGGCACCCTCTTCCTGCTCGCGACGCTGGCCGCCGGCGCCGCGTCGAGCGTGATCCAGATGCTGGTGCCGATGGCCGCGTCGATGGCGCCCGAAGCGCAGCGCGGCCGCGCGGTCGGCAACGTGATGAGCGGGCTGATGCTCGGCATCCTGCTGTCACGGCCGCTCGCCAGCCTGATCGCGGGCACGGCCGGCTGGCGCGCGTTCTACGCGCTGGCCGCGCTCGCGAACGCGGCGATCGCGGCAGTGCTCGCGCTGCGCTTGCCACCGCGCGTGCCGCCGGCTGCGGCCGGCTATCGCGCGCTGCTCGCGTCGATGGGCCGGCTGCTGGCCGACGAAGCGGTGCTGCGCCGGCATGCGCTGTCGGCCGCGCTCGCGATGGCCGCGTTCAGCGCGTTCTGGACCGCCGTCGGGCTGCGGCTCGCGCAGCCGCCGTTCGGCCTCGACCTGCACGGCATCGCGCTGTTCGCGTTCGCCGGCGCGAGCGGCGCGATCGTCACGCCGCTGGCCGGCCATGCCGGCGATCGTGGCCACGGCCCGGCCGCGCAGCGCA
This sequence comes from Burkholderia sp. Bp8986, assembly GCF_003854225.1. Lineage (NCBI taxonomy): Bacteria > Pseudomonadati > Pseudomonadota > Betaproteobacteria > Burkholderiales > Burkholderiaceae > Burkholderia > Burkholderia sp. Bp8986. The sequence continues at coordinate 30,878 of NZ_QTQM01000051.1, read as the reverse complement.
TCGCGCACGTGACGATGCTCGCGGCGCTCACTGTGCTCGGCATCGCCGGCGCCGGCTGGTTCGGCTTCGATGCGCACGCGCATCGCGGCGTCGCGCTGGCGCTGCTGGCCGGCGGCGCGGCGCTGCTCGACGCGGGCGTGATCGTCGACCAGACGATCGGCCGCCGGGAAATCAACCTGCTGAACCCGGCCGCACGCGGGCGGCTGAACGGGCTGTTCGTCGGGTTGTTCTTCGTCGGCGGCGCGCTCGGCGCGGCGCTGGCGGGCAGCGCATGGGCGTGGGGCGGGTGGAGCGCCGTGTGCGGCGTCGGCTTCGCATTCGCGGGCGCGGCCGCGGCGTTCGGCTTGTCGGGCGGGCGCCGGACCGGCACCGCGGCGTGGCCGCGCGCGTAACGCGGGCCCGGACATGAAAACGCCCGGCCCTCTGACGAGGCGCGGGGCGTCCGGCGGGCCGCGCGGCCGCGCTGGCCGAAATCAGTGACGGACCAGCGCCATCATCGCGCCGAAGCCGACGAAGATGCCGCCCGTCAGCCGGTTGAACACCTTCGCGACGCTCTGGCTCTTCAGCGTCGCGCCGATGCGCGTGCCGAACGACGCGTAGACGAGATACCAGCTGACCTCGATCACCGCGAACGTGACGACGAGGATGCAGAACTGCGGCAGCGTCGGCTCGGCTGCATTGATGAACTGCGGCAGCAGCGCGGCCGCGAACAGGATCGCCTTCGGGTTGCTGCCCGCGACCAGGAAACCATTGCGGAACAGCGCCCAGCGCGATGCCGACGCGCCTTGCGAAACCGCATCGACGTCCGCGGCCGGCGTGTCGTCGACGCGCGCGCGCCACGCCTTCACGCCGAGATAGATCAGGTAGGCGGCGCCCGCGAAGCGCAACGCATCGAACGTCGCCGGCCACGCCTCGAGCACCGCCCCGAGCCCCGCCGCGGACACCGCGAGCATCAGCACCAGCGCGCTCAGGCAGCCGGCCATCGTCGACGCCGAGCGGCGCAGCCCATGCTGCGCGCCGTGCGTCATCACGAGCAGCATGTTCGGACCGGGAATCGCCGACACGACGAACACCGTCGCCACGAAAAGCCACCACGTATGCAGGTTCATGACCGCCCCGACCGAAAGAGAATTGAAATGTCGATTATGCCGTGCGCGCGGCGTTTTTGTCCCGCGCCGGCTCAGCGGCCCGCGCGGCGCAGCGCGACTTCGCCGAGCACCGCGAAGTCCTGTTCGCCGCCGCCGTGCGCGAGCGCATCGAGCAGGCTGTCGCGCACGACGCTCGCCACCGGCAGCGGCACCGACGCCGCGTCGCCGGCCTCCAGCGCGAGCCGCACGTCCTTCAGCCCGAGGCGCGCCTTGAAGCGCGCGGGTTCGTAGCTGCGCTCGGCGATCATCCCGCCGTAGCCTGCGTAGACTGGCCCCGGGAACACGCTGTTCGTGATCACGTCGAGGAAATCGCGCATCGCGACGCCGTGCGCGCCGAGCAGCGCGGACGCCTCGCCGAGCGTCTCGATCGCCGACGCGAGCGTGAAATTCGCCGCGATCTTCGCGACGTTCGCATGCTGCGGCAGCGAGCCGAACCGCCAGGTCTTCTGGCCGATCGCGTCGAACAGCGGCTGCACGCGGTCGATCGCCTCGGCCGGGCCGCCGGCCATGATCGTCAGGCGCGCGGCCGCCGCGACGTCCGGGCGTCCCATCACGGGCGCGGCGACGTACTCGAGGCCGCGTGACGCATGCGCGTGCGCGAGCGACTCGGCGAGCGCGACCGACACCGTCGCCATGTTCACGTGGATCAGGCCGCGCGGCGCCTGCGCGAGCAGCGCGTCGTCGAATACTTCGCGCGCGGCCGCGTCGTCGGCGAGCATCGAGAACACGGCGTCGCCGCGAAACGCGTCGGCCGGCGTCGTGACGATCTGCGCGCCCAGCGCGGCGAGCGGCTCGGCGCGCTCGCGCGACCGGTTCCAGACCCGCAGGGCGTGCCCCGCCTTCAGCAGGTTCGTCGCAATCGCCTGCCCCATTTCGCCCAGCCCGATAAATCCGAGATCCATTTCCCCGCTCCTTCGACCCGTGAAGCGGGGAGTTAAACACAGATGGCGGCGGCCTGCAGCCCCCGGCGACCGGCCGTGCGCGGTGCGATACTGCGCCAATGGCGACCGCGACCTTCCGCTTCCACGGCGAACTGAACGCGTTTCTCGCGCGCGAGCAGCGCGAGTGCGCATTCGCGCACGCGTTTGCCCGCGACGCGACGGTCAAGCACGCGGTCGAGGCGCTCGGCGTCCCGCATACGGAAATCGGCCGGCTCTGCGTGAACGGCGCACCGGCCGCCCTCGACCGGCCGCTCGGCGACGGCGACCGCGTCGACATCCATCCGGAGCGCGCGCAGCCGGCGGCCGCCTCGCCGCTGCCGCAACCAGACCGCTGGCGCTTCGTCGCCGACGCGCATCTCGGCGGCCTCGCGCAGCTGCTGCGCCTCGCCGGCTTCGACACCTGCTACGACAACCACTACCGCGACGACGAACTCGCGGCGCTCGCCGCGCGCGAAGGCCGGATCGTGCTGACCCGCGACCGCGAGCTGCTGAAGCGCCGCGCGGTCGTGCGCGGCTGCTACCTGCATGCGCAGCAGCCGGACGCGCAGCTGCGCGAGCTGTTCGCGCGGCTCGATCTCGCGCCGCACATGCGGCCGTTCCGGCTGTGCCTGCGCTGCAACGCGCCGCTGCACGCGCTCGATGCGGCGGACGCCGCGCCGCGCGTGCCGCCGGGCGTGCGCCAGCGGCACCGGCGCTTTGCCGCGTGCGACGTGTGCCGGCGCGTGTTCTGGGAAGGGTCGCACTGGCGGCGCATGCGCGCGGTGGTCGATGCGATGCGCGCGCCGCCGCCCGATGCCCTCGAGTTTCCGGACGTGGCGGACGCCTGAAAGAAGAAAACCCCGCAGGCCGAAGCATGCGGGGTTTCGCGACGGCCGGCCGGCAGCGGCGACCCCGGCGGAGCGTGCTTAGTTCTGCGCGCCTGCGTCGTTCCGGACGTGGCGGACGCCTGAAAAAACAAAACCCCGCAGGCCGGAGCGTGCGGGGTTTCGCGACAGGGAGCCGGCAGCGCCGGCCCGGTGAAGCGTGCTTAGTTCTGCGTGCCTGCGTCGTTCGTGCCGGCGGCCGAAGCGGCTGCGGCCTTCGCCTTGCCCTTGGCCGAACCGTGTTGCTTCAGCTGGTGCTTCGGCTTGCTGTGATCCTTCTTGGCCGGTGCCGGTGCAGCGGCCGACGTGTCGGCTGCCGGCGCCGACGCCTGTGCGAATGCCGAAACCGATGCGAGAGCGAATGCTGCGGTCATGATCGAAGCGAGCGTCTTCTTCATTGTTCTTCCTTTAGCGGAGAAAAAGTCAAACGTACCGGTAAGAGATGCGAGGCATCCGCATCGGAACATCAGTCGCGCCGGGCTCCCGGTCGCCACCGGACGGGTTGGCTCTCGCCTTTCCGCCTCGGCAAATACTGACGCACAGGCTCCATAACGCATCGCCCGCGCGGCGAGTTGACATGCAGCTTGCATCGTTCGGGTTTCCCCGGGGGGCACGGGTTTCGCGCCCGCGCGACGCGCCGCCGGGACCTGCGTCAATCGTCCGACAAACCGGCTCTCGCGCCCGTCGCGCCGACGCTATACTGGCCACCTTCCGTCCCAACCGGACGCGGCCGGTCACGAGACCGCCGCCGTCGCAAGGCGCCCAAATTGCCCGATCACAATCTGGACAAACTGAAAATCGACCGGCGTCCGATCGCACCCGCGCCACGCCGGCGCCGGTGGGTCCGCTACGCGGTCGCCGCAGCGCTCGTCATCGTCGCGATCGTCGCCGCGCTGGCACTCACCGGCCGGCCGACGGTCGACACGACCTCCGTCACGTCCGCCTACCCGTACCAGAACGACACCCAGCTCAACGCGACCGGCTACGTCGTGCCGCAGCGCAAGGCGGCGGTCGCGTCGAAGGGCCAGGGGCGCGTCGAGTGGCTCGGCGTGCTCGAAGGCACGCGCGTGAAGAAGGACGAGATCATCGCGCGGCTCGAAAGCCGCGACGTGCAGGCGTCGCTGGCACAGGCACGCGCGCAGGCGCAGGTCTCCCGTGCGAACCTCGGCGTCGCGCAGGCAGAGCTGAAGGATGCGGAGATCGCGCTGCGCCGCACCGCCGCGCTCGCGCCGAAGGGCGCGGTGCCGGCCGCGCAGCTCGACATCGACACGGCCCGCGTGAACAAGGCACGCGCGTCGGTCAACAGCGACGAAGCCGCGATCGCGTCCGCCGAAGCCAATGCGCAGGCCGCGCAGGTCGCGGTCGACCAGACGGTGATCCGCGCGCCGTTCGACGGGATCGTGCTCGCGAAGCACGCGAACGTCGGCGACAACATCACGCCGTTCTCGTCCGCGTCGGACAGCAAGGGCGCGGTCGTGACGATCGCCGACATGGACACGCTCGAGGTCGAGGCCGACGTCGCCGAATCGAACATCGCGAAGATCCGCGCGGAGCAGCCGTGCGAGATCCAGCTCGACGCGCTGCCCGACATGCGCTTCGCGGGCCGCGTGTCGCGCATCGTGCCGACCGTCGACCGCTCGAAGGCGACGGTGCTCGTGAAGGTGCGTTTCGTCGACCGCGACGAGCGCGTGCTGCCCGACATGAGCGCGAAGATCGCGTTCCTGTCGAAGCCGGCGTCGCCGCAGGACCGGCAGCCGGTGACGGCCGTGCAGGCGAGCGCGGTGGTCGAGCGCGACGGCCGCCCGGTCGTGTTCGTCGTGAAGGACGACACGGTGCGTGCGACGGCGGTGACCCGAGGCGCGCGGATCGGCGAACTCGTCGCGATCCGCGGCGTGAAGCCCGGCGATACGGTCGTGCTCGCGCCGGGCGCGAAGCTGAAGGACGGCGCGAAAGTCGCCGTCGCGAAGAAGTAGCGTGGCGCGCGTGAACGACGCCTCGCCGCCCCTCGTCGAGATCAGCCACGTCGCGAAGTCGTACCGGCGCGGCAACCAGGTCGTGCCGGTGCTGACCGACATCACGCTCGACATCGGCTCAGGCGACTTCGTCGCGCTGATGGGGCCGTCGGGTTCCGGCAAGAGCACGCTGCTCAATCTCGTCGCCGGCATCGACCGGCCCGACAGCGGCGAGCTGCGCGTGGGCGGCCTCGACATCTCGCGGCTCGAGGAAGCGCAACTGGCCGAATGGCGCGCGGCGAACGTCGGCTTCATCTTCCAGTTCTACAACCTGATGCCGGTGCTCACCGCGTTCGAGAACGTCGAGCTGCCGCTGATGCTCACGCACCTGTCGCGCCGCGAACGGCGCGAGCGCGTCGAGCTGGTGCTCGACATGGTGAATCTCGGCGACCGGACCAGCCATTACCCGTCCGAGCTGTCGGGCGGCCAGCAGCAGCGCGTCGCGATCGCGCGCGCGCTGATCACCGACCCGGTGCTGATCGTCGCCGACGAGCCGACCGGCGACCTCGACCGCGCGTCGGCCACCGACGTGCTCGCGATGCTGCAGCGGATGAACGCCGAGCTCGGCAAGACGATCATCATGGTGACCCACGATGCGCACGCGGCCGCCGTCGCGCAGTCGCTCGTGCATCTGGAGAAAGGAGAGTTGATCGATGGGCACGCCGTCTGACGGACGGGAGCGCGCACGATGATGGTGTTCAAGCTGATCGCGCGCAACGCGCTGCGGCACCGGCTGCGCACGCTGCTGACCGTGCTCGGGCTGACCATCGCGGTGCTGGCGTTCGGGCTGCTGCACACCGTCGTCGACGCGTGGTACGCGGGCGCGGCCGCCGCGTCGAGCGGCCGGCTCGTCACGCGCAACGCGATCTCGCTCGTGTTCCCGCTGCCGGTCAGCTACGAGAACCGGATCCGCGGCGTCGACGGCGTGACGGCCGTGGTCCGCTCGAACTGGTTCGGCGGCATCTACCGCGACCCGAAGAACTTCTTCGCGAGCTTCGCGGTGTCGGAAAACTACCTCGACCTGTATCCGGAATTCATCCTCCCGGCGCAGCAGCGCGCCGACTACGTTCGCGACCGCCGCGGCTGCCTCGTCGGGCGCCAGCTCGCGACACAGTTCGGCTTCAAGGTCGGCGACGTGATTCCGCTGAAGGGCACGATCTATCCGGGCACGTGGGATTTCGTCGTGCGCGGCATTCTCGACGGCCGCGACGACTCGACGATCACGCGCCAGCTGGTGTTCCACTGGGACTACCTGAACGAGACGGTGCGCAAGCGCACGCCGAAGCAGGCCGACCAGGTCGGCGTGTTCGTGCTCGGCGTCGCGCACCCGGACGACGGCGCCGCGATCGCGCGCAACGTCGACGCGGTGTTCAGGAACTCGCTCGCCGAAACGCTGACCGAGACCGAACAGGCGTTCCAGCTCGGCTTCGTCGCGATGTCGAACCAGATCATCGCGGCGATCCGCGTCGTGTCGTACGTGGTGATCCTGATCATCATGGCCGTGATGGCGAACGCGATGGCGATGAGCGCGCGCGAACGCACCGCCGAATATGCGACGCTGAAGGCGCTCGGCTTCGGCCCCGGTTTTCTCGCGCTGCTCGTGTTCGGCGAATCGGTCGTGATCGCGGTGGTCGGCGGCGGGCTCGGGATGCTCGCGACGCCGCCGGCCGCGAGCCTCTTCAAGCAGGCCGCGGGCGGCATCTTTCCGGTGTTCAGGGTGTCGGACGGGACGATGGCGCTGCAGGCCGCGTGCTCGATCGCGGTCGGCTTCGCGGCCGCGCTGGTGCCGGCGTGGCAGGCGGCACGCGTGCGCGTGGTCGAAGGCCTGCGGGCGATCGGCTAGAGGCGCGCATCGATGGCCATTCCGCTCACCTACATCGCGCGCAACCTGTGGACCCGGCGGCTCACCACCGCGCTCACCGCGGGCGGGATGGCGCTGGTGATCTTCGTGTTCGCGACCGTGCAGATGCTCGACGCGGGGCTCACGCAGACGCTCGTGTCGACCGGCGAACCCGACAACGTCGTGGTGATCCGCAAGGGCGCGGAAACCGAGATCCAGAGCGCGATCGACCACCAGCAGGCCAACGCGCTCGAGATGCATCCGGCCGTCGCGCTCGGCCCCGACGGCCGGCCGCAGGTGTCGAAGGAGGCCGTCGTGCTGATCTCGCTCGTGAAGACGTCGACCGGCAAGCCGTCCAACGTCGTGATCCGCGGCGTGTCGCCGGCCGGCCTCGCGCTGCGCCCGCGCGTGAAGCTGGTCGCGGGCCGCACGTTCGCGCCGGGCTCGTCGGAGATCGTCGTCGGCAGCGCGATCGCGAAAGGCTTCAGCGGCACGCAGCTCGGCGACCGCCTGCATTTCGCGCAGCGCGACTGGACCGTCGTCGGCATCTTCGACGCGGGCGGCAGCGGCTTCGATTCGGAGATCTGGGGCGACGTCGACCAGCTGATGCAGTCGTTCCGGCGCACCAGCTATTCGTCGATGGTGCTGCGCATCCCGAGCGCCGACGGCTTCGCGCGCTTCAAGGCCGACATCGACGTCGACCCGCGCCTCACCGACGAAGCGAAGCGCGAGCAGACGTTTTACGGCGACCAGTCGAAGGCGCTGTCGACCTTCATCAACATCCTCGGCATCACGCTGTCGACGATCTTCTCGATCGCCGCGATGATCGGCGCGATGATCACGATGTATGCATCGGTCGCGAACCGCACCGCCGAGATCGGCACGCTGCGCGCGCTCGGCTTCAAGCGCATGAACGTGCTCGCCGCGTTCCTGCTGGAGGCGCTGCTGCTCGGCTTCGTCGGCGGCGTCGCGGGGCTCGCGTGCGCGTCGCTGATGGAGTTCGCGTCGTTCTCGACGACCAACTTCCAGACTTTCTCCGACCTGTCGTTCCGTTTCGTGTTGACGCCCGCGATCGTCGTGAAGACGCTGCTGTTCTCGCTCGTGATGGGGCTCGTCGGCGGGTTCCTGCCGGCGATGCGCGCCGCGCGGCTGAGCATCGTCGACGCGCTGCGCGCGCAGTGACGCGTGCGGCCGCTCACGCTGGGCGCTCGCGCGGCACCCACGCGCCGTGGAACCCGGCCGGCACGCGGCGCGGCAGGTGCACGGTCGCGACCGGCGCCGCGTCGATCGCGCGCGCATCGAGGATCACGACGTCGCTCGTATCCGTCGCCGCGCGGTAGACCACCACCAGCAGCCAGCCGTCGTCCTCGTCGGTGCCGCCCGGGCGCGGCACGAACACCGGCTCGCCATTCTGGTCGCCGGCCGGCACCGCGTAACGCGTCGTCGTGCCGCGCATGTGATCGAAGCGCATCACGCCGCGCATCTCGGTGTGGTTCGGCTGCTCGGCCGCATACAGGTAACGGTAGCGGCGCCCGGTCCGGCTTTCGTTAATGCGCGGCAGCTCGATGCCGCCATCGGCGAGCGGCCCCTCGTCGACCAGCCCGTTCGCGGTATCGATCACGTAGCGCCACAGTTCGCCGACCGGGTTGTCGGCGAACCGGCCGGTGCGCGCGTCGAGCCGCAGGAACCACGGATAGCGCACCGCATCGAGCACGATGCACGACGCATCGCAGTCGTACGCGTTCACCACGTGCTGGACGAAGCACGGCTCGATCCCGAACCAGCGCACGTCGCCGCCGTGGCGCGGCATCACGCCGATCCGCGCGTCGCGGTCGTCGTGCCAGCGCAGCGGCATCCGGTGCCCGTGCTTCAGCATCGCGAAGTCGTAACCCACGTTCAGGTCGAGCAGCAGGCTGCGGGTCTCGGTGATCGCGAGGTCGTGCATCATCGACGGCGCGCGCACGTCGACCGTGAGGTCGACGCGCTGCACGCCCTGCGCGTCCGCGACACCGTAGCGCAGCCACGGCGCGCGCCAGTCCGCGCGAAACAGGATCAGTTCGCCGGTCACCGGATCGACCTTCGGATGCGCGGTCATCGCGCCGCCGAACGCCGCGTGCCGCGCGGGCGCACCGAGCGTGTCGAGCGCGGCCGTGATCGCGAGCGGCGCGCCGCCTTCGGCCAGCGCGAGCAATTCGCCCGCGTGCTGCAGCACATTCACGTTCGGATTCGTGTCGGGCAGATGCGGCGCCTGCTCCGGCGCGTGAACATCGGCCCAGCGGCGCGTGCGGGCCCAGCGGTTCCGGTAACCCGCGGCGCGGCCGCGTTCGAACGCGATCGCGTGCAGCATCGCCGCTTCCGGCCACCACGACAGCACGTCGTTGCCTTCGAAACGGCCGCCCGGCGGATTCGGGCCGTTGCGCAGCAGCGTGCCGTCGAGTTCGGGCGGGATCGTGCCGGTCACGCGCAGGTCGACGAGGTCGGCTTCGTCGGCGACCGGCGCGATCGCGCCGCGGTTCAGATCGAACGTCGTCATCGCGTCGTGTGCTCCTTCAGCAGTCTTCGGTCGACGGCGGCAGATCGCCGCGCGCCAGTGCGAGCGCATGGTCGCGCACGTCGTCCGGCCAGCCGGCGACCCACTCGGCCAGCCGCGCGAGGTCGTTCGCGTACAGCGCGCGCGCGGCCTCCTCGAAACCGGGCAGGTCGCCCGCGATCGCGGACATGAAGTGATAGGCGCGTGCCTGCGCGTCGCGGCGCCGGTCGGCCGCCGCATGCGTGCGCCGCGCGTCCTCGACGAGCTTGCGCAGCGCGACGGACGCGCCGCCCGGCTGCGCGGCGAGCCACTCCCAGTGACGCGGCAGCAACGTGACCTCGCGCGACACGACGCCGAGCTTCGGACGGCCGCGGCCGCGTTGTTCGCCCGCCCCGCCTCCCTCCGCGGCGGGCGCGGATGCATCGCCCGGCGCTGCCGCGTAACGCGCGCGGATATCGTCCGCCGTGCCGCGCAGGTCGAGGTCGATCGAGCGGCCGGTCGCGTCGTCGAAGATCACGATCGTGCCGGACATGGCGTCGCCGGCCGCCTGCCGGACCGCGACCGCCACCGTCGCGAGCGGGCCCGACGCGACGCGCCGGTGGCCGTCGAACGCCGTGTAGGAAGGGAGAAGTGTGGAGAGCGTCATCGTGGTCGCCCGTGGGCAGAAATCGGAATGACGCTATTTTTATCCGGGTATAAATTGAATGTCAATATCACCCGGGTAAAAATTTGCCGACGCCGTACGCGTCGGGTGAGCGCGCTGTCCGGTCTTCAGGGCGTCGCGGCCGGCATCGCGGTCACGCGTGCGCTGGCGAGCGCATCGTCGAGCGACACGTGTCCTTCGAATGCCGACGACACCGGTAGCGGCCGGTTTTCCTCGATCGCGTGAGCGAACTGCACGCCGGCGTCGTCGGCGAGCCGTGCGCGCAGCGCGGCGACGTGCGGAAACGCATCCTGCTCGAACACCGCGTGATAGTCGGCCCAGCGGGCGATTCCCGCGAAATACGCGTCGGCCAGCGTGCGTTGCGCGCCGAGCAGCCACGGACCGTCGCCGCGCTCGAGCAGCGCTTCGAGGTGACGGTGCGCCTTCAGCACCTTGCCGCGACCGTATGCCTGCAGCACGGTTTTCTCGGCGCCTTCGGCGCCGTGTTCGTACACGTACCAGAGCGCACCGAACGCGCTGAAGAACGTCGTGTTCAACCACGCGAGCATGCGGTTCAGACGGTCGAAATCCGCGCTGCCCTGGCGGAACGCGAGGCCGCTATCGAGCGCCTGTGCGCCGACATGGCCGAGGATCGCGACGCTTTCGGTCAGCACGTCGCCGTTCGCGGTCACGAACGCCGGTGTCTCGGCGGCGGGGTTCAGCGCGAGGAACGCGTCGCTCGTCACGAGGCCCGGCATCGTGATGCGCGACAGCCGGTAAGGCCGGCCTGCCCATTCGAGCGCGACGATCGAGCCGAACGAGCAACCGGCGGGAATGCCGTAGAAGTTGATCGAGCAATCATGCTCCCATGACGAACGATCGCGCAGTAGCCGCTAGAATCGAAACCCGTCGTTTCTCCTGGTGGACGCTGACAGTGAATCTGAACGATCTCTACCTCTTCGTACAGGCGGTCGACGCGGGCAGCATGTCGGCGGCCGCACGTCGGCTCGACCTGCCGAAATCGACGGTCAGCAAGCGCGTGGCCGAACTCGAGCGCACGCTCGGCGCGCGACTCGTGCATCGCACGTCGCGCAGCTTCCGGCTGACGCCGGTCGGCGCCGAATTCTTCGAGCATGCGCGCGCGGCGGTGATCGAGGCCGAAAGCGCGCGCGACGCCGTGCTGCGGCAGGCGGCCGAACCGGCCGGCGTCGTGCGGATCACGAGTTCGGTGCCGGTGGCGCAGCACATCCTCGCGCCATGCCTGCCGGCGCTGGCGATCGTGCACCCGAAGCTGCTGCTGCAGATTCATGCGAGCGACCGGCTCGTCGACATCGCGCAGGAAGGCTTCGACATCGCGGTCCGCAGTCATTTCGCGCCGCTCCCCGATTCCGCACTCGTGCAACGGCCGCTGGCCACGTCGCCGATCGTCGCCGTTGCGTCGCCGGCATATCTCGCGCGTGCCGGCACACCGGACGCACCGGCCGACCTCGCTCGGCACGACGGGCTTCATCCGGGTCCTCAGCCATGGCGGCTGCAGCGCGCCGGCGACACCGTCGACGTCGCCCCGCGCATCCGGATGCAGGCGGACGAGTCGACGCTGCTGCTGCAGGCCGCGACGGCCGGCCTCGGGATCGCATGCCTGCCCGACTGGATCGCCGGCGCCGCGCTCGCGTCGGGCGCGCTCGTGCACGTGCTGCCCGGCTGGCGGGCCGGCACCGTCACGACCACACTGCTGATGCCGCACCGGCGCGGCCAGTTGCCTGGCGTGCGCGCCGCGGTCGAGTTTCTCGCGGAACACGTCGCGGCCCACCACGGCGCCGGCCCGGACGACGCGCACGCGTGAACGGGCCTTCCGCCGAATCGCGCCCACAATTCGCGCCCGCCTCCAATCGATTCAATTCCTGAATCGATCAAGTCAGTAATTGGCATGAAAGCGCATATTTCGCCGTGACAGAATGATCCGGACGCCGTGCCCCCGGGCATCGGCGTTCGGCGTCCGGCCTCCGGCCGGCAACACCACCACGAAAAAACGCGCGCACCCGACGCGCAGCCGCACGACGGCACCTTCCGCCCTTCGGAGGAGACACTGATGAATCCGCTTCACGCATTGCCGGCGTCCGCGTCGGCAACGGCCCGGCGCACCCGCGTGCGCTGGCTCGTGCTGACCGTGCTGTTCGCGGTCACGACGATCAACTACGCGGATCGCGCGGCGATCGCGATCGCGGGCCCGGCGCTGGCCCGCGCGCTGCACCTGAGCCACGTGCAGATGGGCTTCATCTTCTCGGCGTTCGGCTGGTCGTACGTGATCGCGCAACTGCCGGGCGGCTGGCTGCTCGACCGCTTCGGGTCGCGCATCGTCTATGCGTTCAGCATCTTCTTCTGGTCGCTGTTCACGCTGCTGCAGGGCGGCATCGGCTTCTTCGGCGGCGCGGCCGCGTTCGCGCTGCTGTTCGGATTGCGCTTCCTGGTCGGCGCGGCCGAGGCGCCGTCGTTCCCGGCCAACAGCCGGATCGTGTCCACCTGGTTCCCGGCCGCGGAGCGCGGCACCGCGTCGGCGATCTTCAATGCCGCGCAATACGCGGCGACCGTCGTGTTCGCGCCGCTGATGGGCTGGCTCGTGCACGCGTACGGCTGGCAGTCGGTGTTCGCGGTGATGGGCGTGCTCGGCTTCGCGTTCGTGCTGGTGTGGAACCGCACGATGTACGACCCGAAGGCGCACCCGCGTATCAACGATGCGGAGCTCGACTACCTCGCCGAAGGCGGCGCGCTCGTCAACATCGACCAGGCGACCGGCGCGCGCGACGGCGGACCGTCGATGCGTCACGTGAAGGCGCTGCTGAGGAACCGGATGCTCGTCGGCGTGTACGTCGCGCAGTACTGCATCAACGCGCTCACCTACTTCTTCATCACGTGGTTCCCCGTCTATCTCGTGCAGGCGCGCGGGATGTCGATCCTCAACGCGGGGCTCGTCGCGTCGATCCCGGCCGTGTGCGGCTTCCTCGGCGGGATTCTCGGCGGCATCGTGTCCGACGCGTTGCTCAAGCAGGGCCAGTCGCTGTCGGTCGCGCGCAAGGTGCCGATCGTGATCGGCATGCTGCTGTCGATATCGATGATCGTCTGCAACTACACCGACTCGCACGTGCTGGTCGTGCTGTTCATGGCGCTGTCGTTCTTCGGCAAGGGGCTCGGCGCGCTCGGCTGGGCCGTCAACGCCGACACCGCGCCGCGCCAGATCGCCGGCCTGAGCGGCGCGCTGCTCAACACGTGCGGCAATCTTTCCAGCATCACCACGCCGATCGCGATCGGCTATATCGTCGACCGCAGCGGCTCGTTCAACGGCGCGCTGGTGTACGTCGTCGCGCACGCGCTGGTCGCCGTGATCTGCTACCTGTTCGTCGTCGGCGAGATCCGCCGCGTCGAGCTGAACTGAACGGCGCGGGCCGCGCCGGCGGGTCCGGCGGCCCGTGCATCACCGGAACCAGGAGCGAACCGATGTCCGAATCCCGCCGTGCCGGCACGCCGCGCGTCACGCGCATGCAGGTGATCCCCGTCGCCGGCCGCGACAGCATGCTGCTGAACCTGTGCGGCGCGCACGCGCCGTATTTCACGCGCAACCTCGTGATCCTCGACGACAGCAGCGGCCACACGGGCGTCGGCGAAGTGCCCGGCGGCGAAGGCATCCGCCAGGCGCTCGAGCGGATGACCGGCCTCGTGGTCGGCCAGTCGATCGGGCGTTACCAGGCGACGCTCAACGCGGTGCGCGCGGCGTTGTCCGGCGCCGGTGCGACGGCCGGCCGGACGATCCGGCACGAGGTGACGTCGGCCGGCGAGGCGGCCGTGCTGCGCCAGCCGCACGAGATCAACCTGCGGCTCGACAACGTGATCACCGCGATCGAGGCCGCGCTGCTGGACCTGCTCGGCCAGCATCTCGACGTGCCGGTCGCGGCGCTGCTCGGCGAAGGCCAGCAGCGCGACGCGGTGCCGATGCTCGCGTACCTGTTCTACATCGGCGAGCGGCGCCGCACCGACCTGCCGTATCGCGACGAGACGCACGCCGCCGATCCGTGGTTCCGGTTGCGCAACGAAGCCGCGCTCACGCCGGCCGCGATCGCGCGGCAGGCCGAGGCCGCGGTCGAGCGCTACGGCTTCGCCGATTTCAAGCTGAAGGGCGGCGTGATGGCCGGCGCGGACGAAATGGAAGCGATCGCGGCGATCAAGGCGCGCTTTCCCGACGCGCGCGCGACGCTCGACCCGAACGGCGCGTGGTCGCTCGACGAAGCGGTCGCGCTGTGTCGCGGGCAAGGTCATCTGCTCGCGTACGCGGAGGACCCGTGCGGGCCGGAAGCCGGTTATTCGGGCCGCGAGGTGATGGCCGAGTTCCGGCGCGCGACCGGCATTCCGACCGCGACCAACATGATCGCGACCGACTGGCGGCAGATGGATCATGCGGTGCGGCTGCAGGCGGTCGACATCCCGCTCGCCGATCCGCACTTCTGGACGATGCAGGGCTCGGTGCGGCTCGCGCAGCTGTGCCGCGACTGGGGGCTCACGTGGGGTTCGCACTCGAACAACCACTTCGACGTGTCGCTGGCGATGTTCACGCATGCGGCCGCGGCGGCGCCCGGCACGATCACCGCGATCGACACGCACTGGATCTGGCAGGAAGGCGACGCGCGGCTCACGCGCGAGCCGCTCGAGATCGTCGGCGGCCAGGTGGCCGTGCCGGAGCGGCCGGGGCTCGGGATCGAGCTCGACATGGCGCAGGTCGAGGCCGCGCATGCGCTGTATCGCGAGGTCGGCGGCACGGCGCGCGACGATGCGATGGCGATGCGGTATCTGGTGCCGGGCTGGACGTACGATCCGAAGCGGCCGAGTTTCGGGCGGGGGTGACGGCGGCGGAGCGGACACGCGGAAAAACAAAAGGGCCCGGTCTTGCGACCGAGCCCTTCGGAATCCGTTGGTGGAGCGGAGGAGGATCGAACAATTAGCTAGAGATCCCGTGAGTGGTAGATCCGTGATTCCGATCGAGGACGGTTGCCCCCATAGTTGCCCCCACGTCTTCCTCGTTATCGACATGCTCTCGGGCCACCCGTCGGTATCCATCGGTAACCATCTGTCGAGATTCCTTCAACATGGCGCAGCATCGCAGCGCCAGCGGTCACCGAGTTCCGAGTACTTGTCCTGACGAAGCCGAGTTTCGAACAGAGGGGCCCCGATGGCAGCGTCACTATAGACCGCGAGCGCGAACGTGTCCTCGCAACTGGGCCGTTTTCGTCCAAAATGTGACTGTCACAACGCTCCTTTTGACGGCGAGGAATTTCGGGTTTTCACTTGGATGCGGACGCTTGCCAAGTCGGCTCAAAATTGCTCTTCGCGGAATCCGCGGGGGTAAGTGACAGGCGTCTGAGTTCGCCTAGTTCCGCATCAGCGTGCCGACTTCGGCATGCTTCATCAATTCGAAGTACCTGTTTCTGTCCAGTGTCGATGCGAATGCGTCCAGCTGTGCCAGCGATGCGCCCTTAAAGTTCTTCTCTAGGCTGGATCGCGCAAGCGTACGAATTGCCGAATTCTGGAGCGCATGTAACTCGAGGCGCTCGGAGTCGGGCTTTTCCCACTGCTGGCTGAAGACGGGGGTCATGAGCATACGACGCAAGGTCGACATATCTTGGCTCGCGGCGATCAGCTCCGACCGGGTCGAAATTACGGTCTTCTCGGAGCAATGCACGCGCGGATCTTCGTTCGACATCCCGAAGCCATGTTGATAGCACCAGGTCAGGATGATCCAGAGCAAAGCCTTTGCACGGACCGGGTGTTCCACGAGAAAGCGATTCAGCTGGTTTTCGTTCTCGAAGTATTCGTCGCTTGCGCTGGCGATGACCGCGTCGGCTTGCTCACAGATGCGCTTCTGTACGCCGGCCGTAAGCCGTCTGCCCTTCTCGGCCAAAGTGCGCGCCAAGACCAGCTCAACCAGCGCCAAGTAGTCGATCCGCCCCCCAGCGCGGGCCTGGTGGACCGCATCACGCAAACCGCCCGGAGCAGCGTAACTGACCTCCCTAAAAACCCGCAGTTGCATCGGAAGGACCGCAAACAACCGCTTTTCGTAGGCCCAGGTCTCCAGACAGTGCCGGTTGACCGCAGCATTCAACAGCAGGCGTGAGAACAGGGAGTCGTTCGATGCCGGCGTGTCTTCGATCACACGCGCCCAGGGATGAGTGTCAATCGCAACCTGCAATTTGGCGAGAGTCATTGCATGGCTGGCCTTGACGACATCCGATGGCATATCGGGCGTAATGGGATGCGCGTAGGCAGCACGCCCGCGCTCCCATACCATGGCCGTATAGAAGTAATTCGCAAGACACCACGCCGCGCAATCCACGCCGCTGCTTAGCTCCGATGGTGGCTTGGAGGTTCGCACAACGTGCGAATCGACCAGTGTGAGGATATGCGGATAGCGCTTACGTTCTTCGATCGGGATGCACATCGATACAAGGTCGAGGAACCGGCGACGAAGTTGCATCTGCTCGCTGATTTTTGAAGCCAGGACCTGTTCGCCACCCGTCTGTACTACGAGGCCGATGCGTGACTTGAGGTCTGCCTCGCGACGCGGAAATCTCCCGGTCAGTTGCTCATGCGGATAAGCCACCTGGGAAATACTCAGCCAGTTCCGGTTCTCATGGGTCATGATGCAATACACCATGTCGAAGATATTCATCTCCTCTTCGGACACCCGGGGCGGCTCCTGCAGGGAAAGTATGTCGCGAATGCCTCTTCGTGCGGCACGAGGGTCGACCTCGTGACGCGCCTTCCTCCACCTGGATTCCAGCGCTTCCCGAGCGAATTCATACGTCGTCACGCTTAAGCCCCTTTCAGCTTGATCTGAGCCTCTGCCGCCTTACGCGCGGCGGCATCCGCTTCCACGCGCGCACGGGCACGCTGCGGCACCCGCTCGCCGGCCTCATTGCTGCGATAGGCGGTGATGGTTGCGCCGGCCAGTACCATGCCTTCGGCGAGCGTCTTGACCCGGCCCGCGTCGAGATATTCCTTCGCGAGCGCGCTGATATAGTCAGCTTCCTCGCTCGATTTAAGGGCCTGATGCAAATGGTAGAACTGCTGGCCGTGGCGCACAACCAGCTTGCTCTCATCGAAGTAACTCAGAATCTTGCCCATTTTTTCGCTCCTGACGTTTGAATGTTGACGATGATCCCAGCCCGGAAATTCCGGGCGCCGGACACGCAGGACGAACTATTGCAAGATTAAGCCGCGAGCACAGTCATGAATTCCCCGCCAAAATTCGCGAGGCGGGCGGGCCATACGAAGCTGGAGAGTGCAGTTCGATAGCCGTCTCGCATTATCCTTTCCATCGCCTAGACTGTATTTGTCCGTACGCAATGGAGTGCGAGGAGAGCGATGCTCTCGATGGACTGCCTGCAATTGGTAGCGCGACGCACTCCGGCACACGAGATTCCCCGATAGAGATGTCGCCGCCGGCTGACTAACCGGCGGGGTGGCCGCATGTTCACCTCGCTCACTGTTTGAGAGAGGAAGACCATGACAACCGCCATCGTCCGAAGGCCCTTCGGCAACGGTATGGCCTCCGCGGTAATGTCGTTAGGGCATCCCATGCACGTTGCGACCAACAGTTCGGTTATCGAGTCTGGGCTGATGTCGAGTGTCGACCGCAATAACGCTTGGACCGCGCATGTAGCGCGCCAGCCATCCGCCGCAGTTCCAATTGCTCGACAACGACTCGGTGGATCCCTGCTCGTGATGCAGCAGCAGCCGAACGCAAAACACACGACATCTGGTGCCGCGCCATGGCCGCACAACTCGCGGAATCGATTTCAAACAATATGTGCATATGCATTGATCTGCAGCGGCCGAAGTCCGGCAGGACGGAACTGTCACATCTCCTGCAAGGACCCGGCGTTCCAGTGCGTGACCGGCGATACGCTGGTGTGGACGCCGACGGGCCAGCAGCGTATCGCCGACCTCGTGACACAGGAGGGCGTGCATAAGTGCGCGGTAGACCTAGTCACGATGAACGGTGTCGAGACGACGAGCGAAACGTTCAAGCGCTTCGCGACGAACCTGCGCAAGGTAACGCTGCGTGGTGGCATGAGCGTGCGCTGCACGCACGACCATCCGTTCTTGACCGAGAATGGCTGGGTGAAGGCCGAGGATCTGAAAATCGGGCAGCCCGTGATACGCGCATCGGCACTTCCGACGATCCATCGCACGGCCCCCACGCCACATCTCTGGTTTGACAAGGGCGCGAAGCGAACGCAGTTTTATGCCCCCGGTGCACTGACGGCCGATCTCGCTTGGCTGATGGGGTTCTGGACCGCCGAAGGCTCGGCGACGGCTGGGTACAACCGCGATTACGTGTTGTGGGCGACGACGATCCCGGAGTGCCAGCAGCGGGTGCTGTCGATTCTGCGTGGATGGGGGCTGAAGGCCGAGCTGAATGGGCGCCGCGTAAACGTGTATTCGAAGGCGTTCACAAAGTGGTGGCTGAAGCTGATGGAAGTCGTCGGCGAAAGCCGCGCCGGTAACAAGCGCGTGCCGAGCCGCATCCTGCGCTCGCCATTCATGGCCGACTATTTGCGCGGCCTGTTCCGCGGCGACGGCAGCGTCCATATCGCGAAGTCGGGGCATCGAGGGCGCCGGCTCGTCGTCAATTTCACGAGCCTCAGCCACGAGCTGACTGACACGGTACAACAGATGGTGATCTCACTGGGGCTCCATTGCGGCTACGCGCATGTGGAATCACGTGGCACGAAGTTCATACAGTGGTCGGGCAAGGCGGCCGAAGAGGTCATTAACGCGCTAAGGCTGCATGGTGACATCGAACCGCAGACGTATGGCGTCGGGGGCCGCTCGCGTAAGCGCTGCTGGGAAGTTAAGTCGGTCGAGCCGACGCTGGATGACTGGGTCTACGACGTCACGGTGCCTGGCAGCCATTCGTTCATTGCGAACGGCATGATGGTGCATAACACGATCCCGAAGCCCCCGAAGTAGGCGAAGCGGATTCGTGAGCGCTACCCGCGAGCACGGCAATGCGGCGAGCGAGTACATTAACTTATGAAACCCGTAAGCAAGGAGTCCTCGTATGGGCACCGACTATGACAAAGACTTCGCTGCCTGGGTCTGTGAGTATTCCGCGCTGCTGCGCGCGGGCAGGCTCGGAGAACTCGACGCCGAGCATCGGCGAAGCCGGCGCCAGATGCGCGGTGCCCGTGCAGACGCTGGCTCTGTCTCATTCGGTATTTGAGAAGGCACGCGGTAACGTCGCGCGGGTGCTGCAGCAACTCGCCAACGAGCAGGGAAGTTGACATCCTGAACCGGTCGTCCGGTGATGGGCCTAAGGGAAAGCGACGCCTCCAAGAAGTTGATCGCGGCGGCTGGGCCGTCGGACGAATCGTGCAGTAGTGGCTCGCTCGAAATTGCAATCAATTGCACTGTCACGCGGACCTCGTCGTGTCTTTCGGACGATCCCCTCATACCGCAGGACGTTCGATCCCGCGACAACAACGCAGGATGCGGTTCGCTGTCCGCGACCTCCGTCGCAACAGTCTCTGTCGTAATCTCATAAGTATTCTCTGTATATGACTGCTGGCCAGCACGCAACGGGTTGCTTGCTCATATGCAATACGTGCTTGCTGACAAGCAATAGCCGCTGCCTGTTGGCGGTCACCTCTTCGCCAAAGCCCCTGATTTGCACGGCGTCCCGTGCCGCGATACGATTGTCCGGTGCCATCCCGATCCGAGCAACGGAGTGCTGGAAGCCGAGAGGTTTCGACGGATCGCCCGCAATGGGCAACGAAAGCACTCCGGCGCTCGGGCTCTCCCTGATGAGATTTCGGTCGCTGGGTTTTCTCAACCGGGCGAGCTCGCGCTGTGCGCCTCACGCCCTAAGGGGGATCAAAAAAATGTCAGCGACAGCAATTGGCAATGCTAACGATCATAACGAACAAGGTAAGAAGAGGAAGTCGGGCCACACGAAGCCGAAGGCCCCGCAAATCTCGTTGCAGGAGCCGGGGTGGATCAGGGTCGCACATTTCCAGGCACTGCTCGGCGATCTCTCCCATTCAGCCTTTTACGCGAGATTGAAGCTCGGACGTGTTCCTAAACCCGACGGGCACGATCCGCGGCCGTACTGGAGAACCGAAACGGTAAGGGCGTTCTTGGGGGTGTGACGACCGGACCATCATGTCCGGTGCTGTAGGGTGCGCGTCGCGCTTGCTGCACCCGGTACGAAGCGCCGCCCTCCTTCTCGCAGCTCAGGAGAGCAACAGGCAGGTACAGCAGATACCGCGGCGAGTAGCGATGAAAAAGCCAGAACGTCTGCACCCAACAAACGTTCTGGCTAAGAACAGGTAGTGAGGCTACCCGGTGTTGACTCACTCATTATATGTCAGCTCCGGTTTTTGAGAATTGTTTTGCCGAGGTTGACTATGAATTGCGATGCTCTGCCCCCAGAGTGCAGCCACTTGCAATCGCTGCCCGTCAATGGCTCCATGCTCGCGTGCGCAAGCGCGCTCAGCAGCGCGAGCGCCGACAATCCCAAGCCTTGCAAATCCGCCCGCACGGTGGAGACCTCAAAAGGTCGCGTGCGAGCATGGTTTCCTGAATATCTCGAAGTATTGGACGATGAAATCTGGGCAGTCATGTTGGTATGCCAGCTTCTTTACTGGTATCAGGTCAATGACAAGGGCAAACCGAAATTGACTATTCGTCGTGCGAACGGCACGTACTGGATCGCGAAAACCGCTGCCGAACTTCACGCTGAAATTGGCATTAGCAAGGGTCAGCTGGGGCGTGCGGTGAAAATGTTGATCGCCAAGGGCGCTACCGTTGTGGAGGTGAGCGGATATGGTGCAAAGAAGACTACTTTCTATCGGCTGACGTGCGCGCAAGGCGCTAGCTTCATCAATGGCTACCCCAGCAAAGAGACGCTTGTTGGTTCAGCCAAAAGCACGATTTCGAGCATTTCGAAAGCACAGATTCAGGATTTCCAAAAGGACGAATCCGAGCTTCCCAATACAGATAGTACAGAAGAGACTACGGACAGAGAGCTAACTTCTGCGAGCGCTTCGCTGCTCGCAACTGCCGCGAGCGCCACCCCGTTGCCAGAAGGGAATCAAATCCAGAAAACCTGGGCCATCGAAAAAACAGGGGAAAAACCATCCCCGAATGCTCTGCTGTTATCTGATAAGTCTCAGCATGGAAATTCCGTGCAGTCGGAACCACCGCAACAGACACGCGAGGAGAACACCACGCCAGGGAGTTCATTCCTGAAGGAAAGCGAGGTAATTGCGGCGCAAGCCGCTAAGAAGGCCAGCGTGGGAGAACCCCTGCAGGCGAAGGGCGTACAGGGGTTGAGCCTGCTGTGGCGTAAGCGCGTCAATGCACTGCAGCAGGGGTACAAGGAGCTAACGGCGAAGGAGATTGGGCAGCTTAAGCACCTGCACAACGCGCTGGGACCGAAAGCGCCGGAGGTGCTGGAGTCCGTGCTGGCGGACTGGTGCAAGTTCGTGTGGACGGCCAAGGCGAAGAAGGGACTGACGGTCGCGCCCGAGCAGCCGGTGGTCGGGTTCGTGCTCGCGCACTACGACGTGGCGTTGCAATTGATTGCACAACCGCCCGAGCCCCCGACACCGAAGGTGGTCAAGCTGGTGCCCGTCGCATCGACGGCAATCAAGGGCTACAAGCCAAGTGAACAGCCGATGACGCCAGAGGAAAAGCAGGCGGCGCACATCGAGACGCTGGCGCAACTGGAGGCCATTCAGACGAAGGCCAAGGAGAAGCAGAAATGACGCCGACCGTGTTGGCCCCGGTGACCCACGCGCGGCTGCTGGTCGACATCGAGCGCCTGGTCCATCGCTCGACGATCTTGGGCTGAACGTCGAAAGCTACGGCGACACCTGTGCAATTGATTGCAATCGCTGCGCGGCACTGGGCTGGATCACTGTTTGCACCGCATGTACAACAAAGTCCTAGCCGGCTACTGCGCCTGGGTCGATCAGCCCCGGACACGTGGCTGATCTCCTGCCGTGCAAAACGGCTCGCGCGCAGCCGGTGAAATGATCGTGAGGCAGGCACTACCGGCAGCCCCTGCCGGCTCCGCGGCTCAAAAAACAGCGCCAGGACTCTCGCCTGACAGCTGGGCTCGGTCTCCTCGCAGCCACTTGGCGGCGGGGTCGAGGCGATGATGGCGAACAGCACTAATACTGGGCCGGTGAGGCGCTCCGCCGTCAGACAGCCTCGTTGCTATTGTCAATCGGGCTTTTGATGGCCAGCCATTCGTTGCTCAACGAGCGAGAAGAGCTCAGACGGGCGCAGTTCAAGCACGGCGCAGAGCTTGAACAGAATCCGAATGCTCGCGCTATGCCTGCCTAGTTCGATTAGAGACACATAGTTCCGTTCCATCTCGGCGGCATGGGCGAGCGCCTCCTGCGACAGGCCCTTTCGCCTTCGCAGTGCCCGCAAAACCTCGCCCAATGCCACTTCCGGCTCCATCCGCCCCCCTTTAGAGGGACGACGTTACGGGCGAGGCAAGGGATTGTCCTCACAATATTTTGGGCAAAAATTGGCTATCTTGGAGGAGCTGTTTGCTGCACGTGTCGGCCAGCGTTCAACCCAGAGCAGTCTGTGCAATCAATTGCACGCTGGCCGCTCACCCATTTGCGCGGCACCGAAAATAGGCAGGCAGAAAGGGGACCCACGAATGAGCGGCCAAAAAGAACCGATCCTGACCGACACGAAAAGGGCGTGCGTCGTCACGGTAGTGGCGCTGATCGTTGGCGTCTGCGTGCAATACGGGTACGTTCACGACTTGCACTATACGCACGCTAGCCAGGAGCGGGCCGCCGCCGAAAAAGCAGCAGAAGAGACGCGCGCATCTGCGGCCGACGACGAGAGAGAGAAGCAACATCAAATCGCCGAGGTCGAAGCAATGGTTGCCGCCTCCCTAAAGGATCCGCAATCGGCGCAGTTTCGCGATGTATATATTGGCATCTCGTACGCCTGTGGCCAGGTCGACGCACGGAATGGCTTCGGTGGCTATACCGGATTTAACGACTTCTTCGTAAGTGGCGTCGCGAGCTTCTATTTCGGCGATGCGCACCTGACCAGTGGTGCGAAAGCCTACATACGGGATCCCGACATGGCTGACACAGTGTGGGGACACATGCTGCCTGACGAGTGCCTCACCCACTGGTCAGGACAGCGGGGAATGGATTGGCTCAAGAGGGTAAAAGGCTTGTGAGCCTCAACGCTGGCGCCGCTGCACTCGGCCGTACGGCTCCTTCACCTAGGATCGACTCGCTGGCTTTGGTAGTTGGCAATGGATTCGACCAGACACGGTAACTGCGATCCCGAAGGCTTCGGCGGCGATCGACACGCGCAGCTGTAGACCGTTCTACATCCGCATGACGCATCGATAGAAAATCACCGATCTCGGTCATGATGCAAAAATAGTGGAAATCTGCACCTTCGGCCTCCCCGCCCATCGCCCTGTTCGGTCTTTACGCTCGTTGAAGATTTGGATTTCTTACTGCCCATGTATAGAAGCCCGAGCGTCTTCCAACTGACATGCAACATCCCGAATTGCAATTGATTGCAATCGCGTTCGGCATTGAGCCGGATACGAACGCTTTCGCCTCGAGGCATCGCGCGTCAAGATGCTCCGTGCTCTGCATGTCACGCTCAACGCGAGCCTACAAGGCTATGCTGCGACAGCGACACCTGCACCTACGGCTACGGCTGCAACGGGCTGGTGAACCTTAAGCTGGTGAAGGAACTGAACAAAGTTTCGGAGTGAGTCCCGTTCTACGTCGGTAATCCGATCGGAGTCAAAGTGCATGACATCATTTCGAAGTTGACGTATCTCATCAAGTTCCTTCACGAAAACGCCACGGTCAACTCGTAGCCCCAAACGTACCCAGTTGTCAGGATTCTGGATCAACCTGATATGCTCACCCAATGTCAGGTCTGCCACCGATTCAATGCTGTGTTCTGGATCATTCTCGTTGCGTACGGCCTCTAGTTCGAGCTGAGTGAAGCGACCGTCGATCAGTGCTCGGATATGGTTCTCAATTTCGCCAATCAGCAAGAACGGCTCAGCCAAGTCTTGGAACTGTTGGCTAAGGTCAGTGGTGGTTAGAATTCCAACGACTACGCGCCGCTCGTCGCGTACTAACACGTATGAGCTTTCGATAATTCGATTGATTACTTGGAAAATCGAATCGGTAGCTTTGACTTCGACATGCGGCCGCATACACTGCCGGACGAAGCGGGGCGGTGGATGGCCTAGTGTCATTGCGGGCCCGATACTCTCCCAACTAACAACACCTCGGACATCGCGCTCATTGGTCATGACAGGAAGCTGGGAATAGTCGTGCCGCAGCATCAAGGTCGCTGCCTGTTCCAATGTCGCGTCCGGGCCAATGGTCACCAGCGGCAATCTGGGATCGAGCAGTCGGCTCACTCGGTAGGCAGGCTCCACGCCAGCACCGCCGACAAACTCGACCACGGCTTCCACCTCTTGAGCCATGGGCTGGTCACCGGCTTGTTGGCCGGGTTCCACACCCGCTTGTGGCTCCTGCTGTGGTGCATTGGCAAGCATCAACTGAACGCGGCCGTCAATGTGCGAGCCTTCGAAGTCGGGCACAGTCTCTAGGCCGGCCTGCTCGAGCGCGCGTCGAACCGACCGATTCACGTTTGCCCCTCTTCGAAGGGCGTCGAACCACCCGATGAGTTCGCGAACGGAGATGGGCTCCGCTGGCCGTCCGTCTTGATGCGATTGGGCAATGTCGTGAAGGAGGCGATTTCTAGCTTCGGCTTCCATGATGGGCACGCGCGACGAGCTTAAAAGAGAAGAACAAAGTGACGTTGATCAATATAGCGCAACCTTGCAATGGTCGAACCGCTTTTTAACCTGTGGCGCGATCCATGCGGATGTGCGACGGCGTGTAGTACATCTTGGCGGAATTTCGGCTGTAGGTGGGCAGGAACCGCGCAACCCCGTGGGGGCTTACATCGCATTAAATCATCTTTATCGCCGTGCTCCATGTCGCGTCACTCGGTCTCAGAAACGGTTGCAATTAATTGCACGGGCCGCTGGGGCCCGTCGTCCAGCGTCGATTCGAATTCGTGATACATCGCCCATTCGACACTTGCAACGAAGCCCCACTCGGGTGCAGCATGTCGACGCGGACGATCAACGAGACTCGTCGCCCTGCTGCCGTCCGAGACCGACTACCAGTGTTGACCGGGCCCTGCGAATTGCAATAATGCGCTGTCGGCCCTCGGAGACGAACGAACATGGCAACCAAGCTCTCTCGCTCCCGCGAACTCGCTGCCAAGGTCCTCTTTTCCGCCTTTCAAATCTTGCAGGAGCGTGGCGGTGAACTCGCCGGTCGGGACGTCATCGCGGAAATCGAAAAACGCGTATCGCTCGATGACTGGGCCACCCAAACCTACGAGAGAACGGGTTACGTTCGATGGCAATCGATCCTGCATTTCTTCAGCATCGACTGCATCAAGGCGGGCTTTCTTCTCAAGAAGAAGGGCGTCTGGTACTTGACGAGCGAAGGTGAGCAAGCGCTCACGCTCGGTGAGGTGGGTCTCCTGAACGCAGCCGTGGAGGCTTATCGCGTGTGGCGCGAGAAGAATCAACCGACCACCGAGCCAAGGAACGGCGACGAGATGACCGAGATCGGCGAACAGGCGCAGGAAGCGACCATTCACGAAATGGAGCAGCTCGCGGCCGAGGGATTGAAGAAGCAGATCTCGCTGAAGAACCCCTACGAGCTCCAGGATCTGGTCGCAGCCCTGTTGCGCGGGATGGGCTACTTTACGCCGTTCGTCGCCCCCGCTGGCAAAGATGGCGGCGTCGACATCATTGCATATCGAGATCCGCTCGGCACGGTCTCCCCGCGAATCAAGGTACAGGTCAAGCACAAGATCGACACGGCAGCGAGAGTTCAGGAAATCCGCGAGCTGATGGGGCTGCTCCAGAAGGACGGCGATGTCGGAATCTTCGTAGCTTCGGGTGGGTTCACGCCCGAGGCCAAAGCCACGGCCCGCAGCTCACACGCGCATGTCGAGTTGATCGATTTGGGTCGGCTCATCGCGTTGTGGCAGCAGTTTTACCCGCAGCTCGCCGAGGAAGACAAGGTGATGCTCCCGCTGACGCCGATCTACTTCTACGCGCCATCGGTGTAGAAAAAACGTGAACGGTGAGGTCGACGCAAGATTCTACCCGCTGTTTATGATGGTCGACACTGGCCCATCTAGTCTCGACTATTGAAATCAATTGCACGGATGCGACTACACGGTGTCTCCTGCTGCGTCGCACGAGTGTGAATTCATCCAAATCGCTGGAAATGCCGAATACTTTGAGCGCGATAACCAAGTGATGCCGAAAACGGCCGCTGGCAATATCGCGGTTCCGACCAGGGCTTTAGCTTGAACGTGCCGTCATGCTTGGAACCACTGTCCGATCAATCCTAGAAACTAGTCATGGAACGTCTCTACGCGCTGGATAAAATACTGAGCAAGGCCTTCGCGGACTTCGCGGCGATCTCAGACGAAATCGATCTGCCACTGATCTGCGATCTTTCTGACGACGCGCCGATCAGCCGCCTGACCTATAGCGGAATCTACCGCATTGACATCGCAACCCTCGCCACGCCCGACACCAGCGTCTCTGCATGGATGCAAGCTTTTCGCGCAGAGTGGGAGCACGAGGACTACAAGAAGAAGTTCACGCCGAACCTCAAGAAGAAGCGGATCAATCGCCACCGTTCCATGCCAGAGTGGCTCCCACTTTATCTTGGGAAATCAAGAAATGTGGGCGCGCGAGTCCTGGAGCATCTCAATCTTGGGCTCGACAAAACGACCTTCGCGCTGAAGCTCCGGGCGCGGCCGACCATGGCCACGCGTGCATTTCGCTTGCACGTACTCGAGTTGCGCGTTGAAAACTATGACCTCATCGCCCCGGCACTTGAGGCAGCCTTGCGTGACCGATTCAATCCGATCGTGGGCAAGCAATAATCAGACATCTGAGACAGTGATCCACCAGTGCACCACGGATCAAATTCCACTAAACAATTAACCGATCACAATAAAGCTTTACATTAAATGTATTAGGACTACGATTTAATAATATCCAAATACATCTCCATACCCGCCCATGCAAGCCAAGCAAGCAGTGCGCATCAATGCTCCGCCTGCGTTAACTGCAATCCTCGAACACATTGCGTCGACATCGGTCGCCGTCGGCGCGCTTCCACTGCTTGAGGCGAGTGACCGCTGGTTGCTCGCCTCCAACCTGCAGAAGGCGATTCGCCTGGGCCTGACGGACGTGGCGCTGGCGACGATGGTGAAGCTGCTCCAGGTCGACGAACCATATCTCTGGCGGCGCCTTCCCGTGGTCGCCTATGAGGATGTGGGCGCGGGAAGCCATGAGCGCTGCCTCGAAGTGTTGCAGCTGTTCCGACGCGCCGCGCTCCATCGGCGCTTCGGCAGCATGCGCGTCGCCGGCTACCTCGTCCGCCGGCTCTGCGAGGCCTCAAAGAGTCGTGCGCTCTGCGACGCCATCGCGGCGCTCGAGTTCTCGCCCGAGCTGTCGAGACTCGAGCAACAGGTACTGGCGCTTAATGATGCCCAGTTGTTGGCGGCCATCGCGGCGCCCACGGCCGATGTGACCCATCGCGTCGCCTGCTTGCGGCAGATCTGCGGCTACCACCGTTTCTGCGGCGGCGCCTGGCGCACGGTCGCCGCTCCCCGTCGCGACCTGATGGAGGCGGTCTGCGATCGGATGCAGCTCTCCCCGGATGAGCACGCGTTGTTTCTCTCCGGCAATGGCGTGACCGACTCATTGAATATCCCCGTGCCGGTCATTGCCGAGTTCCTATGCATGCAGCCTCCCGTGCTCCGCACCACGTCGACTGGCTTCGCCGGACGGCACGGCATCCTGTATGCCGCGCTGGACCGCCATACGCGGGTGGGCAAGCGCTGTTTTGCCGCCCTGCTCGCCGAGTCGGTCGTATTGCGCCGCTATTTCCGCGCCCACCCCGGCGTCGATCCGGTCGCCGCGCTCGGCTGCGCCGCATTCGTCAGCGAAGGCGCCCGGCTCGACCGCGAGCTGATTTTTAACGGCCGAGATCTATTGCGTCAGCAATTCGAGCAGGCGTTCTTTGCCAGCGTCGGCCTGCGGCCGGACGCCGCCGCCGAGCTGACCGCATTGTTACTCGACGAGCGGGAGGCGCTGAACGCGCTGCGGGCGGAGGCCTTGGCATGATCTGGATCGCCGCCCGCGTTTTACTAGCGATAACACCCACTTATCGCTACCTAACCAGGGCGCCAGTACAACGCCAGTCACGTCCCGGAACGCCAGGCCGCCGGCCCACCCTGCCAGGCCAACCATGAAAGGAGCAACAGAATGGAGCACCGCATCGAGGTTGAATCGACCACCCGCTGGGACGACGTCCAGTACGAGACGGTGATCCCGAAGTGCCTGTCATGTATCCATTGGCGCGCGGATACCTTGGCGTGCGCGTCGTACCCGCAAGGCGTGCCGCGAGAAATCCTGCTGAATCTCGTGACCCATTTCCTGTACCGCCGCGCAGAAAAGGGACCCTCACGTGGAACTCGCTGAACTCCTGCCGTGCGGCCGATATCCTGCAGCGCCCGCTGCCCTGGTCAAAGAATGGCCCGCCGATACTCTGCCGGGCACCGTTGGCTCCTATGTCGCCGCTGCCATCTCCGACAATACGCGAAGAGCGTACAGGGGCGATCTCACGGACTTCCTCCACTGGGGCGGCACCATCCCCTGCACGCCAACGGTCCTCGCCGCGTACCTCGCGGACCAGGCCCCAACCTACTCCCCGCATACGATCGCCCGCAGGCTCGTCGGCATCAGCCGGGCGCATCTGAGCCAAGGATTCGCCGATCCCGCCCGGAGCGACTTGGTCCGCACCGTGCTGCGTGGCATCCGGCGCCAACATGGCGGCCCCCAGCGCCAGGCCGCGCCGCTGCTGACAGACAAGCTCCTCACGCTGCTCCCCGTCGGCGCCGACCTCAAGAGCCAGCGGGATCGCGCGCTGATCCTCACCGGCTTTGCGGCCGCGCTGCGCCGGTCGGAACTGGTCGCACTGGACCTGCGCGACCTCGCCTTTGTCGACCAAGGCATGGTGCTGACGCTGCGTCGAAGCAAGACCGATCAAGCGGGAGTGGGTCGAAAAATCGGCGTGCCATTCGGGCGACCCGGTGCCTGTCCGGTGACGGCTGTAGCCCAATGGCTCGAGCACGCGCACCTGCATGAGGGCGCGGTGTTTCGCGGAATCGACAAGCGTGGCGTACTACGCGGCGACCGCCTGACCGCCCAGTCGGTGACGCTCATCGTCAAGGCGCGCGCCCGGGCCGCAGGATTCGATCCGTCCAAGTTGTCCGCGCATAGCCTGCGAGCAGGCCTCGTCACCAGTGCCGCGCGGGCCGGCATCCCGTCTTACAAGATCCAGCAACAGACCGGGCACCGCTCGCTAGAGATGCTCACACGGTACATTCGCGATGCCAGCCTGTTCGACCAGAACGCGGCGAGCGTGCTGTAAGCGGAACCGCCGCCGAGAGCGTGACCGACAATTGCAATCAATTGCACTTTGCCATCGTGTCGAAGGGGTACACAGACTGTTGATTTCCACCGAATCTTGACCCACCGTTTTCATCTAAATCTGACCCACCCCGAGACAGCGTAGTACATCTATTCCGGTGTGGATAACTCCTCACTGCCTGCTGCTTTTGCTGCTCTCTTTCTGGTTGTCTTCGCCTTGGCAGAACTGGACTTGAAGCGCCAGGATTCATTGCCCGTTTCGACGATGTGGCAGTGATGGGTGACGCGGTCCAGCAGCGCCGTCGTCATCTTTGCGTCTCCGAACACGGTCGCCCACTCGCCGAAGCTGAGGTTGGTGGTGATCACGACACTCGTGTGTTCATACAGCTTCGAGAGCAAGTGGAACAGCAATGCGCCACCGGTCTGGCTGAACGGCAGGTAGCCCAGTTCGTCGAGGATCACCAGGTCGACGTACATCAGCTTATGGGCGATCTGGCCTTGTTTGCCGATGGACTTCTCCTGCTCCAGTGCGTTGGTCAGCTCGACGGTCGAGAAGTAGCGCACGCGCTTGCCGTGGCGCTGCACGGCCTCAATTCCGATCGCTGAGGCGAGGTGCGTTTTGCCGGTGCCGGGGCCACCGATGAACACGACGTTGTGTGCGCTTGCGAGGAACGACAGGTCACTGAGTTCTCGAACCAGCGCTTCATCGACGTGCGCCTGCGCGAAGTCGAAGCCCTTCAGGTCGCGGTGAGCCGGGAAGCGAGCGGCGGTCATCTGATAGGCGATCGAGCGCACCTGTCGCTCCGCCGTCTCAGCCATCAGCAGCTGCTTCATGAAGCGCTCCGGGTCGAACTCCGTGTGACGCGACTGCGCCAGCAGCTCTGGCCAGGTGCTCGCCATGCCATGCAGTTTGAGCCCCTTAAGCTGGGCGGCGATGTCGTTAGACATGACGGTCCTCCGGTGGGTTGGCGCGCAGGGTTTCGTAGCGGCTCACGTCGGCAGCCGGCTCTTCAGTAAGCTGGAGTTTCGTCGTCGCGAGGTTGGTACTCGTGGTGGGCGCCTTCAACCGGCTCAGCACGTTCAGAACGTGTTCCCCACTGGGGCGTCCCGAGTCCAGCGCTGCCTGCACAGCAAGCAGCACGGCATCGAGTCCGTGTTCGCGCACCGCGGCGAGCACCTGCGTCATAATGCGATCGCCTCCCGGGTGCTTCAGTAGGTGTCGCTGCAACTGCTGCAGCGGCTGTGGCATCGTGATGAACGGAGCACCATTGCGCAACGCGCCGGGT
>NZ_QTQM01000050.1:0-59652 GCF_003854225.1 Burkholderia sp. Bp8986 | reverse complement strand
GGCCGACAAGCTTACCGAGGTCCAAACGCGACATTTCTAAATGGCTGGAACACGACATTTCTAAAAAGCTACTACAATCAAAACTATCGATAATTGAGATTATGTCAAATATGAAATTTACCCGAAAACGCCCCTGAAATCCCCGCCGCACACCGCCGGCCTCCTTCCTCACCAGTCACGCGCAGCCACCGTTCTTGCAGCGTGAACCCCGCCTCAGCAAAAACCTGCGGCACGCAATGCCCCCGACGGCCGCCCGCCAGACGCCGTCTCCAGCCACCGCAAACCGCCCGCAACAGGACGATCAGGACAACCACATCCCCTGCATCTTGTGCGAGAAATGCGCGCGCTCGGCCGTCTCCATCAGCGACAGGAATTCATCCTGCATCATGTGGATCAGCGCTTCGTGGTCGCCGGCCTCGAAATACACTTCCGGCTGCTGCGCGAGATGTTCCTCGAGGAACGTCTTCATCCCGTACGCCATGCACACCGGCGGCAACGCGCCCAGGTCGCAATCCTTGAAGAGTTCGCGCAGTTCGATTTCCCTGGCGAGCACGAGATGGCGGCCGGTCTTGACCCAGAGGTCCGACAGCCGCACCGCGTGCGACGTCGGCAGCACGGCGGCGACGTAGCCTTCGTCGTCCTCGAGCAGCACGGTTTTCGCGAGGCGATCGCCGGGGATATGCGCGGCGGCGGCCGTCTCCATGCTGGTATGGCTATACGGGTGGTACACGACTTCGTACCGCGATGACTTCTGGCGCAGGCAATCCTGCAGGGTGGCTGATACAGGCATGGCACACCTCTCTGGACGAATCGGACGAACGAAGTTCGCTCCGGGTTTGTTCAGCATAGGTCGCATTGCGGCCAATGGAAACGCCCTCGCACGGCGCCCGCACCGACGCTCGCCCCGGCTTCGGCCCCCTTTTCCGGCGCGCGCAATCCGGGCCCGGAATCCGCATGGAACATGTCTGCCTGCCCCCGCCTTTCCTGAAGACACAACGAGACGCAACGGGCGGTAACGGTTCCCGTACGAGGACCCCACCACATGTGATGGCGGATCTGCGCCAGACCGTTAGTTGCATTTTAAGGAAGAACGTCGAGACCTGAAAACCGTCGTCATCGCACGCCGGGGATCGGCCGGCCACGCACCAACGAGGCCACCGCAAACCGCGCCGACAAAGACAGAACCTCGCCCTATACTGAGCCAACACCCGCCATCCCGCGGCGGCCGATTCCGGGAGCGACCATGCATTACCAGCTGATCTACGAACTCGTCGACGATTACCTGTCCCGGCGCGAACAGTACCGCGCCGAGCACCTCGCACTCGCGCGGGCGGCAACCGAACGCGGCGAACTCGTGCTCGCCGGCGCGTTGCAGGATCCGGCCGACCAGGCCGTGCTCGTGTTCGAAGGCGATTCGCCGGAAGCCGCCGAATCGTTCGCGCGCGCCGATCCCTACGTGCAGAACGGCCTCGTCAAGTCCTGGCGCGTGCGTCCGTGGCGCGTCGTGGTCGGCAAGCACGCTCCGCGCTGACGGTGCATGGGGCCACGGCTACAGCCACCCCGCCCGCTTGAAGCGCCACCACAACGCGAGATCGGCTACGACCATCACGCCGATGCAGCCGTAGAAGCCGTACTTGAGGTGCAGTTCGGGCATGTTCGCGAAGTTCATCCCGTAGATGCCGGCAATCATCGTCGGTATCGCGAACAGCGCGGCGAACGAGCCGAGCCGCTTGGTCACCTCGTTCTCCGCAAGCGAGATCATCCCGAGATTGACCTGGATCGCGGTCACGACCATCTCGCGCCGCCCTTCGATCGTCTTCACGATCCGCTGCAGGTGGTCGTACACGTCGCGGAAGTAATGCTCCATCCCGCTGCAGACCTGCGGAATGCGTCCGCCGGTGAGCTTCGCGAGCGGCTCGATCAGCGGCGCCGTGTGCTGGTGCAGCATCACGAGCCGGCGTTTCAGCGAATAGAGATCCTCGATGATCGCGCGCGACGACGCGGGCGTGGCCTTGGTGAAGATGCGGTCCTCGAGTTCCTCGAGCTCGTTGCCGAGCGTCTCGAGGATCGGAAAATAACGGTCGACGACCTGGTCCATCAACGCATAGAACACGAACGCCGACCCTTCCTGCAGCAGATGCGGCTCGCGCTCGCAGCGCTTGCGCACCGCGCGGAAGTCCTGTTCGGTATGGTTGCGGATCGACAGCACGTAGTTCGGGCCGACGAACACGTTCAGCTCGCCGACATTGAATTCGCCGTCGTGGTCGAGCTCGACCGTGTGCAGCACCGCGAACAGCGAATCGCCGTACTCCTCGATCTTCGGCCGCTGATGCCCCTTGCGGGCATCCTCGAGCGCGAGCTCGTGCAGCCCGAATTCCTCTCCCATCAGGTCGATCTCGTCCGGCGTCGGATCCTTCAGCGCGACCCATACGAAACACTCGGGTTTCGACACGTATTCGCTGATGGCGTCGATATCGATATCGGCCAGCTTGCGGCCGTCCTGGTATGCAGCACAGTTGATGAGCATGATGTCCGTCATGTTGCCGTTATCGCACCAGTTTACCGGGTTGCCGCGCGGGCGGCCCGGCTTGCGCGGCACGCCGATATTGGTCATGATCGGATTGCGTGCGCCGCGGCTCGCGCACGGCATCGCTTCGACAAGTGCACGGCACGGCCGTGCCGCCCAACCTTCAAGGAGACAGACCCATGTGGTATTTCTCGTGGATACTCGGCATCGGCGTGGCGCTCGGCTTCGGCATCATCAACGCGATGTGGCTTGAAGCGGAAGTGTTCTCGCGCGACGGCAAGCGCACCGCCGCACCGCGCACGGATTCGGGGAGCCGGTATTCGTGACGCACCTGGTGTTCTTCTGCGGTCATGCCGGCACCGGCAAGACCACGCTCGCGAAGCGGCTGATCGGGCCGCTGATGCGCGCGACCGGCGAAGCCTTCTGCCTGCTCGACAAGGACACGCTCTACGGCCGCTACAGCTCGGCCGCGATGGGCGCCCTCACCTCCGATCCGAACGACCGCGACAGCCCGCTCTACCTGAAGCATCTGCGCGATCCCGAATACCAGGGCCTGCTCGACACGGCCCGCGAGAACCTCGCGCTCGGCATCGGCGCGCTCGTGGTCGGCCCGCTGTCGCGCGAAGTGCGCGACCGGCGCATCCTCGACCGCACGTGGCTCGGCATCGGGCCGGACGTCGCGCTGACGGTCGTGTGGGTCCACACCTCGGAAGACGTCGCGCACCAGCGGATCGTCGCGCGCGGCAATCCGAACGACGCGTACAAGCTCGCGCACTGGGACGAATACCGGCAACGCCGCTTCGTGCCGACCGGCCACGAATGCGACGGCATCGTGATGTTCGACAACACCGCACCGTCCGACGCGGACATCGATGCGCTGCTGTACCGCATCGTGCCGCCCCCGCCGGCGGCAACGATCGTCCCGCCGCTGCCCGCCTGAGCGGCGCGCACCGCCCTGCTCCTCG
Organism: Burkholderia sp. Bp8986; assembly: GCF_003854225.1. NCBI lineage: Bacteria > Pseudomonadati > Pseudomonadota > Betaproteobacteria > Burkholderiales > Burkholderiaceae > Burkholderia > Burkholderia sp. Bp8986. The sequence continues at coordinate 56,160 of NZ_QTQM01000050.1, read as the reverse complement.
TCGCTTCACCATGTCGCGTGAAGGCATCGCGACGCAACGTGTCGATTCGGCCGACGCCAATGCGATCCGTGAAGCCGTGAAGGGCTTCGACGCGCTCGTCAAAAAAAACGCCGGAAGCGCTGTTGCGCTCCCGGCGTCGCACGGCCCTCGTGCCTGAGACCGATCGTCAGGCGACTTCGTGCACGCGCTCCATCGTGCCGCCTTCGTACAGCTTGCCGAAGCGGTTCGCGAGGAACGCCTTCAGCGACACCTTTTCCTGCGGGATGAAACCGCTTTGCGGCAGCTTCTTTTCGCGGAACAGATCCAGCACCGCGCACATCGCGCCGGCCGTCGTGATCTGGATAGCGCTCATGTGCATCCCGCACACGTCCTTCGCGAAGATCTTGCGGGTGAACACGTCCTGCACGAGCTGGCCGTCCTTCACGCCCGTCACCGTGACGAACACGAGCACGACGTCCTGCTTCGTCGACGGCACCGCGCGGCGCATGATCGACTTCAGCGTGTCGCGGTCGCTCGACAGGCGCAGGTCTTCGAGCAGGAACTGCACGAGTTCGCGGTGGCCCGGATAGCGCACCGACTTGTAGTCGAGCGTCTCGACCTTGCCCGACAGCGTCTCGCACAGCGTGCCCAGGCCGCCCGACGTGTTGAACGCTTCGTATTCGGTGCCGTCGAGCGAGAAATGTTCGAGGCCTTCGAGCGGCTGCACCCACTGCTTGCGGCCGTCGCGGATCGCTTCGCACGGCTGGCAGTATTCATTGATCAGGCCGTCGACGCTCCACGTCAGGTTGTACTTCAGCGCGTTGGTCGGATACTCGGGCAGCGCGCCGACGCGCATCTTCACGTCGCGCACTTCGCTGAAGCCGTTCACGAGCTCGTGCGCGGCGATGCCGATGAAGCCCGGTGCGAGGCCGCACTGCGGCATGAACGCGCGGTCCGAACCGTCGGCCAGTTCGCGGATCGCGTGGGTCGCGCGCACGTCTTCGGTCAGGTCGAAGTAATGGACGCCTGCCGCCTTGGCCGCCGCGGCGACGTTGACCGCCAGGTAGTACGGCAGCGCGTTGACGAGCGCATCGAAGCCCTTCACGGCTTCACGGATCGCATTGGCGTCGGCCGAATCGACACGTTGCGTCGCGATGCCCTCACGCGACAGCTTGGCGAGCGCATCAGCGTCACGGTCGAACGCGACGACTTCGTAGTCGCCCGTTTCACGCAGCATGTGAGCAATGGTGTGGCCGATCAGACCTGCGCCGACGATGGCGATTTTCATGCGCTTATCTCCTGATGATGGGTTTGGTGTTGGTGTACGGCGTCGAGCCATGAACACAGTTTAGGGACGTGCAAAATCAGTTCCAAGACGAAGAATGATGCGAAACGACCGATACTTTCGACGAAATGACTACACATTTCGTCACAACGACCAAATCATCTAAAAAACGCGTATACGGCGTGCGTCAGACGGGCCGCGATCGACGCGTGTGGACGCGTGTGGCCGGACAGGAAGGAACACGCAAGGCGGGACATGGCAGGCAAATGAATCGTTGCGCGCGCCCGCGCACGCATTCGACACAACGACGCTCGCGTGCGGACGCACGAGGCAACGCCCCGCCCCGCGGCGTGCGCGGGCGGCGGGCATCAAGGGGAAGGGAAAGGAGGAAAAGCCTGCGCGACGAATCGAATCGCGCCGCGGCGTCACATGCGACACCGCATGCGACGCGTCATCCGCCGATCGTGCCGCGATCGATCTTGCGCGACAGAATGATCGACGTCGTCGTGCGTTCGACGCCTTCGAGCGTGCCGATCTGGTCGAGCAGGTCGTTGAGCCGTTCCGGCGAATCGGCACGCAACCACGCGACATAGTCGTATTCGCCACTCACCGCGCACAACAGCTGCACCTCGGGCATCCGGTCGAGCTTGCGCAGCACGTCCCTGCCGAACTTCGGCGTGAGAATGATGCCGACGTATGCGTAAATGCTCGCGTCGAGCACGTCCTGACCGAGCCGCACGCTGTAACCGGCGATCACGTTGGTACGCTCGAGCCGCGCGATGCGCGCGACGACCGTCGTGCGGGCAACGTCGAGCTGTCGCGCGAGATCAGCGACGCTTGCGCGCGCATCCGCTTGCAGCAGCGCGACGAGTTGCCGGTCGAGATCGTCGAGTTGGTCGAGGCGAGGAGGACGCATGAGGCTGGGCCGGCGTGCAACGCGCCGGCGAAATGGAACGTGACGCGATGATAGCGCCGAACGCCGGTGCGCCCAAACGGGATCTCACGCGCTCGCATCGCCCCGCCTCGTTCGCGCGCGGCGCCCGACTCGCCGATCGAACACCGTCGATCGCCGGCCTTCGCCAGGTCCCTTTCAATTTCGATTCGTATCGGATGTAAGCAAGTGTCGCTTTCGCTGCTGCACTGCACGCAACGTGCTACTAATAAGGTGCGACGCGAGATGCGCGCTCGCGGCACTGGCCGCCGCGCCCGCTCGCAGGACACCACCCCGGAGAGCCAACCATGAAGAAGATCTCGCTCACCCTCGCTACGCTCGCCGTTGCAGCCAGCGCATTCGCGCAAACCCCGCCGCAACCGCAAACGCCCGCACCGGCAGCGGCAACGGCCGCGTCTGCCCCTAGCGCCGAACAGCGTGCCGCACGCCACGAAGCGCGCATCGAGCAGCGCATCAAGTACCTGCACGACCAGTTGAAGATCACGTCGGCGCAGGAACCGCAATGGAAGACGTTCGCCGACACGATGCGCGAGAACGGGGACACGATGGGCCGCCTCTATCGCGCCCGGATGGAAAGCCATGACGTGTCCGCGGTCGACGACATGAAGCAGTACGCGGAACTCGCGCAGGCGAACGCGGACGGCGCGAAAAAGCTCGCCGACGCATTCGCGCCGCTCTACGAGCGCTTCCCGGCCGACCAGAAGGCGCTCGCCGACACGACGTTCCGCAGCTGGCTGCACCACGGCGGCGAACACCGCGGCAAGGGCAAGGCCGCGAGCAAGGAAGGCAAGGCAGCAGCCGCGCCGGCCGCCAGCGCGCCCGCGCAACCCTGACGTCCGCCCCGTCGGCGCCGCACTGCCCGTGCGGGCCGAACGGCGTCGCGCATCCCGCGGGAATCCGGCGCGTCACACGGCGCGCCGGATTCGGGATAAGCTCCCGGCTTTTCCCGCACTTCCCCCCTGCCATGCTCGAACTCAAGCACCTCGATCTGCGTACCGACCCGCAGGCCCGTCGCGTCGTGAAGGATGAAACCGTCACGGTCGCATTCGCGGATGCCGACGGCGAACTGATGAGCCTCGAAGGCCCGAACCGCTATGTCGCGGGCGACGCGCTGATCACCGGCTCGACCGGCGACCGTTGGGTCGTGTCGCGCGCGCGCTTCGACGCGAAGTACCTGCCCGCCGATCCGGCGCTCGCGCACGGCGCGCCGGGCGCCTACCGGAACCGGCCGGCCGTCGTGCTCGCCCGTCGCATGGACGAGCCGTTCACGATCGCCCGCTCGGAAAACGGCGACACGCTGCGCGGCGTGGCCGGCGACTGGGTCATGCAATATGCACCCGGCGACTATGGCGTCGTGCAGGCGCAGCGCTTCGCGCAGGTTTATCGCGACGCGTAAGCGCGCGTCGCGTGACACGCGCCGCGCCGGCATCGCGCCGGCGTCGCCGCTCACGCAAAGTCTTCGTCGAGTTCGAGTTCCGCGGTGCGCTCGACGGCTTCACCCGCCGCGTGCCGCTCCTCGAGCGAGCCCAGCATCGCTTCCGTGTACGCATGCAGCACCGCGTGGCTGCGGGCGCGCTGCATCGGCCTGAGCGCCAGATAGCGCGCCAGCGCGGCCGGCACGATGCGGATATCGAGCGTCATCCGTTTCGGCGTCGAACCGAAACGCATCGCAAGCCACTGCACGGACAGGAAGCGCCCGCGTTCGTCGCTGCTTTCGGCAAAACGCGTCTGCTCCGGAAAGAGATCGCAGATCACGCGCGCGAGCGCGTCGAATTCGGCGCTTGCGCATTCGATCAGATAGTCGTCCATTCCGCCTCTCCCGTCAGGCCGCCGCGCGCGGCGACCGGCACGTCTTCACCAGCACGGCGACCAGGATCGCGGCCAGCACGAAATACACGGCCTCGAGCGATCCGGCCGGCAGCACGCGCACCTGGTACAGCAACGCCGGTGCGGCCGCCAGCGCATGCAGCACGATCGCGAGCGGCAATACGCCCGCGCGGCCGGCACGCACGCCGCGCCAGACCAGCACCGACAGCGCGAGCTGCACCGCGAACGCCGCGCAGCGCTCGATCAGCAACAGCAGGATCGACTGTGCCGACAGCGTCGCCAGCATCACGTGCAGCCGCACGACGGTATCGCCCGGCAGGTCCGCGAGCTGCGTCTCGAGCTGCCCGCGGCTCGCGAGCCACGCGAGATACGACCACTGGCCCCAGACGAGCACGCCGACGAACCAGGCTTCGGCGCCGGCATGGCCGATCCCGTAGCCGATGCCGCGCCCGTCGCTGGCCGACGCGCCGTAGCGGCGGTTCAGGAACCAGAACCCGAGATAACGGCCGACTTCCTCGAACACGGCGGTCGCGAGCGCGCTGTACGCGACGAATGCGAGCGGCTGCGTGAGCCAGCCGCCGGCGGGCGTCTGACTCAGCACGAGGCCATGGAATGCGCGTTCGACGATCATCGCGAACAGCGTGAAGACGGCGACGCCGACGATCGTGTCGCGGCGGTCGAGCGCAAGCGGCTTGCGCAGGGTACGGAAGAGAACGAACGGCAGTAGCGCGATGATCAGCGTGGCGGCGATCAGCACCGCCAGCGTGACGGGAGCGACAGTCATGAATTTCCTTGTTCGGGGCAGCGCACCTGACGCGCCGCGTGCCCCGCATGATACTCAGCTTGCGGTCGACGCGCGCGCAATCAGCTCGCCCGGCAGCATCGCGACGCGCACGTCGCCGACCGCGCCGTCGATGCGCTCGTGCACGAATTCGACGGCCTTGTAGCCGATCTCGTAGGTCGGCTGACGGATCGTCGTGATGCCGATCAGCTCGGCCCACTCCGGATCGTCGATCGACAGCAGCGCGGCCTTTTCCTGCCATGCGGCGCCGAAGCGGGCGCGCAGGTGGCGCGCGATCGCGAGCGCGACCGGCGCGTTCGCGGCGAACAGCGCCGCCCGCACGCCGCGCTGCGTGGCCGCATCGACGCGCGCGTCGAGGTCGGCGAGCGCCACGGCGGCCGCGGCCGGCTCGTTCAGGTCGAGCACGACCGTCGGCGGCACCGGCAGCCCGCGCGCCTCGAGCGCCGCGCGGAACGCGGCCTCGCGCAGGCGCCGCGAGCTGACGCGCTCGAACGGCTGCACGACGAAATGAATCGCATCGAAGCCGCGCGCGATCAGGTGCGCGAGCGCCGTCTCGATCGCATCGGTGTTGTCGAGCCCGATCAGGTCCGCCTCGAAGCCCTCGACCGTCCGGTCGACGAGCACGGCCGGGATGCCGCCGCCGCGCAGCGGGCGCAGCACGTCTTCCTCGGCGCCGAGCGCATTGACGATCAGCCCTTCGACCCGGTAGGTCGTGAGCAGCTGCAGGAAGCGCCGCTCCATCTCGACTTCATTCGCCGCGTGGCAGATGAGCGGCATGTAGCCGAGCGCGTGGCACGCGGCCTCGACGCCCAGCAGCACTTCGACGGTATAGGGATTGGTCAGGTCGGCCGCGAGCATGCCGAGCAGCCGGTTGCGGCCGCGCTTCAGCCCGCGCGCCATCTGGTTCGGCCGGTAGTTCAGGCGCGCGATCGCCGTCTCGATCCGCTGGCGCAGATCGGCGGACAGCACGTGCGTCTCGCCGTTCAGATAGCGCGAAACGCTGGTCTTGCCCGTGCCGGCTTCGCGTGCGACGTCGCTGATCGTCGCCGGACGCTGCGTGGAAGGTTGCGAATCGCTCAAGTCGTGCCTCGCGACGTACGATCCGCGCCGCTTCGTGTGCGGACGGACCTTTGTTGTTGGATACGAACGCCCCCCGGCGCACGCCGCCGCTCCCCTGCTTCGCGGTCGATCGAAGCCGGCGCCTTCGCGCCCGCTCCGCTCGCCTGACACGCACGGCGATCGGCCGCACCGGGCTGGCACGGATGCCCGTCGCCGGACGCCGCCGGCCGCGTGGCCGGGTCGTCGATGCGCGACGAGCGGGCGATCATAACGCAGCCTGCCCTCCCGCACCAAGACCATCGACTCTAACTGCGGCGGCGGCCCGCCGGCCGGCCGCCGCCGCTCAGACGCGCGCGAGCGCGTCCGGATTGACGAGATTCGTGCGCAGCGTGCCGGCCAGCGCGCCGACCAGGTTTTCCGCGGCGCAGCGCGCCATCGCATGGCGCGTCTCGTGCGTCGCCGAGCCGATATGCGGCAGCGCGACGACGTTGCTCATCCGCAGCAGCGGCGAGTCCGCCGCCAGCGGCTCCGTCTCGAACACGTCGAGCCCCGCGCCGCGGATCGTGCCGGCCCGCAGCGCGTCGATCAGCGCGGCCTCGTCGACCACCGGCCCGCGCGACGCGTTGATCAGGATCGCGCCACGCTTCATCTTCGCGAATTCGGCCGCGCCGATCAGGTGATGCGTTTGCGGCGACAGCGGAACCTGCAGGCACACGAAGTCCGACTGCGCGAGCAGCTCGTCGAGCGTCACGCGGCGTGCGCCGTACTGCGTCTCGGCTTCGGCGTGCGCGGCACGGTTCGTGTACAACACCTGCATCCGGAAGCCGAGCGCCGCGCGGCGCGCGACCGCGCCGCCGATCCGCCCGAGCCCGACGATGCCGAGCGTCTTGCCCTGCACGTCGGTGCCGTACAGATCGGGGCCGATGCTGCGCTGCCAGTGGCCGGCCTTCACCCACTCCGCCAGTTCGACCACCCGCCGCGCGGACGCGAGGATCAACGAGAACACGGTATCGGCGGTCGATTCGGTCAGCACGTCGGGCGTATGCGCGAGCACGATCCCGCGCCGCGTGAGATCCGCGACGTCGAAGTTGTCGTAGCCGACCGAGATCGTCGACCAGGCCTTCAGCCGCGGCGCGCGATCGAGCATCTGCGGCGTGACCTTCAGGCTCGCGCCGATCGCGCCGTCCGCGTCGCCGAGGGCGTCGGCGAGCGCGTCGGCGCCGTCGGCCTGCACGAGCTCCGCATGCTCGCGCAGGTACGCGAGCACGTCATCGGGCAGCGGCTTGTACGCGACGATACGAGGCTTCATCGTTTTCATTTTCCTTGCAGCGGCGTCGCGAGCGGGTGCGCATCGCGCGCCTGGGGTTTGACGGACAGCGTGAGGATCACCGCGGCGACGAGCGCGACGCTCATGAACGCATACGATGCGACGGGCGACCCGGTCGCCCCGTTCAGGTAGCCGACGAAATACGAGCCGACGAACGAGCCGAGCGCGCCCATGCTGTTGATCAGCGCCATCGCCCCGCCGGCGACGTTCCTCGGCAGCAGTTCCGGCACGATCGCGAAGAACGGGCCGTACGGCGCGTACATCGCGGCGCCCGCGACGACCAGCAGCGCATACGAGATCCAGAAGTGCGACGAGCCGAGCGCATACGACGCGGCGAACGCGGCCGCGCCGACCAGCAGGAACGGCCACACGAAGCCGCGGCGCGAGCCGACCTTGTCGGACGCCCACGACGCGACCAGCATCGCGATCGTCGCCGCGAGGTACGGCAGCGCCGACAGCCAGCCGGTCGCGACCATCCCGAGCTCGGAGCCGTTCTTGACGATCGACGGCAGCCACAGCACGAAGCCGTACACGCCGATGCTCCAGCAGAAATACTGCGCGCACAGCTTGATCACGGCCGGCGAGCGGAACGCCTCGCCGTAGTTGCGCACGGGCTTGATCGCCGCCTGTTCGGCCGCGAGCGCGGCGTCGAGGTCGCGCTTTTCCTGCGCGGTGAGCCACGGCGAATCGGCCGGCTTGTCCTGCACGAGGAACCACCAGCATACGGCCCAGATGATGGCCGGCACGCCTTCGGCGATGAACATGTGGCGCCAGCCGAATTCGTGCACGAGATAGCCCGACACGATCGACATCCACAGCACCGTGACCGGGTTGCCGAGGATCAGGAACGTGTTCGCACGCGAGCGCTCGTTCTTCGTGAACCAGTTGCTGATGTAGATCAGCATCGCCGGCATCACCGCCGCCTCGACCACGCCGAGCACGAAGCGGATCGCCATCAGCGACGGGATGTTGGTGACCACCCCCGTGAGCGCCGCGCACGCGCCCCACAGCACGAGGCTGGCGAACACGAGCTTCTTGACGCTGCGGCGCTCCGCATAGATCGCGCCGGGAATCTGGAAGAAGAAGTAGCCGAGGAAGAACAGCGCGCCGATCAGCGACGACAGGCCCTTGCTGATCCCGAGGTCCTGGTTGATGCCGGCGGCTGCAGCGAACCCGTAGTTCGCGCGGTCGAGGTAAGCAAGGCTGTAGGTGATGAACACGATCGGCATGATCGTCCACCAGCGTCGTGCTGCGAGATTGGCTGCCATCAGAGTGTCTCCTTGGGTGATCGGAGTGGGCGGGTCAAACGCCCGGCTCCGCTCCCGTCCTTTCGGGAATCGACCGGCGTCGGCGCGATGGCGCCTGCTCCGGCCTCATGCAAAACCGTGCACGAAGCACGAATTGGGTCCGCGGATTGTGCCGTGTCCGGCCTCTCATTGCGCGGTGACGGTTTCCTCTAGGCGATCGGCGCGATTGCTGACGTTTTCGAGCCGATCGAGCGCCGCGCGGGTCGGCAAGCCTTCCGAATCGCCGATCACCTGGATCGCGAGCGCCCCGATGCGATTGCCGCGCGCGACCGCCTGCTCGACGGAGCGGCCTTCCAGCAGCGCGCTGACCACGCCGACCGCGAAGCCGTCGCCGGCGCCGACCGTGTCGACCACGTTCGCGACACGCTCGCCCGCCACCGTGCCCTCGCGGCCGTCGGCCGTGCGGAAGTACGCGCCGTCGGCGCCCAGCTTGATCACCACGCCGCGCGCGCCCTGTGCCAGGTAGAAGCCCGCGATGTCGGCCGGCGTGTCGTGCCCGGTGAGCTGCTGCCCTTCGGCAAGCCCGGGCAGCACCCAGTCGGCGAGCGACGCGAGCGCGTTCAGCGTCTTCGCCATCACGTCGGCGGACGGCCACAGCGTCGGGCGCAGGTTCGGATCGAACGAGATCGTCTTGCCGGCCGCACGCATCTCGTGCGCCAGCCGGAACGCAAGCTCGCACGACGTCGCGGAGATCGCGGGTGCGACGCCCGTCAAATGCAGGTGCCGTGCGCCGAGCACGTAGTCAGCCACGTAGTCGTCGCACGACAGGTGGCTCGCGGCCGAGCCCTTGCGGAAATATTCGACGGTCGGGTCGCTGCCGTCGTCGTTGCGCGACTTCAGCTGGAAGCCGGTCGGATAGCGCGGATCGACGGTCACGCACGACGCGTCGATGCCTTCGCGCGCGAGCGTGTCGAGCACGTAGCCGCCGAACGAATCGCGGCCCACCCGGCTCATCCAGCCGACCCGGAAGCCGAGCCGCGATAGGCCGATCGCGACGTTCAGGTCCGCGCCCGCGATCCGTTTCGTGAATTGCGCGGCGTGCGCGAGGTGGCCGGGCTCGGCGGCGACGAACATCGCCATCGCTTCGCCGTAGGTCACGACATCGAGTGCTGCCTTCATGAGTGCATTTCTCCGTATCCTTCGAGCGTCACGCGGCGGCGAGCCACGCGACGCGCCGGCCGGCATCGCCCGCCAGGTCGGCCGCATCGAACGGGAATTCGATGCCGCGCGGCGCCGCTTGCGGCAGGGCCGCGAGCACGCCCGTGACGAGCGTGTCGCCCGGCGCCGGCGCCACCGCGAAACGGCGCGCGCCCTCGCCAGCGACTGCCTTGCAATGAATGTATTCCACATGCGGCGCGAGTGCGTGCGCGCATGCGAGCGGCGCTTCGCCCGGCCACTGCCAGTTGCCGATGTCGAACGTCATGCCGAGCGCATCGGGCGCGCCCGCCTCGGCCAGCGCCGCGAACAGCCCGCTGAATTGCGCGAGCGCGCCGCCCACCGGCAACTGGCCGTTCTCGACCACCACGCGGGCACGCGCGCCGCGCGACAGCGCGACGATCTCGGCTGCGTGCGCGTTGCCGGCGAAGCCGCCGAGCTGGAACTTGACGAAGCGCGCGCCGAGCGCGTCGGCTTCGACGAGCGTGTCGCGCAGCGCTTCGGCGTCGAGCGCGCCGGTTTCCGTGTACAGCGTGGCCGGCGTCGAATAGACCGACCACAGCCCGTGCGCGGCGAGCGCCGTGCCGAGCTCGGCCAGCGCGCCGGGCGTCGCGTCGTCGTCCGATGCGAACAGTTCGCGCCGCACCTCGAAGCCGGTCGCGCCGGATGCCGCCGCGGTCGCGATGAATGCACGGTGACCCTCCTGACGCACGCGGTCCATCCCGAATGCGCTCGCCACGATCACGATGTCTGCCATGTCTGCCCTTTTTTTCTCCGGAATGGAACCGGTTCCATTTGCTTGAGACGGATGGTGCGCTTCGCCCCGGGCGCACGCCATAGAGGAAATCCCTAAGGATGGCCGCCGCACGAACGTGCGCGGGCGCAGGGGCATCCGGCGCTCCAGGACCGGCTTCGGGTGTCTACCCGGCGTCGTGCGCGAGGCTCATTTCCAGGAACTGGGCGGCCACGCGCGACGGCGCCGCGCCGTGCGGCACCAGGATCGAGAAATGACGCGTGAGCGGCGCGGGGGCGAGCGAGCGCGGCACGAGCGCCGCACCCTCGTGGCGCAGCGACATCGCGGACACGAAGCCGACGCCCATCCCCGCGCGCACGGCCTCCTTCACGGCCTCGACACCGGCGATCTCGAACGCGACACGCATCGGCGCGCCGCCGTGCGCGAACGCGCGTTCCACGAGTTGCCGCACGCCGGAGCCTTCCTCGCGCAGCACGAGCGGATGCGCGGCGAGTGCCTCGAGCGTGACGCCGGCTGCGTACTCGGGCGCGGCGAGCGCATGCCCGGCCGGCACGACCGCGACGATCTCGTCCTCGTGCCATGCGTGCACGGCGGTGCCGGGCGGCAGCGCCTCGCCGGGCGGCCCTTCGATCATCGCAATGTCGAGCGATGCCAGCGCGGCGACCACGTCGGCCGTGTTGCCGCTCATCGTGTGGATCGCCACCCGCGGCACGCGCGGCTGGAACGCCGCGATCAGGTAAGGCAGCAGGTAGCTGGCCGGCGTCGTGCTCGCGCCGATCCGCAGCGTGCCGGCGTCGAGCCCGCGCACCGCGTCGCGAAACGCGCGCGCCTGCGCGAACGTGTCGCGCTGGGCCTTCGCGTACTGCGCGAGCTGCTCGCCGACCGGCGTCAGGCGGATGCCGCGGCCGTCACGCTGGTACAGCGGCTCGCCGAACTCGTCCTGCAGCAGGCGCAGCTGGCCCGATACCGCCGGCTGCGACAGATGCAGCGCCACGGCAGCGCGGCTGATGTTCAGATGTTCGGCGACGGCCGCGAACGTTATCAGTTGATCCGGGGTCATGGGGATGAATTATCGGCTTCCCGGATAGTTTACGTCACAAATCACAATTTTTCATATCGATATAACCAAACTAGGATTAGGCCATCGCAACCTGCTTGATCACGGTGCCCCATGTCCACTGCTCCGACTCCCCATCTTGCCCACGCCGCGCCGTCGCTGCGCGGCCAGTTGAACGGCGTGCTGTTCGTCGCGCTGTTCGCCGCCGCCGTCACGAGTCTGTCGCAACTGCCGGCAGTCGCCGGGCTCGGCCTGTCGCCGCTGATCGTCGGCATCGTCGCCGGTGCGCTGTACGGCAACGCGCTGCGCGACGGCATGCCCGCGAGCTGGGCGGCCGGCGTCAACTTTTCCGCGCGCAAGCTGCTGCGCATCGCGGTCGCGTTCTTTGGCCTGCGCGTGAGCCTGCAGGAAATCGCGCAGGTCGGCCTGCCGGGCCTGACGGTGTCGGTGCTGATCGTCGTCAGCACGCTCGCGATCGGCACCTGGGTCGGCATGAAGGTAATGAAGCTCGATCGCGACGCGGCGCTCCTGACCGCCGCCGGCAGTGCGATCTGCGGCGCGGCCGCCGTGCTCGCGTTCGAGTCGACGCTGCAGTCGAAGCCGCACCAGAGCGCGATGGCCGTGGGCAGCGTGGTGCTGTTCGGCACGCTGTCGATGTTCCTGTACCCGTTCGCGTATCACGCCGGCCTGCTCAACCTCGACCCGACCGGCCTCGGCCTGTTCTTCGGCGGCACGATCCACGAGGTCGCGCAGGTGGTCGGCGCGGCGAGCGACATCAGTCCGGAGGTCACGCACGTCGCGACCATCGTGAAGATGACCCGCGTGATGCTTCTGGTGCCGGTGCTGCTCACGCTCGGCTGGTGGCTCGCCCGCTCCGCGCGCTCGACCGATGCGACCGCTGAAGGCGCGCAAGGCAAGCGCAAGGTGGCGGTGCCGTGGTTCGCGCTCGGCTTCCTCGGCTTCGTGATCGTCAATTCGCTGAACGTGCTGCCCGCCGACGTCACGCACACGCTGAACCTGCTCGACACCTTCGCGCTGACGATGGCGATGACCGCGCTCGGCATCGAGACCCGCGTGTCGCAGATCCGCGAGGCCGGCCCGCGCGCCTTGACCACCGGCCTGATCCTGTACGTGTGGCTGATCGCCGGCGGCTACGGGATCACCTGGGCGGTACAGCACTGGCTTGGCTGAGCCGCGCAGCCACGCCGCGACACGCGCCGCGCCCGACGGGAAGGTCCCGCGGGCGCGGCGCAGTGCTATGCTTCGCGTCGTTTTCCTTCGTCCTCTTCATCACCCTCTTTCAGCCGTGCTCTCGTTCCTGCTGAAGCTGCGCACTCGCGCCCAGACGCTGTTCCGCCTGTCGGACGCCCATACGATGCTGATCTGGTCGGCCGTCGTCGGCGTCGGCGGCGCCTTCGCCACCATGGCGTTCCGCGAAGGCATCGACCTGATGCAGCGCCTGATCTCGGGGCACAGCGGCAGCTTCGTGGAGATGGCGAAAAGCCTGCCTTGGTACGTGCGCTTCTGGATGCCGGCCGCGGGCGGCTTCCTCGCCGGCTGCGTGCTGTTGCTCGCGACGCGCGGCGACCGAAAATCCGGCAACATCGACTACATGGAAGCCGTCGCGCTCGGCGACGGCGTCGTGCCGGTGCGGCAGAGCCTGTGGCGCAGCGTGTCGTCGCTGCTGACGATCGGCAGCGGCGGCTCGATCGGCCGCGAAGGCCCGATGGTGCAGCTCGCGGCGCTCGCGGCGTCGCTGGTCGGCCGCTTCGTGCACTTCGACCCGCCGCGCCTGCGCCTGCTCGTCGCGTGCGGCGCCGCGGCCGGTATCACGTCCGCGTACAACGCGCCGATCGCCGGCGCGTTCTTCGTCTCCGAGATCGTGCTCGGCACGATCGCGATGGAGAGCTTCGGGCCGATGGTCGTCGCGTCCGTCGTCGCGAACATCGTGATGCGGGAATTCGCCGGCTACCGGCCACCGTACGAGATGCCGGTGTTCCCGGCCGTGACGGGCGCCGAAGTGCTGCTGTTCGTCGTGCTCGGCGCGCTGTGCGGCGTGCTCGCGCCGCAGTTCCTGCACCTGCTCGATGCGTCCAAGAACCAGTTCAAGCGGCTGCCCGTGCCGCTGCCGGTGCGGCTCGCGCTCGGCGGCCTCGTGGTCGGCGTGATCTCGGTGTGGATTCCGGACGTGTGGGGCAACGGCTACAGCGTCGTGAACCACATCCTGCATGCGCCGTGGACCTGGCAGGCGCTGGTCGCGGTGCTGGTGTTCAAGGTGATCGCGACCGCCGCGACCGCAGGCTCCGGCGCGGTCGGCGGCGTGTTTACGCCGACGCTGTTCGTCGGCGCCGTGTTCGGTTCGCTGTTCGGGCTCGCGATGCACGCGCTGTGGCCCGGCCACACGTCCGCGTACTTCGCGTATGCGATGGTCGGGATGGGCGCGTTCCTGGCCGGCGCCACGCAGGCGCCGCTGATGGCGATCCTGATGATCTTCGAGATGACGCTGAGCTACCAGGTCGTGCTGCCGCTGCTGGTGTCGTGCGTGTTCGCGTATTTCGTCGCGCGCGCGACCGGCACGACGTCGATGTACGAGATCACGCTGCACCATCACCAGGACGCACAGGAACGGCTGCGGCTGCGCACCACCCAGATGCGCGAGCTGATCCAGCCCGCGCAGACGATCGTGCCGCTCACCGCGAGCGTCGCCGACATGACGCGCGTGTTTCTCGAATATCCGGTGAAGTATCTGTACGTGACCGACGACGCCGGGCGCTTCCGCGGCGCGGTCGCGCTGAAGGACATCACGTCCGACCTGCTCGACAAGCGCGACACGACCGACAAGACGGCCGCGCACTACACGCATACGCCGTTTCCGCTGCTCACGCCCGACATGCCGCTCGCGACCGCGCTCGAACGCTTCATGGCGTTCCAGGGCGAACGGCTGCCGGTGATCGAAAGCGAAGCCGAGCCGACGCTCGCGGGCGTCGTCTACAAGACGTCACTGCTCGACGCGTACCGGCGGATGACCGGCGAGCGGTGACGGCGCCGGTGCGCGGCGCCCGATGTGGCGTCGCGGTCTTGTAAATCGCCACGCCTGCCGGCCAACCGTCTGGCCGCCCGCATCGGCGCCCGGCCGTTCAGTCCGGCGCGCGCCCCAGCACGACCCGTGCGAAGAACCCTGCGAGCACCGATTCGGCCACGTCGGCCGACACGTGCTGCGGGTCGGCCGTGTAGTACGACTGCACGCCGTCGCACAGGCACATCAATCCGAACGCGAGCGTCTCCGCCGGCAGAAGCAGCGGCGTGCCCGCGCGCTCGGCGAAGCGCTGGATGAATTCGGCCATCTGCAGCCGCTTGCCGTGCAGGAACTGGTTGAAGCGCACGCGGAACTTCGCGTCACGCGCCGCCTGCAGCTTCGCCTCGCCCCACAGCAGCGAATATTCGTCGTCGCGAAACAGCGTCCGGTAGTACGCGAGCGCCATCGACTCCATCTGCTCACGCGAGCCGCCAATCTCGAAGATCGCCTCGAAATCGGCCCGCACCGAATCGTGGTCGCGCTCGAGCAATTCGAGCAGCAGTTCCGACTTGCTGCGGAAGTTCGAGTAGAACGCGCCGCGCGTGTAGCCGGCCGCCGCGGCGATGTCCTCGACGCTCGCCGCGACAAAGCCTTTCTTCATAAAAATGCAGTGCGCGGCAGTCAGCAGACGTTCGCGCGTCTGGTCCCTGCTCTGCTCGCGAGTTAAGCGCTGAGGTTTCATGGCGCGCAGTCTAGCACCAACTTCCTTTCAGATTCATTTTTGCATTCAGATACAGCACTGTATTAGAATTCACCGCAGTTTCCGAACGACCTCGTTCGGCTGTGTTCGTGTGCGCCGGACTGGCGCCACTCGGGGCAAGCGCCCGCCGCGCTTGCCGGCCTCGTTCCGCTCTCACCTCATCTGGGGGTTTCGTGAATCGCTCCGGTTCCCGCGCCGTGCTGCTGGTCGGCACCGCGCTCGTCCTCGCCGCCTGTCATCCGAAGGAAGCCGCGCCGCCCGCGCCGCGCCCGGTCGTCGCGCTGCCCGCACGCGCCGACGGCGCCGCGGCCGCCGCCACGCTGCCCGGCGAGATCCAGCCACGTTATGCGACGCCGCTGTCGTTCCGCATCGCGGGCAAGATCGTCGAGCGCAAGGTGCGGCTCGGCGATACCGTCAAGGCCGGCCAGGTCGTCGCGCTGCTTGATCCGTCCGACGTCGAGAAGAACGTCGCGAGCGCGCAGGCGCAACTCGATGCCGCGTCGCACAGCCTCGCGTTCGCGAAGCAGCAGCGCGATCGCGATCGCGCGCAGGCGCGCGAGAACCTGATCGCAACGGCGCAGCTGGAGCAGACCGAGAACAGCTACACGTCGGCGCTCGCGCAGCGCGACCAGGCGCAGCAGCAGCTCGCGCTTGCGAAGAACCAGCTCCGCTATGCGACGCTCGTCGCCGATCACGCCGGCACCATCACCGCCGAGCAGGCCGACACCGGCCAGAACGTATCGGCCGGCCAGGCCGTCTACCAGCTCGCGTGGTCGGGCGACGTCGACGTCGTCAGCGACGTGCCCGAGGCCGCGCTCGCATCGCTCGCGCCCGGTCACGCGGCGAGCGTCACGCTGCCGTCGCTGCCGGGCCGCCGGTTCGCCGCGAAGGTGCGCGAAATCGCGCCGGCCGCCGATCCGCAAAGCCGCACCTGGCGTGTGAAGCTCACGCTCGCCGCGCCCGATCCGTCCGTGCGCCTCGGGATGACCGCGAACGTCGCGTTCGACGGCGCGCCGGTTGCCGGCAACGCGCCGAGCATCACGCTGCCCGCGACCGCACTGTTCCACGACGGCCCGCATCCGGCCCTGTGGGTCGTGCGCGCGAAGGACGACACGCTCGAGCTGCGCCGCGTCGACGTCGCGCGCTTCAACGAACGCACGGTCACCGTGTCGAGCGGGCTGCAGCCGGGCGAGCGCGTCGTGCTGCAAGGCGTGCATACGGTCAGCGCGGGCGAGAAGGTGCGGCCGGTCGCCCCGCTGCACGCGGAGGACTTCGCGTCATGAGCAGCCCCCGCGAAGAAGGCCGCTTCAACCTGTCGGCATGGGCGCTGCGCCACCAGGCGCTGGTCGTCTACCTGATCGCGCTCGCGACGCTCGCGGGCATCCTCGCGTACACGCGGCTCGCGCAATCCGAAGACCCGCCGTTCACGTTCCGCGTGATGGTGATCCGCACGTTCTGGCCCGGCGCGAGCGCGCGGCAGGTGCAGGAACAGGTGACCGACCGGATCGGCCGCAAGCTGCAGGAAACGCCGGCCATCGACTTCCTGCGCAGCTATTCGCGGCCAGGCGAATCGCTGATCTTCTTCACGATGAAGGACTCGGCGCCCGTGCAGGACGTGCCCGAGACCTGGTACCAGATCCGCAAGAAGGTCGGCGACATCGGCCATACGCTGCCGCCCGGCGTGCAGGGCCCGTTCTTCAACGACGAATTCGGCGACGTCTACACCAACATCTGGACGCTCGAAGGCGACGGCTTCACGCCCGCGCAGCTCCACGACTATGCGGACCAGCTGCGCACCGTGCTGCTGCGCGTGCCCGGCGTCGGCAAGGTCGACTATTTCGGCGATCCCGACCAGCGGATTTTCATCGAGGTGAACAATGCGCAGCTCACGCGCCTCGGCATCTCGCCGCAGCAACTCGGGCAGGCGATCAACGCGCAGAACGACATCTCGTCGGCCGGCGTGCTGACGACCACCGACGACCGCGTATTCGTGCGGCCGAGCGGCCAGTTCGACAACGTCGCCACGATCGCCGACACGCTGATCCGCATCAACGGCCGCACGTTCCGGCTCGGCGATCTCGCCACCGTGAAGCGCGGCTACGACGATCCGGCCATCACGCAGATGCGTGCGAACGGTCACGCCGTGCTCGGCATCGGCGTGACGATGCAGCCGGGCGGCGACGTGATCCGGCTCGGCAAGGCGCTCGACGCCGAATCGAAGGATCTGCAGGAGCGGCTGCCGGCCGGCCTCAAGCTGACGCTGGTGTCGAGCATGCCGCATGCGGTCGCGCATTCCGTCGACGACTTCCTCGAAGCCGTCGCCGAAGCGGTCGCGATCGTGCTGGTCGTGAGCCTCGTGTCGCTCGGCCTGCGCACCGGAATGGTCGTCGTGATCTCGATTCCGGTCGTGCTCGCCGTCACGGCCCTGTTCATGTACCTGTTCGACATCGGGCTGCACAAGGTGTCGCTCGGCACGCTCGTGCTCGCGCTCGGGCTGCTCGTCGACGACGCGATCATCGCGGTCGAGATGATGGCCGTGAAGCTCGAGCAGGGCTACAGCCGCGCGCGCGCCGCCGCATTCGCGTACACGAGCACCGCGTTCCCGATGCTGACGGGCACGCTCGTCACCGTGTCGGGCTTCCTGCCGATCGCGCTCGCGAAATCGAGTACCGGCGAGTACACGCGCTCGATCTTCGAGGTGTCGGCGATCGCGCTGATCGCATCGTGGTTCGCGGCCGTCGTGCTGATCCCGCTGCTGGGCTTCCACCTGCTGCCCGAACGCAAGAAGCACGCGCACGAAGCGCACCTGCCGGACGATCACGAGCACGACATCTACGACACGCGCTTCTACACGCGCTTGCGCGGCTGGATCGACTGGTGCATCGAGCGGCGCTTCGTCGTGCTGCTGATCACCGGCGCCCTGTTCGTGGTCGCGCTGGCGGGCTTCTCGCTCGTGCCGCAGCAATTCTTCCCGAGCTCCGATCGCCCCGAGCTGCTGATCGACCTGCGGCTGCCCGAAGGCGCGTCGTTCGCGGCGACGCTGCGCGAGACCGAACGCCTCGAGAAGGTGCTCGACAAGCGGCCCGAAATCGACCATTCGGTGAATTTCGTCGGCAGCGGCGCGCCGCGCTTCTACCTGCCGCTCGACCAGCAGCTGCAGTTGCCGAACTTCGCGCAGTTCGTCGTCACCGCGAAATCGGTCGAGGATCGCGAGAAGCTCGCGGCCTGGCTCGAGACCACGCTGCGCGACCGCTTCCCGGCCGTGCGCTGGCGCCTGTCGCGGCTCGAGAACGGGCCGCCCGTCGGCTACCCCGTGCAGTTCCGCGTGAGCGGCGACGACATCGCGACGGTGCGCGCGATCGCCGAGAAGGTCGCGGCGACGATGCGCGGCGACGCGCGCACGGTGAACGTGCAGTTCGACTGGGACGAGCCGGCCGAACGTTCGGTGCGCTTCGAGCTCGACCAGAAGAAGGCGCGCGAGCTGAACGTCACGTCGCAGGACGTGTCGAGCTTCCTCGCGATGACGCTGTCCGGCACGACCGTCACGCAATACCGCGAACGCGACAAGCTGATCGCGGTCGACCTGCGTGCGCCGCGCGCCGATCGCGTCGATCCCGCGCAGCTCGCGGGCCTCGCGATGCCGACGCCGAACGGCCCCGTGCCGCTCGGTTCGCTCGGCCGCTTCACGCCGACGCTCGAATACGGCGTCGTGTGGGAACGCGACCGCCAGCCGACCATCACCGTGCAGTCCGACGTACGCGCCGGCGCACAGGGCATCGACGTCACGCATGCGATCGACGGCAAGTTGAATGCGTTGCGCGCGCAACTGCCGGTCGGCTACCAGATCAACATCGGCGGGTCGGTCGAGGAAAGCGCGAAGGCGCAGACGTCGATCAACGCGCAGATGCCGCTGATGGCGATCGCCGTGTTCACGCTGCTGATGATCCAGCTGCAGAGTTTCTCGCGCGTGCTGATGGTCGTGCTGACCGCCCCGCTCGGCCTGATCGGCGTGGTCGGCACGCTGCTGCTGTTCGGCCAGCCGTTCGGCTTCGTCGCGATGCTCGGCGTGATCGCGATGTTCGGGATCATCATGCGCAACTCGGTGATTCTCGTCGACCAGATCGAGCAGGACATCGCGGCCGGCCACGGACGCTTCGACGCGATCGTCGGCGCGACCGTGCGGCGCTTCCGCCCGATCACGCTGACGGCCGCGGCCGCCGTGCTCGCGCTGATCCCGCTGTTGCGCTCGAACTTCTTCGGGCCGATGGCGACCGCGCTGATGGGCGGCATCACGAGCGCGACCGTGCTGACGCTGTTCTACCTGCCCGCGCTGTACGCCGCGTGGTTCCGCGTGAAGCGCGACGAACGCGACCCGCGCGACGCCCCGCCGCACGACGGCGGCACGCCCGCCGCGCCGTCGGGAGCCTGACCATGGAACTGTCGATGAACCTGAAAACGAAGGCCGCGCGGGTGCTCGCGGCCGCGAGCCTCGCCGGCCCGCTCGCCGGCTGCGCGTGGTTCGCGCCGAGCGGCGAGCCGCCCGCGATGCCGTCGCCCGCGCATTACGGCGCCGCGCCGCAAGTGCCGCAAACCGTCGCCGCGCAAGGCGTCGCGCAGCAGTTCGACGTCGGCGCGCAGCCCGTGCCCGACTGGTGGACGCAGTACCGCTCGGATGCGCTGAACGCACTCGTCGACGAAGGGCTGCGCAACAGCCCGACGCTCAGCGCCGCCGCGCACTCGCTGGATGCCGCGCGCGAGCAGTTGCGCGGGCAGATCGGCAGCTCGATGCTGCCGTCGATCGACGCCGGCGGCCAGGCCACGCGTCAGCGTGCGCTCGGCGTGCCAATCCCTGCGCTCGGCGCACCGACGTTGCTGTACGACACGTTCGTCGGGCAACTGCAGGCGAGCTATACGGTCGACCTGTTCGGCGTATCGCGCTTCGCGAACCGTGCACTCGCGAAACGCGTCGACGTCAGCGCGTTCCAGCTCGAATCGGCACGCCGGGCACTCGCCGCGAACATCGTCACCGCGTCGATCACGGTGTCGGTGCTCAACGCGCAGATCGCCACCACCGAACGGCTCGTCGCGCTCGCGAACGACCAGGCGCACGACGCGCAACGCCGCTACGCGCTCGGCTCGGCATCGCGAAGCGACGCACTGAACGCGCAGCAAAGCGCGGACACCTTCGCCGCGAGCCTGCCCGCGCTGCGCCAGCAGCGCGACTCGGCGCGCCATGCGCTGGCCGTGCTGATCGGCCGCACGCCCGACCGGCCGCCCGCCGATCTCACGCTCGCCGACCTTCACCTGCCCGCGCAAGTACCGGTGGTCGTGCCGTCAGACCTGCTGCAAAGCCGCCCCGACATCCAGGCCGCCGACGCGGGGCTGAAGGCGGCCGCCGCCGAAGTCGGCCTCGCGACCGCGCAGCTGTTCCCGCAGCTGTCGCTGTCGGCCGCGATGGGCAAAGGCGGTTTCAGCTGGCCGGCGATGCTGTCGGGCGCCGGTTCGATCTGGAACGTCGGTGCGTCGCTGAGCCAGCCGCTGTTCCACGGCGGCGCGCTGCTCGCGCAGCGCCGTGCGGCGAAGGCGACCTACGAGGCGGCGGTCGACCAGTACAAACAGACCGTGCTCGCCGCCTTCCAGAACGTCGCGGATTCGCTCGCCGCGCTCGAGCACGATGCTGAGGCGCTCGATGCGTCGTCGCGGGCCGCGCTGTCCGCGCGCGGCGCGTACGACGACGCGGCCGCCCGCGTGCGGCTCGGCGCGCTGCCGCCGTCGGCCGCGCGAGCAAGCGAGCTGCAGTACCGCAACGCGCGGCTCGACGAGATCCGCGCGACCGGCGCACGCTTCGCGGATACCGCGCGGCTCTATCAGGCGATGGGCACGCCGCCGGTCGACCCGGCCGGCAAAGCCGGCAAGGCTGAAAAAGCCGAAAAGGCTGAAAAGGCTGGAAAGGCCGACCCGGCCGGCGACATCGGCAACGCGGCTCGAATCGCCCCCACCGCCCAGGCGCGCGCGGTCACGCCCGACGCGCCGCCGCCACCGCAATGACCGCAATAGCGCGCCGTTTGCGTCGGGCGCGCGGGACCACCCCCGCGCGCCGATCCGCGATCTTCCGCTTGACCCTCACGTAGCGTAACGTTCGAGACTCCAGTGTGCGCACCGAACGGAGGACATCATGCGGCTGAAAGTGGGAGAACTGGCGAAACGCAGCGGCCTGACCGTCCGCACGCTTCATCACTATCACGCGATCGGCCTCCTGACGCCTTCGGCGCGTGCCGACAACGGCTACCGGCTGTACGACCGCGACGACATCGCCCGGCTCCACCAGATCCAGGCCCTGCGTCGCTTCGGACTGTCGCTCGCCGAAATCGGCGACTACCTGAACCGGCCCGGCACCCCGCTCGTCGCACTCGTCGCGAGGCAGATCGCGTCGCTCGACCACCAGCTCGCGCGGACCGCGCAGCTGCGCGAGCGGCTCGTGCACCTGCACGCGCAGCTCGCCGCGGGCACGGAGCCGGAGCTGGCCGACTGGCTCACCACACTGGAGTTGATGACCGTGTACGACAAATACTTTTCCGAGGAAGAACTCGCGCGCCTGCCGATGTATCGCAAGAGCCAGGCCGGCGACGCGGAATGGACGGCGCTCGTCGCCGACGTGCGTGCGCTGCACGACGCGGGCGTGCCGCCCGAGGACGAGCGCGCACGCGCGCTAGCCGGCCGCTGGATGGCGCTGCTCGTGCGCGACACGAACAACGATCCGCGGCTGCTGGCGAAGCTCAACCTGATGCACGAGCGCGAACCGTCGATGCAGTCGAAACTCGGCATCTCGACCGTGCTGCGCGACTATGTGCTGCGGGCGTCCGCGGAAACGAAGATGCGGATCTTCGAGAAGTATCTCGCGCCGGACGAGATCCGCTTCATGCGGGCGCACTTCGGTGAACGCTCGATGGAATGGCCGCAACTGATGGGCGACGTGCGCGACGCGATCGATGCGGGCGCGCAGCCCGATTCGCCGGAAGGCCGCGCGCTCGCGCAGCGCTGGCTCGACCTGTTCCGCAGCTACGCGGGCAACGACCCGGCCACGCACGCGAAATTCCGCAACGCGATGATGACCGAGCCGGCGCTGACGAAGGACTCATGGGTCGACGACACGCTGCTCGGCTTCATGCGCGAGGCGATGGCGCAGCTTGCGCCGGCGCGTTGAGGGTCCAACGCCCCGGCAGCCCGGGCGGTGCGTGGCCGTTGCGCGCCGCCCGGACACGTCGTCAGGCGAACCGGCTCGTATCCGGCCGCGCGTCGAAAACGCCGCGCGATCACGTCTCACCGGCAGCGCCGAGCCGCGTGCTTCCTTACCACTTGCAGCCCGTATCGCGAACCGCATCCAGCGCGAGCATCGGGAGTGCGAGCAAGCCGGCACTCGAGTAGGCGCGCCGGCAGTCGGCGCGCCGTGCGTCCGACACCCCGCTTGCCAGCGTCTCGTCGACCGAATGGCGACGCGCGGCCGGGAGGCCGGACGCTGCGCCCAGCGCACCGACCGTGGCTGCCGCAGGGCTGCGCCCCGTCGCACGACGCGTGCCGATCGTCGCCAGATCACGCTCCCAGTCGACCTCGGGGGTCGGCGCACGCACCGGGCTGCTTTCAGCCGAATCCGGCGCGCCGCCGGTCGTTGCCTGCGCGGGCGCGGCCGCAAGCGAACGTGTCGCCCGGCGCGGCGTCGCCGCTGCGCCGGAACGGCTTTTCGGTTCGCGCGTCTCTCGCATGGCTGCTGTCGGACCGGTGCGCCGGTCGACCTCGGTTGCGGGCGCAGGTTCGGGCGTCACGGGAATCAACCGGACGCTCAATGCAATCCGGCCCGACGACGCATCGACCCGGGTCGCAACCGGCCCGCGCGCCGCGGGCATCCGCTGCAGCGCATACCAACCGATCGCATGCAGCAACACGGCGATCACGCCTGCAACTGCCACGATGCCCGGCCGACGCCGCCGCGCCGCATCGACGACCGGCGGTTGCGGCACGTCAATCCGGCTCGCCGCCGCCGTCATCGCTGAACGCGAGCAGGTCGCCCGGCTGACAGTCGAGATACCGGCAGATCGCCTCCAGCGTCGCGAAGCGGATGCCCTTGACCTTGCCTTGCTTGAGCAGCGACAGGTTCGGTTCGGTGATCCCGACGGCCGCCGCGAGATCCTTCGAGCGGACCTTGCGGGTCGCGAGCATCACATCGAGTTTGACCACGATCGACATCGCGCGCCTCAGACGAACTGCCGGTGTTCGGCATCGAGCTCGCTCGCCTGCCGCAGGATGTGCGCGATCACCGCGATACAGGCCGCCGTGAACAGCGCGACGACGTACGGCAGGCTGAAGCCGATGCTGACGACGCGATGGCCGACCGGCTCGCGAAACGTCGCCCACACGCTCAGCAGCGGTTCGCACAGCAGGCTCAACAGCACCCACAGACCGATCGCGCGCCCCGTCTTGCCGAGATGGCCGGCCGCCTGCGCCGAGAAATAGTCGCGCCGAGCGTAGGTCCGGAACAGCTCGCGCAAGTGGCGCAGGCCGCCCGCGAGCGCAACGAGCGGGACGCTCGACAGCAGGGTGCCGACGGCCTTCTGCCACCACGGGAACGCGCCGACATCGACGCCCAGGTTCGTGACCACCGAATCGGTGAGGCCGAATACGAGGCCGGGCCCGGTGGCCGCGCTCAACGACGGGAACGCCCAGCACGCGGCGTTGAGCACCAGCATGCCGACGATGAACCACAGCGTGACGGTAGCCATGCGCTGACTGATACGGGCAATGCGATCGGAATGCATGCGACCTCCTCGATACGGTGTGAACACGCATCGATTGTAAGCCACATGATTATCGTAAAACGATAATTATTTTGTGCAGAACAGTCATTTTTTATCGTCAATCATGACAGCCGACTGCAAGCTCGCCCGACCGGCCGGGCAATCGGCGATCGTCGTGCAGGCCGATCGCGCGCCCGCGCTTCGTCATGTCGCGAGGGAACACGGGCCGGGCGTTCGGGTCCGCATTCGGCACAGGCGGCGCGCCGCCGTCCATCAGCTTGCCGCTTGATGCGACCGGTCGGCGGCAGCCAGGCACGACGCGCCCGCTCACCGGTCGCGCACCCCGAGCCCGAGCGCCTTCATCCGCCGGTACAGCGTGCGCTCGCTCATCCCGACGTGCTCGGCCAGTTGCTTGCGCGTGCCGTCGAACGTGCCCGCAAGCCGCACGAGTTCCGCGTCCGACACACCGCGCGCGCCCGCCGCACGCGCCGGTGGCGTCACCGACGCCGCGACCAGCTCGGCCGGCAAATGCTCGACGCGAATCGTGCCGTCGTCCGCGAACAGGCACGCGCGCTCGAGCACGTTGCGCAGCTCGCGGATGTTGCCCGGCCATGCATACGCGTCGAGGCACGCGCGCGCGCGCTCGGTCAGCACGAACGGCCGGGCCGCGAACGGCCGCGCGCTCGCGTCGCCCGCGCCGGCGCGCGCGTTCGCGATGCGCCGCAGGATCGACTCGGCCAGCAGCGCGACGTCGCCACGCCGCTCGCGCAGCGCGGGCAGCGGAATCGGGAACGCGTTGATCCGGTAGTACAGGTCCTGGCGGAACCGGCCGTCGTCGATCATCTCGCGCAGCGGCTTGTGGGTCGCCGCGACGAGCCGGAAATCCGCGCGCAGCGCCTCGACGCCGCCGACGCGCCGGAACGTCCCCGACTCGATCAGCCGCAGCAGCTTCACCTGCATCGGCAGCGGCACGTCGCCGATCTCGTCGAGAAACAGCGTGCCGCCCTGCGCGGTCTCGACGAGGCCCGGCTTGCGCTGGTTCGCACCGGTAAACGCGCCCTTCTCGTAGCCGAACAGTTCGCTCTCGAACAGCGTCTCGGCGATGCCCGAACAGTCGACCACCACGAACGGCCCCATCGCACGCTCGCTCGCCTCGTGCAGCGCCCGCGCGAACAGTTCCTTGCCGGTACCCGATTCGCCGAGCAGCAGCACGGGCAGCATCGACGGCGCGACGCGCTGCAGCGCGCCGAGCGCCGCATTGAACGCGTCTGCGCCGCCGACGAGCCCTTCCGCACTCGGCTGCGCCGACGCGCTGCGCACCGTCGTCAGCCGCTCGACGTAGGCGATCACGTCGCCGCGCGCATCGAAGATCGGCCGCAACTCCACGTCGACGTGCTCGGGGCCGCGCGGCGTATGGTGAATGTGCAGCACGCGGTTCAGGCTGCGCGACTCGCGCGCCTGCTTCATCGGGCAATGCTCGCCCGCCTGGTCGCACGGCACGTCGTAATGATGCGAAACCCGGAAGCAGTGCCGGCCGACGTGCTCGACGCCCGCCACGCCGAACTGGCGCCGGTACGCATCGTTCGCGGCGAGGATGCGGTAGTCGGGATCGACGACGATCATCGGCTGCGGATCCTGTTCCAGATACGCGACGAGCGCGCGGACGTCGGGCATGACGTCGCGCGACGGCGCGGGAACGATCGGAATGGTGTCGTGCGGATTCATCGGGAGGCTCGGAGACGGATGGGCGGACGGACTGCCAGGCGGACTGCCAATTCTGCCACGACGCTGCCAGATATGGCAGTCGACGTCGACGGCACCCCGTCGCCGGTGCCTGCGACCCACCGCGGCCACGCCAAAAATCCGAGCCGAATCAATTACCTGCCACATCATCCGGCAGCGCGGCGCGAATTGGCATGCTTCTTGAACATGGGATGTCCGATTGCAGACGCAGAACCAGATCGAGGACATCCCGTGAGCCATGCCCCCCTGCTGTCGGTCGAAGGCTTTTTCGACCCGGCGACCCACACCGTCAGCTATCTGCTGCTCGACACCGAAAGCCGCGCATGCGCGCTGATCGACAGCGTGCTCGACTACGACCCGAAATCCGGCCGCACGCACACCGCCAGCGCCGACCGGCTGATCGCGCGCGTCGCCGAACTCGGCGCGACCGTCCACTGGCTGCTGGAAACGCACGTGCATGCCGACCATCTGTCGGCCGCGCCGTACCTGAAGGCGCACGTCGGCGGACAGATCGCGATCGGTGCCCACGTGCGCCGCGTGCAACACGTATTCGGCACGCTGTTCAACGCCGGCCCCGGCTTCGCGCAGGACGGCCGCCAGTTCGACCGCCTGCTCGACGACGGCGACACGCTCGCGCTCGGCGCGCTGACGATCCGCGCGCTGCACACGCCGGGCCATACGCCGGCGTGCCTGACCTACTGCGTCGACGACGCGACGCAGCGCGCGGCGTTCGTCGGCGACACGCTGTTCATGCCCGACTACGGCACCGCCCGCTGCGACTTCCCGGGCGGCGACGCGCGCACGCTGTACCGTTCGATCGCGCGCGTGCTCGCCCTGCCGCCCGACACGCGCCTGTATCTGTGCCACGACTACCAGCCGGGCGGCCGCGACGTGCAGTTCGTGACGACGGTGGCCGAGCAGCGTCGCGCGAACGTGCACGTGAAGGACGGCGTGACCGAGGACGATTTCGTCGCCATGCGCACCGCGCGCGACGCGACGCTCGACATGCCCGTGCTGATGCTGCCGTCGGTGCAGGTCAACATGCGCGCCGGCCACCTGCCCGAGCCCGAAAACAATGGCGTGCGCTACCTGAAGATACCGCTCGACGCGATCTGAGCCGCCGCCCCGACCGGAGAACCCCCGACATGACCATCCGCCCGCTGACCGACCTGCTGTCGGTCTCGCCCCAGATCGCCGCGACCGACCTGCCCGCCCTGCACGCGGCCGGCATCCGCACGATCGTCTGCAACCGCCCGGACGGCGAAGGCGCCGACCAGCCGACCGTCGCCGAGATCCGCGCCGCCGCCGCGCCGCTCGGCATCGCCGTGCACTACCTGCCCGTCGACACCGGCAAGGTCACCGACGACCAGGCCGCGCAGTTCGGCACGCTCGTCGCGTCGCTCGCCGGCCCGGTACTCGCGTACTGCCGCAGCGGCACGCGTTCGGCGACGCTGTGGGCGCTGTCGCAGGCAGGCCGTCGCCCGGCCGGCGACATCGTCGCGATCGCCGCCACGGCCGGCTACGACCTCGGCGCGCTCGCACCGCGTCTCATGCGAGACCTCGCGCAAGACGGCCGCCAGGCCGCGCCGGCCGTCGACGCGCGGCACGACATCGTGATCGTCGGCGCGGGTGCGGCCGGCGTCGCGGTCGCGTCAAGCCTGCTGGCACGCGACGCATCGCTCGATATCGTGGTGATCGACCCGGCCGATACGCACTACTACCAGCCGGGCTGGACGATGGTCGGCGCGGGCGTGTTCCGGCCCGACACGACCGCGCGCCCGATCGTCGACCTGCTGCCGCGCGGCGTGAAATGGATCCGGGCCGCCGTCGCCGGCTTCGAGCCCGACACGCACACGGTGGTGCTCGACGGCTGCCGGCGCATCGGCTACCTCAAGCTGGTCGTGTGCCCGGGCCTCAAGCTCGACTGGCACGCGATCGACGGCCTCGCTCAAACGCTCGGCCGCAACGGCGTCACGTCGAACTATCGCTACGATCTCGCGCCGTACACGTGGGAACTGGTGCAGGCGTTCCGCGGCGGCAATGCGCTGTTCACGCAGCCGCCGATGCCGATCAAGTGCGCGGGCGCCCCGCAAAAGGCGATGTACCTGTCGTGCGATCACTGGCGGCGCGCGGGCCGCCTCGGTGCCGCGAACGTCGAGTTCCTGAATGCGGGCGGCGCGCTGTTCGGGGTCGCCGATTACGTGCCCGCGCTGATGGAGTACGTGAAACGCTACGACATCGCGCTGTCGTTCGGCCACAACCTCGTCGCGATCGACGGGCCGGCGCGGCGCGCGACGTTCAAGCGCGCGCTGCCCGACGGCGGCACGGAAACCGTCGAGCGCCCGTTCGACATGATCCACGTCGTGCCGCCGCAGAAGGCGCCCGATTTCGTGCGCGCGAGCCCGCTCGCCGACGCGGCCGGCTGGATCGACGTCGATCCGGCGACGCTGCGGCACAAGCAGTTCGCGGACATCTTCGCGCTCGGCGACGTCACCAACACGACCAATGCGAAAACCGCCGCCGCGGCCCGCAAGCAGGCGCCCGTCGTCGCGCACAACGTGCTCACGTCGCTGGGCCGCGCGCGCGGCGACGCCGCGTACGACGGCTACGGCTCGTGCCCACTCACCGTCGAGCGCGGCAAGATCGTGCTCGCGGAATTCCTGTACGGCGGCAAGGTCGCGCCGACCTTCCCCGCGTGGCTGATCGACGGCCGGCGCCCGTCGCGGCTCGCGTGGCTGCTCAAGGAGCGCGTGCTGCCGCCGCTCTACTGGAAGGCGATGCTCAAGGGCCGCGAATGGCTCGCGAAGCCCGCGATCGCACGTTGACCGGAATCCGATGACACCATGCTGATTTCCCTCGTACTCGGCAGTCTCGTCGGCGCCGTGCTCGGCCTCACCGGTGCGGGCGGCGGCATTCTCGCGGTGCCCGCGCTCGTCGTCGGGATGGGCTGGCCGATGCAGCAGGCCACGCCCGTCGCGCTCGTCGCGGTCGCGGGCAGCGCCGCGCTCGGCGCGCTCGAAGGGTTTCGCCGCGGGCTCGTGCGCTATCGCGCGGCGTTGCTGATGGCCGTCGCCGGCGTGCCGCTCACGACGCTCGGCGTGAAGCTCGCGCACGTGCTGCCGCAACGCGTGCTGCTGGCGCTGTTCGCGCTGACGATGCTGGTCGTCGCGGGCCGCCTGCTGCGGCAGGCGCTGCGTCATGCGCCCGGCGACGCGGACGCGTCGCCGCTGTGCGTCGGCCGCGTGAATCCCGACACGGGCCGGCTCGTCTGGTCGTGGCCGGTCGGGCTCGCGCTCGCGTCGACCGGCGCGGTGACGGGGCTGATGACGGGCTTGCTCGGTGTCGGCGGCGGTTTCGTGATCGTGCCGATGCTGCGCAAGTTCACGAACGTGTCGATGCACGGCGTGGTCGCGACGTCGCTGATGGTGATCGCGCTGGTCGGCACCGGCGGCGTGTTCGCGACGCTCGTGTCGGGCACGCGCGCGCCGCTCGACATGACGCTGTGGTTCACGGTCGCGACGGCAATCGGGATGGCGATCGGCCGCAGCGCGTCCCGGCACCTGTCCGCGCGGCACGTGCAGGCCGGCTTCGCTGCGGTGCTCGTCTGCGTGGCGCTCGGGTTGCTCGCGAAGGCGGCGTTCGGCGCGTAAGCCGCACGCGGCTCGCATGCCAAACAAAACGCCCGGGCCGACTCGTCGTCGGCACCGGGCGTTATTCGTTGCGTCGGCAACCTGTGCGCGAGCGCGTCAGGCGGCGAACGCGGCCATCCGCTTGCGTTCCTGGCGCAGCATCACGAAGTTCGCGATCACGACGCCCGCCGTCACCGCGACGATGAACAGCGTCGCGAGCGCATTCATCTCCGGGTTCAGGCCGAGACGCACGCGCGAGAACACGACGAGCGGCAGCGTCGTCGAGCCGGGGCCCGACAGGAACGCCGACAGCACGAGGTCGTCGATCGACAGCGTGAACGACAGCAGCCAGCCCGCGATCAGCGCCTGCGAGATCAGCGGCAGCGTGATCGTGAAGAACACCTTCAGCGGCGTCGCGCCGAGATCGAGCGCCGCTTCCTCGAGCGACGGGTTCAATTCGCGCACGCGCGACTGCACGATGATCGCGACGTACGAGATGCACAGCATCACGTGGCCCAGCCAGATCGTGAACACGCCGCGCTCGGCGGGCCAGCCGATCCACTTCGCGAGCTCGATGAACAGCAGCAGCAGCGAGATCCCCTGGATCACCTCGGGGATCACCAGCGGCGCGTTGATCATTCCGCTGAACAGCGCAAAGCCGCGAAAGCGCCCCATCCGCGCGAGCACGAAGCCGGCCCACGTGCCGATGAACACCGACGCGAACGCGGTCAGCACGCCGATCTTCAGCGACAGCCACGCGGCCGTCAGCAGCTCGTCGTCCTCCGCGAGCGCCGAGTACCAGCGGAACGAGAAGCCCGACCACACGGTGACGAGCTTCGACTCGTTGAACGAATAGACGATCAGGCTGATGATCGGGATGTACAGGAACGCGAAGCCGGCGAACAGCGCCGCGAACTGCAGGTAGCGATTCGGCTTCATCGACGGCGGCCCTCCTGCTCCTTCGCCTGGAAGTGCTGGAACATCGCCATCGGCACGAGCAGCAGCAGCACCATCGCGCAGGTCACGGCCGACGCCATCGGCCAGTCTGCGTTGTTGAAGAACTCGTTCCACATCACGCGGCCGATCATCAGCGTGTTCGCGCCGCCGAGCAGTTCCGGAATCACGTACTCACCGACCGCCGGAATGAACACCAGCAGGCAGCCCGCGATGATCCCGTTCTTCGACAGCGGCAGCGTGATCTGCACGAACGCCTTCCACGGCTTCGCGCCGAGATCGTACGCGGCTTCGAGCAGGCGCAGGTCCATCTTCACGAGATGCGCGTACAGCGGCATCACGAGGAACGGCAGGTACGAATACACCATCCCGATGTACACCGCGTAGTTCGTGCGGTACAGCTCGATCGGCGTATGGGTCAGGCCGATCCACATCAGGAAGTTGTTCAGGAGCCCGTTGTTCTTCAGGATCCCGATCCACGCGTACACGCGGATCAGGAACGACGTCCAGAACGGCAGCATCACACCCATCATCAGCAGGTTGCGGGTCGCCGGGTTCGAACGCGCGATGTAGTACGCCATCGGATAACCGATCAGCAGGCACAGCAGCGTCGTGATCGCCGCGACCACCACCGAATTCACGTAGGTCGCGAAATACAGGCTGTCGGTGAGCAGGAACGCGTAGTGCGACAGGTTCAGCGCGATGTGCACCACGCCGTCCGCGTACGACGCGAGTTCCGTATACGGCGGGATGCCGAGCTGCAGCTCCGCGAAGCTGATCTTCACGACCAGCACGAACGGCACCAGGAAGAACAGCACGAGCCACGTGTACGGCCCCGCGACGACCGCCGAGCCGCCGGTCAGGTTGAAGCGCCGCACCGGCCATGCGAGCAGGGACTTGAGCGTGCTCATGACGTCAGCACCACGCCGGCCGTCGCGCTCCAGCGCACGTAGATCTCGTCGCCGAGCGCCGGCGTGTCGAGCTCGGAGATCGCGAGGCTCGACACGTTCGCGATCACCGTCTTGCCCGCGTCGAGCTTCACGTGATACAGCGAGTAGCCGCCCATGTACGCGACGTTGGTGATCTTGCCGTGCGCCCAGTTGAACGCGCCTTCGGGCGGCTTGCGGGTGAGCGCGATCCGCTCGGGGCGCACCGACACCGTGACCGGCATCCCGAGCGGGCCCGTGATCCCGTGGCTCACGTACAGCCGGCTCGGCAGCTCCGGCGATTCGATGTACACGTAATCGGGTTCGTCCTCGACGGTGACGCCTTCGAACAGGTTGGTCGAGCCGATGAACTCGGCCGAGAAGCGGCTGTTCGGATATTCGTAGACTTCGTTCGGCGAGCCGATCTGCACGATCTGCCCTTCGCTCATCACGGCGAGCCGGTTCGCCATCGTCATCGCCTCTTCCTGGTCGTGCGTGACCATGATGCAGGTGACGCCGACCTTGTTCAGGATGTTGACGAGCTCGATCTGCGTGCGCTGGCGGATCTGCTTGTCGAGCGCCGACATCGGCTCGTCGAGCAGCAGCACCTTCGGGCGCTTGACGAGCGAACGCGCGAGCGCGACGCGCTGCTGCTGGCCGCCCGACAGCTGGTGCGGCTTGCGCTTCGCGTACTTGCTCATCTGCACGAGCTCGAGCGCCGCGGCG
Source organism: Burkholderia sp. Bp8986 (assembly GCF_003854225.1). Classification (NCBI taxonomy): domain Bacteria; kingdom Pseudomonadati; phylum Pseudomonadota; class Betaproteobacteria; order Burkholderiales; family Burkholderiaceae; genus Burkholderia; species Burkholderia sp. Bp8986. The sequence goes on along the minus strand of NZ_QTQM01000050.1, from coordinate 24,113 downwards.
ACGCGCTCCTTCAGCTCCGCCTTCGGCGTGCCTTCCTGCTTCAGGCCGTAGGCGACGTTCGATTCGACCGACATGTGCGGGAACAGCGCATACGACTGGAACATCATGTTCACGGGCCGCTTGTACGGCGGCATCTGTGCGAGGTCCTCGCCGTCGATCAGGATCTTGCCCGACGTGACCGTCTCGAGGCCCGCCAGCATGCGCAGCAGCGTCGACTTGCCGGAACCCGAGCTGCCGAGCAGCGCGAACAGCTCACCCTGGCGCACCGTCAGGTTCACGTTGCGCACCACTTCGGTGTCGCCGAATTTCTTGACGACGTCGACGATCTGGACAAAATTCTCGGCGCGCGTATCGGCGCCGGACGAAGGAACGAAGGACGGTGCGCCCGCGACCGGCGCACCCGACTGGCTATTCATGATGTGCTGCTTCTCTCCTGCGTTTGACGAACAAAGCCCCCGGGGACACCAGGGGCTTCATGACTGCTGGCTGACTCCGGCTCGCTTCAGCGGCCCGATTTCAGCTCGGTCCACAGACGCGTCTGCAGACGCTGGATTTCAGGCGGCAGCGGCTTGAGCAGGAACAGCGTCTTCACGACGTCGGCCGGCGGATAGACGGCCGGATCGTTCGCGACGTCGGGCCGCACGTACTTGCGCGACTCGGCGTTCGCGCTCGGGTAGTACACGGCGTTCGTGATCGCCGCGTGCACCTTCGGATCCTCGATGTAGTTGATCCACTGCAGCGCGGCGTCCTTGTTCTTCGCGTCCTTCGGGATCGCCATCACGTCGAACCAGACCGGCGCGCCGCCCTTCGGAATGTAGTACTCGACCTTGTACGGCTTCTTCGCCTCGATCGCGCGATGCTTCGCGATCACGACGTCGCCCGACCAGCCGAATGCGAAGCAGATGTCGCCGCCGACCAGATCGTTGATGTAGCCCGACGAGTTGAACTGCGTGATGTACGGGCGGATCTTCTTCAGCACCTCCATCGCGGCCTTGTAGTCGGCCGGGTTCGTGCTCATCGGATCCTTGCCGATGTAGTGCAGCGCCGCCGCGAACATCTGGTCCGGCGCGTCGAGCACCGACACGCCGCAGGTCTTCAGCTTCGAGATGTTTTCCGGCTTGAACAGGATGTCCCAGTTGTCGAGCGGGACCTTGCCGAGCGCCTGCTGCGCCTTCGTCAGGTTGTATGCGAGACCGGTCGTGCCGTACGCCCAGGGCACCGAGTACTTGTTGCCCGGGTCCGCACCGGCGACGAGCGCCATCAGTTGCGGATCGAGGTACTTGAGGTTCGGCAGCTTCGACTTGTCGAGCGGCGTGAAGATGCCGGCGGCGATCTGCTTGCCCGCGTAGTTGCTGGTCGGCACGACGATGTCGTAGCCCGAGCTGCCCGTCAGCAGCTTCGCCTGCAGCGTGTCGTCGCTGTCGTAATTGTCGTAGCGGACCTTGATGCCCGCCTGCTTCTCGAAGTTCGGGATCGTGTCCTTCGCAATGTAGTCCGACCAGTTATAGACATTGAGTTGCGTATCCTTCGCCGCCGCCGCCGATGCACCCACGCACAGCGCGAGCGCTGCGAACCGGCCCACTACGTTTGCTTTCATCCCGTTCTCCCTCCGGCCGGACCGCTTGTCCGGCTGCCGTCTGCCTCGTCATGGCGGCGCGTTCCGGCACGCCGCCCCTCGAAAACCCCGAACGCTACCACCATTCGCGCTCCGTCACAAAAAAATCATGCCCGTGTCGCGCAAACGGAACAGATTCCCGCCGCCGGCCGCTCGGGCGGCCCGCGCAGCGGGGCGTTCCGGGGGAATTCTATCGGGTAATCGGCGTCTGTCCATCGGGAAAAGAAAGCGGTGGCGAAACCGCGTGCCGCATGCAGTACAAGCGGCCCGCGCGACGCGCGGTGCATGCGGCCGTTTCACCGGGGAAATCGCGACACGGTGCGCCACGCGCCGCGCCCTGTCCGGCACGGCGGGCCAGCCGTCGCCGACGGCGATCCGGCCATCGTCCGGCCGTTCGGCCGACCGGCCGCACCGTCACGGCAACGCGACCGTACGGCACGCTAGCGGCGTCCGCCGGCTGCCCCGTCCCGATGCATTAAAATGACGCCCTGACGATCTCACTGCGCGAACCCTCCCGATGGCCTCCAATCTCCACGACCTGCCCGACAGCCCCTGCATCGGCGTGTGCTCGACCCTCTTCGACGAAGTCTGCAAGGGCTGCGGCCGCACGGCCGGCGAAGTGTCGAACTGGGTGTTCCTGAGCGACGACGAGAAGCGGGCCGTGTGGGAGCGCATTACGCGCGAAGGCACCGCGATGCGCTTCCAGTACGACAAGCTGTAAACCGGCCGCACAAAAAAAGAGCGGCATGCCGACTGCCATGCCGCCAACCCCAACTCTGTTCTTGTCCGCGAACCGTTAGAACTTCATCCCGACGCCCACGCCGACGATCAGCGGATCGATGTGCAGCGTGCCGATGCCCTTGTCGCCGAGCGTCGCATCGGTGCTCATCCAGATCTTCTTCACGTCGACGTTCATGAACACCTTCTTCGTCAACTGCACGTCGACGCCGAATTGCAGCGCCGGACCGAAGCTGCTCTTGTTGATCGACACGCCTTCCCCGCCGACGTTGAGCCCGTTGTTGTAGAAGTACGTGTAGTTCAGGCCCGCGCCGACGTACGGACGCACCTTGCCGGCATGGTTGAAGTGGTACTGCAGCAGCAGCGTCGGCGGCAGCACGCCCACGCCGCCGAGATTGCCGAGGCTCGACGTCATCTGGTGCCGCGACGTGCCGAGGATCAGCTCCACGCCCAGGTAGTCGCGGATCATGTAGGTGAAGTCGAGCTCCGGCACGATCGCGTTGTTCACGCCGGTATTGATCGCGCCGAGCGTGTCGCTCGCGCGTTCGTTCGGCTGGATGCTGATCGCGCGCAGGCGGACCAGTACGTCACCCTGGTTGATCCCGTCGCCCGGCGACGCCGCGTGCGACAGCGTGGGCATCGTGACCAGACTCGCCGCGACGGCGGCAGCGGTGACACATGTTCGAATCGTTTTATGCATGGTAAAGACCCCTGAAGAATGCATTCCATTTTCCTCGTAGGGTCTTTTCGTCGTTTTGATATCCGTCAAGCCAGCGTAAACCTCGGACGGTTTGTCGCAGTCGCCGCGGCACGGCCCGTCAGCAGCAGGTCGAGCAGATCGCGCACGCTGCGGATCGCGTTGCCGAACGGCAGCGCTTCGTGGCCGCGGAAGAACAGGCCGTTCGCGACGTCGCCCCGCAACGCGGCCGCGAGCCGCGTGTCGATGCAGAAATGACCGAACTTTTCGATGCCGTCGCGCAGCCCGCAGACGCTCAGGCACTCGAGCGCGGTCGGGCAGCGCTGCCTGAACGCGCCGAGCTTGTCGCGAATGCGCGTTTCGTTGCGCAGGTAACGATCGAGCCACGGTGTCTTCACCGCGCGCGCCGGCAGCCCCGTCACGCTGACGAATTCGACGATGTCGTCGGGCAGCGCGTCGGCCAGTACGCGCTTGAAGTTCGGATGCGCGTCACCTTCCTCCGTCACCGCGAACGGCGTTCCGACCTGCACGCCGTTCGCGCCGGCCGCGAGCGCCGCACGCACCGAGTCGTGACTGTTGATCCCGCCCGCGACGATCAGCGGGATCGTGTCGCGCGCCAGGCCGAGCGACGCCATCACCTGCGCGGCCTCGTCGAGCACGCGCGCGAAATCGAAGCGCGCATCGTGCATGTCGTCGATCTGCGTGACCCCGAGGTGGCCGCCCGCATGCGCGGGATGCTCGATCACGATCGCATCCGGCAGCCGCCCCTTCTTCATCCACTTCTTCAGCACCAGCGCGATCCCGCGGCTGTCCGACAGGATCGGGATCAGCGCGATGTCGCGCCCCTGCGTGAGATCGGGCAGATCGAGCGGCAGGCCCGCGCCCATCACGATCGCGTCCGCGCCTTCGTCGCACGCGACGCGCACGTAGTCCGCATGCGTGCGCACCGCCTTCATCACGTTGACCGCGATCATCCCGCGGCCTTCGCCGTAGGTCTTCGCGAGGCGAATCTCGCGCGCGAGCGCGTCGAGGTTCGCGGCCTCGAGCGTCGCGCGGTCGGGATTCGCGCGACAGCGCGCGAGCAGGTCCGCGTGGTGGTGACGCAGGTCGATGCTCGCGATCGTGCCGAGCGCGCCTTCGCGCGCGACGCTGCCCGCGAGGCGGTGCGCGGAGATGCCGACGCCCATGCCGCCCTGCACCACGGGCAGCAACGCGCGGCCGCGAATCGTGAGCGGCGGGAAGGAAGTGCGTGCGGTCATCTGAACCTCGTCGAAACATCGGAAATCGGAAACGCGATGATCGACGATCCACCGACGCGCATCTTGACGGCCGTCAATAAAAAAACGGCACGCGAGCGTGCCGTTTCGGGTCAGGCGGGGTGCGACGCTCAGGCCGGATTCGCCGGCTTGAGCTGCATCGACTTGTATTCGAGATACTCTTCGAGCCCGTACACGCCGTTCTCGCGGCCGTGCCCCGACTGCTTGTAGCCGCCGAACGGCGCGGCGCTGTTCCACGTGCCGCCGTTGATGTCGACCTGCCCCGTGCGGATGCGGCGCGCGACGCGCATCGCGCGTTCGTCGCTGCCCGCCCACACCGCGCCGCCGAGCCCATAAGGCGAATCGTTCGCGATGCGCACGGCTTCGTCTTCGTCGCGATACGTGATGATCGACAGCACCGGCCCGAAGATTTCTTCCTGCGCGATCGTCGATTTCGGATCGACGCGGCCGAACACCGTCGGCTTCACGAAGAAGCCCTTCGCGAGCCCTTCCGGCAGGCCCGTGCCGCCCGTCACGAGTTCCGCGCCGTCGTCGATCCCGCGCTGGATGTAGGCCTGCACGCGCTGCTGCTGCGCGGCCGATGCGAGTGCGCCGAGGCGCGTCGTTTCCTGGCGCGGGTCGCCCGCGACATACGCTTCGGCCGCCGCCTTCGCGAGCGCGCGCGCCTCGTCGTAGCGCGCTTCCGGCACCAGCATCCGCGTGTGCGCCGAACAGGTCTGGCCCGCGTTCAGGTAGCACGCGTTGACCGTGCCCTTCACCGCCGTCGCGAAATCGGCATCGTCGAGAATCACCGACGCCGACTTGCCGCCCAGTTCGAGCGCGACGCGCTTCACGCCCGCGGCCGCGAGTTCGGCAACGCGCTTGCCGGCGCGCGTCGAACCCGTGAACGACACCATGTCGACGTCCGGATCGGTCGCCAGCACCTCGCCGACGACCGGGCCGTAACCGCATACGAGGTTGAACACGCCCGGCGGCAGGCCCGCTTCGTGAATCGCCTCCGCGAGCATGAACGCGTTGAGCGGCGCGACTTCGGATGGCTTCAGGACGACCGTGCAGCCGGCCGCGAGCGCCGGCGCGACCTTCAGCGTGACCTGGTTGAGCGGGTAGTTCCACGGCGTGATCGCCGCGACGACGCCGACCGGCTCGCGCACCACCAGCGAGTTGCCGACCGTCGCCTCGAATTCGAACGATTCGGCGAGTTTCGCGTACGCCTTCCAGTTGTAGATCGGGCCGCCGACCTGGATCGCACGCGACAGCTTGATCGGCATCCCGACTTCGCCGGTGATCGACTGCGCGAGTTCCTCGCTGCGCGCCTGCAGACGCTCGACGATCTTGCGCAGGTAGCCCGCGCGCGTCGCGGCCGGGGTCGCGGCCCACGCGTCGAACGCCGCGCGCGCCGCGCGGATCGCGTCCTGCGCGTCCGAGGCCGTGCCCTCCGGAATCCGGCCGATCACGGCCTCGGTGCCCGAGTCGATCACGTCGATCGTGCCCGTTCCGGCCGGCTTGCGCCATGCACCGTCGATGTAGAACTGGTTGTAGATTTTCATCGCTTCCTGTCTCCCGGAAAACGGCCATTCTAACGAGTGTGGCGCCACCCGGCGATGACGCCGGACCAGACCGCGAGCGCCGCCGAACGGTCCGCACGGGCGCCGGCGAGCGGGTGCCGGATACCGGACGCCCGCGGGGCTGCGGCATCCGCGCCACGCCGGCACGCCACGAGGCCGCACGACGTGGCCCGCATCGTGCTATGTTTTTAGTATCGGCGCCGGCCGCTGCAGGCCGCGCCACCCGGAATCGATGCCTTCGTGAGCGCTGCCATGACCGACGCATCCCATATCCTCGGCTCGCAAGATCGCCTGGAGCTGCTGTGCTGGCTCACCTGCGGCAATCTCGGCGCGTTTTACCTGAACGAAACCTGGCCGGACGCATCGTTCCAGGTGCAGGCCGCGCACCGCTGGCTCGACCGCCATCACCGGCAGGCCGACTGGCTCGCGATCGCGAAGCTGGCCGCGCTGGCGCAGGACATCGCCAAGCGGCACGCCGACTTCGTCGACGCGTCGTGGGCGCGTGACGCGGTCGAGGAAATCGTCGATACCGACGATCTCGATTACCGGGCGAAACTCGTGCAATGGGTGTACGAAGACTGCTGCAAGGCGCTTGCCGACAAGCGGCTCGCGGATTGATGCGACGGCACAAGGCGGCGGGCGGCGCGCGAGGTGATGCGCCGGTTGCGGTCGCAGCGCCTGCCGGCCGGAAACGGCGCCGCCGCGTCGAATCGTCATCGAGGGTGCCGCACCCGACCTGACATTTTCCCTTCAATGGCCGTCGTGCCGATCCGGTAACGGCGAACATCTGCCCGGATACGAAAAAACCCGCCAGGCTTGCACCTGGCGGGCTTCCGGTACATCAGGTCGGGCATGGCCGCCCGGGCAATTACTCCTGCCCCTGACTCGTCAGGAACTCCTCGTAATTCCCGCCGAAGTCGAACAGCGTGCCGTCCGTGCGCACTTCGATGATCCGGTTCGCCAGCCCGCTCACGAATTCGCGGTCGTGCGACACGAAGATCAGCGTGCCTTCGAACTGCTCGAGCGCGATCTGCAGCGACTCGATCGACTCCATGTCCATGTGGTTGGTCGGCTCGTCCATCAGCAGCACGTTGTGGCGGCCGAGCATCAGCTTGCCCCAGATCATGCGGCCCTTCTCGCCGCCCGACAGCACCTTCACCGACTTCTTGATGTCGTCCGACGAGAACAGCAGGCGGCCCAGCGTGCCGCGCACCATCGTTTCGTCGTCGCCGTCCTTGCGGTACTGGTCGATCCAGTCCATCAGCGTGATGTCGTTCGGGAACTCCTCGTACGTATCCTGCGGCATGTAGCCGACGTTCGCGTTCTCCGACCACTTCACCGTGCCGTGATCGAGCTGCAGCGCGCCGAGCAGCGAACGCAGCAGCGTCGTCTTGCCCGCGCCGTTCTCGCCGATGATCGCGATGCGCTCGCCCGGCTGCACCGACAGGTTGAAGTTCTGGAAGATCGTGCGCTCGTACTTCTTCGTGATGTCTTCGGCGACCACCGCGACGTTGTGCAGCTTCTTCTCGAACTCGAAGCGGATGAACGGGTTCTGACGCGACGACGGCTTGAATTCCTCGATCTTGATCTTGTCGATCTGCTTCGCGCGGCTCGTTGCCTGGCGGGCCTTCGACTTGTTCGCCGAGAAGCGGCGCACGAAGTCCTGCAGCTCGGCCACGCGTTCCTTCGCGCGCGCGTTCGCCGCGGCCTGGCGCTCGCGCGCCTGTGCCGATGCGAGCATGTAGTCGTCGTAGTTGCCCGGCCAGACCTTCAGCGTGCCGTAGTCCATGTCGGCCATGTGCGTGCACACCGAGTTCAGGAAGTGACGATCGTGCGAGATGATGATCATCGTCGAGTTGTACTCGTTGAGCGTGTGCTCGAGCCAACGGATCGAGTTGATGTCCAGGTTGTTGGTCGGTTCGTCGAGCAGCAGCACGTCCGGCTTCGAGAACAGCGCCTGCGCGAGCAGCACGCGCAGCTTCCAGCCCGGCGCGACGTCGGCCATCGTGCCGTTGTGGAACTTCTCCTCGATGCCGATGCCGAGCAGCAGCGCGCCCGCGCGCGCCTCGGCGTCGTAGCCGCCGTATTCGGCGAACTTGCCTTCGAGCTCGGCCGCGTGCATGTAGTCGTCGTCGGTGGCTTCCGGGTTCGCGTAGATCGCGTCGCGCTCGGTCATCGCGGCCCACATTTCGGTGTGGCCCATCATCACGACGTCGAGCACGCGCACGTCTTCATACGCGAACTGGTCCTGGCGCAGCTTGCCCAGGCGCACGTTCGGCTCCAGCGCGACGTTGCCGGCGCTCGGCTCGAGGTCGCCGCCCAGGATCTTCATGAAGGTCGACTTGCCGCAGCCGTTCGCGCCGATCAGACCATAGCGGTTGCCCTCGCCGAATTTGACCGAGATATTCTCGAACAAGGGCTTCGGCCCGAATTGCATCGTGATGTTGGCAGTAGAAAGCACGGCAGGTCCCGTAAGAGAGAAATCGACGGAAAACCGTGTATTTTAGCAGGTGTCGGAGAAACTGCCGACCACACTGTTCCGGCCCCGCCAGCCGGGCCGCCGCGCGCGGCGCCGGCGCCCCCCGTCGGGGCCCCTACTTGCCTTCCTTCGCCGCGCGCTTCTGCGCCGCCTTCTCCTTCATTTGCCCGAACAGCTCCGCGCACGGCACGTCGCGGTTGTTGCTCGGCGCGATCAGCGGAACCAGCGCCGCGAACGGGTTGATCAGGCCGAGCCCGACCATCGCGCCGGCGCGCAGCGCGAGCGCGCCCGCGTCGACGCCGACCTTCGGGTTCTTGAACGTGCCCTTCGCATACAGCGGCGAGCGCAGCGAGAAGACCCGGAAACCCTTCGTGTGCGGGTGGATCTTGAGGTCGATCGATTCGTCGCGCAGGTTGACCGGGCCGTCGACGTTGATCAGCGCATCGTCCGTGTCGAGCGCGAACACCTTGGGGTCGAGCATCCCGTCGGTCGCGACGAAGTCGATCGCCGCGCAGTTGATATTCACGTCGCGAGTGCCGAACAGCTTCTCGTAGACGACGTTCGCGACGTTCAGCCCCGCCGCCTCCATCAGCAGCAGGCTGATGCGGCCATCCGTGATGAGCGCCTTCACTTCGCCGGTCGAGGTACCCGCGAGCGCGGCCGGCGAGTTGCCGGTCGCCGACAGCGACGCGTCGCCGTTGATCTCGCCGAGCGCAGTCTGCATCACCTTCTGCGTCGGGAACAGCTGCTTGAGCCTCAGGTGACGCGCGGACAGCGTGAAGCGGCCCTTGAGCGGCGTGCGGCTGCCGTCCAGATGCGCGGTGGTCGCGAGCGTGCCGCCCGCGACGCCGAACTTCAGCGGCTCGAGCGTCAGCACGCCGTCCTGCAGCAGAACGTGCGTGTACAGGTCGGTAATCGGCAGCTGCGGGCTCTTGATCAGCTTGCGGCCGGTGAACTTCACGTCCGCGTCGATCGCGCTCCAGCGCTCGGTGCGGAACCTCGAAACCGGCAGCACGCGGTCCGGCGGCTGGCGCGTCGTGTCGCCGCGCTTGGCCTTGCTCGCGGCCGTGTCGGCGCCGATCACCGGCGCGAGGTCGGAGAACTGCAGCAGTTTCGACTCGAGCTCGCCCGACAGCTTCGGCCGCGGCTCGCGCTGCGCCCAGGTGAGCGTGCCGCGCAGATCGCTGCCGCCCACGCGGCCGTTGAAGTCCTCGTAGCGGAACGTGCTGGCGTTCTGCTTGATGTTGCCGATCAGCCGCCCTTCGGTCGCATACGGCGGCGTGTCGGGCAGCGTGATGCCGGTAATCTGGTAGAGGTGCGACATCGACGTGCCCTGCAGCCATAACCGCAGGTCGAGCGCCGCGAGATGCATCGGGTCGGTCAGCGTACCGACGATCGCGAGCCGCGTGTCGCCGGCCTTCACGTCGGCCTGCAGCGGGAACGGCTGCGTCGACTTCTCGATCGCCAGCACGCCGCCCACCTTGCCGGTGCCGCTGATCGGCACGTTCTTGTAGCGGCCGTCGACCTTGAGCCCGAACGCATAGGTCGGGCCGGACGGCTTCGCGGGCGCGGCGGCCGCCGACGCACCGGATGCACCTGACGCACCGCTCGCGCCGGGTGCCGGCGCGGCCGTCGATGCAGAGGAAACCGAAGTAGCCGGAGCGGCGCCGGACACTCCCGACGCCGCAACGGCAGACGCCCCGCTCGCCGCCTGCGGCGCCGACGCACCCGATGCGGCTTCCGCATTCGCCTTCGCGCTCAATTGCGCGGCGCCGTGCTTGCCGACGCGCTGGGCCGATGCCGCACGCGACCTCTGTTCCTGTTCCTTCAGCACGTCGCCGAGCGGAATCGGCTGGCCGAGCGTATCGATCGCGACCGTGAGATCGGCCTTCGTGATCGCATCGCGATACGTGACGATGCCCTTCGCGAACCCGAAGCTGTCGAGCCGCACCTTCCACGGCGACGGTTGCGCGGATTGCTTGAACTGGAAGGTCCACGTATTGCGGCCGTCGGCGAGCCGCTCGAGGTCGACCGCGGGATTGACGACATCGATCGACGGAATGACGATTTCGTGCGCGAGGAGCGGCAGGATGGCGAGATCGAAATGCGCGGCGTCGACCGTGGCGAACCTGGGCCCCTTCGCCCAGTCCGGATTGCCGATCTCGAGTTGCGTGGCCGAGAAGCTCGGCCAGGGAACCCATGCGCGCCAGCCGGTCTCGCCGTCCGGGCGACGCCAGCCGACCTTGAGATCGCCGTTGATCGCAAACGAACGGCCAAGCGCGGTACTCACATGTTCGTTGACCCACGGTTTCGCGCGGTTCCAGTCGAACGTGACGATAAAAATGCCGGCGGCCGCGATGATCAGTGCGACGATGCAGACGATCCATGCAGCCGATTTGCCGATGGCTCGGGCTAGCGTCATGGCGATTCCGTTGTTGTTATGCAGAGTGTGCACGCCATGTCGGGCCACGTGCGTGAATGAACGAAGCACGACACTGGCGGCTTTTCAATCTGTATTATGACGCACGCTCCGACGACGCCTCGGCGCCATTAACGCTTTTTTTCATTTTCGACATGACAGCCCCGACCGGTCTCATCGATGCGCAGCACATCACGCGCCGCGACGCCAGCAGCGGCAAGACTTTGCTGGCGCCGACCGACTTCAGCCTCGCCGCGGGATCGCGAATTGCTATCACCGGACCATCGGGTTCCGGCAAGAGCGTGCTGCTGCGCGCGCTCGCGCTGCTCGATCCGCTCGACGGCGGTCAGATCCTGTGGCGCGGCAAGCGGATCAGGCGCAATGCGATTCCGCGCTACCGGCGCAGCGTCGCCTACGTGCGCCAGCGACCCGCGCAGATGGACGGCACCGTCGAGGCGCAATTGCGCTATCCGTACTCGCTCGCGATCTATCGCGACGCGACGTTCGACCGTGCGCGCGCCGAAGCGCTCGCGGCCCGCGCCGGTCGCGGCGCCGATTTTCTCGACAAGCGCGCGAGCGAACTGTCGGGCGGCGAAGCGCAGATCGCCGCGCTGCTGCGCGTGCTGCAACTCGACCCCGACGTGCTGCTGCTCGACGAGCCGACGTCCGCGCTCGACCCCGACTCCACGCGCGCGATCGAAGCGCTCGTCGGCGCCTGGTTCGACGCGGCCCCCGATGCGCGCGCCTGCATGTGGATCTCGCACGATCCGGCGCAGGCCGCACGGATCGGCACGACGCGGCTCGTGATGCAGGCCGGCGTGCTGCACGCCGCCGCGAGCACGACGGAGGCGGCACGATGAGCCCGGCACTGCAGGATCTGAGTCTCGTCGACGTCGGCATCGCCGCCGCGCTCGTCGCGGTCAACGGCGCGATCTCCGCGGCGCTGTCGCTCGGCCTCGGGCGCAAGCTCGCGCTCGCCGCCGTGCGCACCGTCGTGCAGCTGCTCGCGATCGGCTACGTGCTCGGCTGGGTGTTCGGCCATCCGCACTGGACCGTCGTGCTGCCGCTGACCGCGTTGATGACGCTGATCGCGGGCTTTGCGGGCGCCGGCCGCGGCAAGCGCACGTATCGCGGACAGCGCGTCGACAGCATCGCGTCCATCTGGTTCAGCAGCTGGTTCGTCGCGGCGATCGGGCTGTTCGTCGTGATCCGCATTCATCCGTGGTACACGCCGCAATATGCGATCCCGATCCTCGGGATGATCCTCGGCAATACGCTCACGGGCGTGTCGCTCGGCGTCGAACGGATGATGGAGGAACTGACGGCACGGCGCGACCGCGTCGAGACCGCGCTCGCGCTCGGCGCGACGCGCTGGGAAGCCGCGCAGGACGCCGCGCGCCAGGCCGTGCGTGCGGGCATGCTGCCGACGCTCAACCAGATGGCCGTCGTCGGTGTCGTGAGCCTGCCGGGGATGATGACCGGCCAGGTGCTGGCCGGCCAGTCGCCGCTGCAGGCCGTGCGCTACCAGATCGTGATCATGTTCCTGATCGCCGCGGCGTCCGCGCTCGGCACGGTCGGCGCGGTGCTGATGACGTATCGCCGGCTGTTCTCCGCCGATCACCGCTTTCTCGCATCGCGGCTCGAGGAACGCGCGCATTGACGCGCGGCGCCGCGACCCGCGCGGCATTGGCGCGGCGTGCGGTCAGCGGGCGCTGCGGCGTTTGCCGAGGGCCTGGCGCAACGCGGCCTTGACGTCGGCGTCGGGCGCCAGCCCGTCGACCGACGCGACGAGCCGCACCGCGCGTGGTGTCGTCACATAGGCCTGCGCGCCGACATAACCGCCGCTGCCGGCCGAGCGCGTCGTGACGACGAGCGCCTGCGGCGCACGCGCACCGAGGTCGGCCGTGAAGGCGTCGGCGACGGTGCCGTCACGCGCATGCAGCACACCGGTTACGTAGTCGTCCGTATCGAAGCCGGGCGCGGCATGCGCGGTCGAATACACGCGCACCGCATAGCTGCCGGTCGAACACGGCTCGAGTGCGCCGCTCGACACGACGGCGACCTGCCGTCGCGACGGCAGGTCGACTTTCTTCGCGAAGCTGCAATCGTCGGCCGCCTGCGCATGGGTGGCGACGAACGCAGCGGCCGACAGCAGCGCGCGCATGCAATGTTTCATCGGGATGTCGTACGGGGAAGAGGGAGAAGCCCGGGAGGATAGCGCGACATCCGCATCACGTCACGCGCGCCGGGGGGCGAATGGCCGCGCTGTCGGTGCGCACCGGACGTGACGCACATCAAACCTCAAACAACGGAAATACGCGAAGCCGCGCGCCACGAAACCGTCACGCGCGGCACTGCCCGGATCACCGGATACGCATCGCGGTTGGTTGCGCACGCACCGGACGTCTTGCCGGCCCGCGCGCACCGCTCAGCGCTTGATCGACACCGTCACTTTCGTGCCGTCGCTCATCGAGACGGACTTCGAGCCGCCATTGGTCGAAATCGACACCCACTTGACCTGGCTCACCGACACGACATCCGGGCACTGCAGCGACTTGCCGCCCGCGCTCACGTTGCGCGTGCCTTTCGGCGCGGCCGCCTGGAAGCTCATCTGCACGTTCGCGATCCCCTTCGCGTCGACCGACGGCGCGAGCCGCACCTGGGTCTGGCGCACCATCGCGCCATTCGCGTCGCGCGGCAGGTTGTCGGCGTTCGGGCAACCGTCCGGCATCGCGACCGCGCCGCCCGGCGGCACCGACTTCCAGTTGAAGTCGTCCGTTTCGCCCGAGCGGATCTTGCGGGTCTCCTGCGTATTGCCGAAGGTCTTCGAATCGACCTTGACGGTGTATTCGAGCTGCCCTGTCCCGCCGCCCTTCAGGCTGCCCTTGACCGGCGGCGCCGCGAATACGCTCGCGCTGACGCACGCCGCCGCGAACACGGCAGACCACGATGCGGCGACTGACAAGCTGCGTTGGCTCATGCTGACCTCCTTGTAATGCGGCGGCACGCGCGTGCCGCGCGGTTTTCGATGCATGATGCGTTGCCAGTCTACCGCCAAGCGGCATGCAATGCGCCGCAAACGCATCGGGTGTTACCCCGCTTGCGTTCGCGACGCCGCATCCCGTACGCGCGACGCCGGCGCTCGGGAACACGCCGGGCAGACCCAGGTTTTCCGCCCCGAAGGAAGTCCCCTTGGGGGATGCCCATCGGCGCCTGGCGCGAAGCGACGGGTCTGCGGCACTCAGAAGCCGCTCAGCACCAGCTTGCCGATCGCGCGCCCGGCTTCGAGCAGCTGATGCGCGCGCCGCACGTTGGCGGCGTTGATCGTGCCGAGCTGTTCGCCGAGCGTCGTGCGCAGCGTGCCGCCGTCGACGAGCCGCGCCACCTCGCTCAGGATCTTGTGCTGCTCGATCATGTCCGGCGTCTCGAACATCGCACGCGTGAACATGAATTCCCAGTGAAACGCGGCGCTCTTCGCCTTCAGTTGCTCGACCGGAATCGGCTTCTCGTTCTCGACGATCGTGCAAATGCCGCCCTGCGGGCGGATTACTTCCGCCGCGGCAGGGAAATGACGGTCCGTGTCGTTGAAGATCAGCACGTAGTCGACGCTCGGGTGGCCGATTTCACGCAGTTGCGCGGGCAGGTCGCCGAAATGATCGACCACGTCGTCCGCGCCGAGCGAGCGCACCCATTCGGCCGACGCCGGCCGCGACGCGGTCGCGATCACGCGCAGCCCTGCGAGCGTCTTCGCGAGCTGGATCGCGATCGAACCCACCCCGCCCGCGCCGCCGATGATCAGCACCGACTTGCCCGCGTCGGCGCCCTGCGGCGACACGCGCAGCCGGTCGAACAGCGCCTCCCAGGCGGTCAGCGCGGTGAGCGGCAATGCGGCCGATGCCGCGAAATCGAGCGAGCGCGGCTTGAGCGCGGCGATCCGCTCGTCGACCGCGTGGAATTCGCCGTTCGCGCCGGGCCGCGTGATGCTGCCCGCGTAGAACACCTCGTCGCCCGGCCGGAACAGCGTGACCTCGGCACCGACCGCGACGACCGTGCCGGCCGCATCCCAGCCGAGCACGCGCGGCGTCTCCTCGACCTGCGGTTTCGGCGCGCGCACCTTGGTGTCGACCGGGTTCACGGAGATCGCCTCGACCTTCACGAGCAGGTCGCGCGGGCCCGGCACCGGTTGCGGCAGTTCCACGTCGACGAGCGCCTGCGGGTCGTCGATCGGCAGGTAACGGGTCAGTCCAACGGCTTTCATCACGAAACTCCTTCAGGGAAATCGGGAGGGCCGCGGCGCAGCCCCATGCATGCCATCGTAGGCGCCCCGATCCTTCGAGAAAACCGCTATATTTCCTGAAACATTTTCAGGAATTTCAGAATAATGACGTCCAATCCGATTGCAGCCCCCGACAAGCCGCTCGACCTGCTCGACGTCGGCCTGTTCGTGCGCGCCGCGCTGCTCGCGAACGTGAGCGCGGCCGGGCGCGAGTTCGGCGTATCGGCCGCGGTCGCGAGCGCGCGCATCGCGCAGCTGGAGCGCCAGCTCGGCGCGCGGTTGCTGCATCGCACCACGCGCCGCATCAGCCTAACGCAGGACGGCGAAGTCTTCATGGCCCGCGCCGAGGCGCTGCTGTCGGCCGCCGATGCCGCGCGCGCCTCGGTCGGCCACGGCCGCAGCGAGCCGTACGGGCGGCTGAAAGTGTCGATGTCGTCGTCGTTCGGCCGCCAGCACGTCGCGCCCGTGATTCCCGCGTTCCTGCGCCGCTACCCGTCCGTGTCGCTCGACTTGCGGCTGTCCGACGAGATCGTCGACCTCGTCGACGACGGCTACGACGTCGCGATCCGCCTCGGCGCGCTGAAGGATTCGACGCTGGTCGCGCGCAGGCTCGCCACGAACCGGCGCGTGCTGTGCTGCTCGCCCGCGTATCTCGCCGAACACGGCACGCCGCGCCATCCGGCCGACCTCGCGCAGCACGAATGCGTGATCCTCGGCGACCAGCGCGACTGGTCGTTCGTCACGCCGCAAGGCCCGCTCACCGTGCGGGTCGGCGGCCGGCTCGTCGCGAGCAACGGCGAGGCGATCCGCGAAGCGCTCGTCGACGGCTTCGGCATCGCAATCAAGTCGACCTGGGACGTCGGCCCGCTGCTCGCGAGCGGCGCGCTCGTCACCGTGCTCGACGACTACCCGTTCGCGAACGACGTCGCGATCTGGGCCGTCTATCCGAGCCGCGCACACGTGCCGCTGAAGACGCTCGCGTTCATCGCGTTCCTGGCCGAACACTTCGGCGATCCGCCTTACTGGGATCGCGACCGGCAATCGCACGAATAGCCCGAATAGCCCGCACCGTCCGCCGAATCGCCGTGCGTGCGGCACCCGGCACGGCGCCCGCGCCGGTTCCCGGCGGCGATCCGGTCGCGATCGGATACCAACCGGCTACAATGGCGCGTTCGCGACGCAACGGCCCAACGCCGAACGGGGCCCGCGCTCGCAGGCGGCCGCATGCCGGCCGCGCACGCGTTTCATTCGCTTCCAAACATTCCGTCATGACCCACAACCTCGTCATCCAGAGTCTCGCGCCGTTGTCGGACGCGCATCACAAACCGCTGCTCGCGCTGTCGCGCGGCACCCGCATCGTGCAGACCGACGATCACGCGCTGCGCGTCGAAAACGCCAACCCCGCGCAGCGTCTCGACATCGACGCGTACTGCGGCACGCATGCGCTCGACTTCGGCTTCGTCGAAGCCGGCCGCACGCTCGGCGAGTTCGGGCTCGTCGTGATGGACATGGACTCGACGCTGATCACGATCGAATGCATCGACGAGATCGCCGATTTCTGCGGGCTGAAGACGCAGGTCGCCGAGATCACCGAGGCGGCGATGCGCGGCGAGATCCGCGATTTCAACGAAAGCCTCACGCGCCGCGTCGCGCTGCTCGCGGGGCTCGACGCGCAGGCGCTCGAGCGCGTGTACGAGGAACGGCTGCAGCTGTCGCCCGGCGCGGAGACGATGCTCGCCGGCGTGAAGGCCGCGGGCCTGAAGACGCTGCTCGTGTCGGGCGGCTTCACGTTCTTCACCGAGCGCCTGAAGGCGCGCCTCGGCATCGACTTCGCGCACGCGAACACGCTCGAGATCGTCGACGGCAAGCTGACCGGCAAGGTGCTCGGCGAGATCGTCAACGCCGACGTCAAGGCGCGCCTGCTGCGCGACACCTGCGCATCGCTCGGCATCGAGCCGAGCCGTGCGATCGCGATGGGCGACGGCTCGAACGACCTGAAGATGATGGCCGAAGCCGGGCTGTCGGTCGCGTTCCACGCGAAGCCCGTCGTGCGCGATGCCGCCACCGTCGCATTCGACCACGTCGGCCTCGACGGGCTGCTGCGGCTGTTCTGATTTCCGATCCGCGCAAGCCGCCCATGAAAAACGCCCGCGCGATGTTGCATCGCGCGGGCGTTTTGCTGTTCCGCTCGGGGTCCGGTGCTCAGCCGAGCGTGGACTGCATCGCGCGCTCGATATCCGCGCGCAGGTCGGCTTCGTCTTCGAGACCGACGTAGAAGCGTACCAGCGTGCCGCGATGCGGCCAGTCCGGGCGCATCGACGCCACGTCGTAAGGCATCGCGAGGCTGCACGCGCCGCCCCAGCTCCAGCCGATCGAGAACAGCTCGAGCGCCTCGACGAAACGATCGATCTTCTCGGCACTGTAGCGCTCGTCGAACACCACCGAGAACAGCCCGCCCGCGCCGGTGAAGTCGCGCATGAACGATGCGTGCCCCGGACAGTCCGGCAGTTGCGGATGCAGCACGGCCGCGATCTCCGGGCGCGCCTTCAGCCACTGCGCGAGCGCGAGCGCGCTCTTGCTGTGCGCATCGAAGCGCACCTGCATGCTCGGGAGGCTGCGCAGCACGAGCGAGCAGTCGTCGACCGACACGCCGATCCCGCAGCGCATCCGGGCGAGCTTCAGTTGCGCCTGCAGCGCCGCGCTCGCGGTGATCGTCGCGCCCATCAGCACGTCGCTGCCGCCCGATTGATACTTGGTCAGCGCCTGCACCGAGATGTCGACGCCATGCTCGAACGGCTTGAACGCGAGCCCGGCCGAATACGTGTTGTCGATCGCGGTGACGATGCCGCGCGCCTGCGCGACCGCCGTGATCGCACGCACGTCGGGCACTTCCATCGTCACCGAGCCCGGCGCCTCGATCCAGATCAGCCGCGTGTTCGGCTGGATCAGGTCGGCGATGCCGGCGCCGACGAGCGGATCGTAGAAGCGCGCGGTGATGCCGAAATCCTTCGCGAGCCAGTTGCCGAGATCGGCGTTCGGCCCGTAGACGTTGTGCGGGATCAACACGTCGTCGCCCGCCTTCACGATCCCGAAATAGACGTTCATGATCGCCGCGAGACCCGACGGCTGCAGCAGCGCATGCGAGCCGCCTTCGATCTCGGCGAGCCGCTGCGCGAGCGCGAGCGACGTCGGGGTCGCATGCAGCCCGTAGCGCCACTGGTTGTCGTCGTGCCAGACCAGCGCGCGCATCGTCGCGAGATCGGGGAACACGACCGTCGATGCACGCTCGACCGGCGGCACGAACGAACGGAAGCCATCCGGGATGTTGTCGTCGGGTTGAACGATGCGGGTCTGGAGTGCGCGCTTCGGAGTGGATGCAGTCATGGCAGGAGGCCCGGAGAAAGGCCGTTCGGTTGCGGAATAGGTCGCTAGGTTAGCCAAAATCGGCGCGGTTGGCCCGGTACAATGCGCGCCGCATGCGCCGAGCCAGCGCGCGCTCAGTCGTCGGCGCGCAGATTGACAACGTTGCCGACCGTCTCGATTTCCTGCACGCGGCCGTCGCGTACCTGCAGCGCCGCGCGCTTGCCCGGCGCCAGGCGCAGCACGACGGGTTGCGGATCCGATTCGTCCGAGTTCATCCGGTCGGCCTTCAGCTCGCCCGTCGCGTCGAAGCGACCAATCCACACGCCCGTGATGTTCGTGCCGTCGTTCGATTCCTCGATCTCGAGCGTGTCGCCGTCGCGATCGCCGGCGAGCAGCACCACCTCGCCCGTGTCCGTGAACTGGTATTCGCCGTGCACGCCCGCCTCGTCCGTCTTCGGGCCGAGATGCACGACGATCGGCCGATCGCCGAGCGTGCCTTCGTAGCGCGGCAGGCGGGCGAATTCCGGATTCGGCCGCAGCGGCCGGGCGGGCGCCACTTCATCCTGCTGCGCGCCCGGCGCGGCAGCCTGTGCCGCGACCACGCCCGGCATCGCGAGGCCCGCCGCCAGCGCGCCGGCAATCACCAGCGCCCGTTGCCATTGCGAATATCGACCCACCTTGTGTTGCTCCTTGCTTCAGATTCGCTCGAAAATCGCGGCGACATGCTGCGCGTCGCCGCTGCACATCGATCGCCACGCGCACATGGCGACCGCCGATGCGCAGGCGCCGAGCGCGGTACGCACACCGCTCGCCAGCCGTTCACGTCGCCCGTCATCCGGGCGTTCGAGTGAACACGTCGCGTAGCCGGCGTGCGAGAGCCGCGTCAGCCCTGCATCAGGCGTTCCACCGCGTCGCGGCGCGGAATCGGTGCGACCGCACCGTAGCCGGTCGTCGACAGTGCCGCCGCCGCGTTCGCATAACGCGCAGCCGCGAACGGATCGTCGCCTGCGACGATCCGCGCAACGAACGCACCGCCGAAGCAGTCGCCCGCGCCCGTCGCGTCGACGGCCTCGACCGCGAAGCCCGGCACCACGCGCCGTTCGTTCGGCGTCGCGACATACGCGCCTTCCTTGCCGAGTTTCAGCGCGACGACCCGCGGCCCGTGCTCGAGCATCGCATCGACGATCGCGTCGCGATCGTTCGCACCGGTGAGCGCCGTGACGTCGTCCCAGCTCGGCAGGCAGATGTCCGTCTGGCGCAGCGCTTCGCGCATCACCGCGCGGGCGCGCGGCAGCGGCCACAGCTTCAGGCGCAGGTTCGTGTCGAAGCTGACCTGCGCGCCGTTGCTGCGCGCGTGGTCGATCGCCGCGAACGCGGCGTCGCACGCGGCCGTGCCGATCGCGAGGCTGATGCCGGACAGGTGCACGGCCCGCGCCGCGGCCAGCGCATCGAGCGGCAGATCGGTCACTGCGTAGCGGCTCGCCGCGGAACCCGCGCGCAGATAGTCGAACTGGTGGCCGTCAGCGCCGTGCGTGACGAAATACACGCCGGTCGGCGCCGTGCGGTCGATCCGCACGTACGTCGTATCGACGTGCTCCGCCGCCCACATCTCGGTCAGCAGGCGGCCGAACGGATCGTCGCCGATCGCCGACACGAAGCCCGTCGACGCGCCCTGGCGCGCCGCGGCGATGCAGAAGTTCGACGTGTCGCCGCCGAAGCCTTGCAGGAACTCCGGCCGACCCGGCTGCGACTGGTTGAATTCGATCATCGCCTCGCCGAGCGCGAGGATCTGCGGCAGTGCGGCGGTCATCGCTTAAACCTCGCCCCACAGGTCGTGGCCGTCCGCGCCCGTGATCTTCACCGACACGAAATCGCCGACCTTGTAGCGCTTCGACGCCTTGGTCGCCGGCTCGACGTAGACGACGCCGTCGATCTCCGGCGCATCCGCCGCCGTGCGGCCGATGCCGCCTTCCTCGCCGACTTCGTCGATCAGCACCTTGAGGGTCTTGCCGACCTTGCGCTGGATGCGCCGCGCCGACACTTCCTCGGCCACTTCCATGAAGCGCGCGCGGCGTTCTTCGCGCACCTCGTCCGGCAGCGCGCCGTCGAGTTCGTTCGCGGTCGCGCCTTCGACCGGCGAATACGCAAAGCAGCCGACGCGATCGAGCTCCGCCTCGCGGATGAAGTCGAGCAGCGTTTCGAACTGTTCTTCCGTCTCGCCGGGGAAGCCGGCGATGAACGTGCTGCGGATCGTCAGGTCCGGGCAGATCTCGCGCCACTTCTGCACGCGCTCGAGCACCTTCTCGGCGTTCGCCGGGCGCTTCATGCGCTTCAGCACGTCCGGATGCGCGTGCTGGAACGGCACGTCGAGATACGGCAGCACGTGGCCCTTGAACGGGCCTTCGGCCATCAGCGGAATGACTTCGTCGACGCTCGGATACGGGTACACGTAGTGCAGGCGCACCCATGCGCCGTACTGCGCGGCGAGTTCGCCGAGCGCGGCGACCAGGTCGGTCATGCGCGTCTTGATCGGCTTGCCGTTCCAGAAGCCGGTGCGGTACTTCACGTCGACGCCGTATGCGCTCGTGTCCTGCGAGATCACGAGCAGTTCCTTCACGCCGGACTTGAAGAGGTTCTCGGCTTCGAGCATCACTTCGGCGACCGGGCGCGACACGAGGTCGCCGCGCATCGACGGGATGATGCAGAACGTGCAACGGTGGTTGCAGCCTTCGGAAATCTTCAGGTATGCGTAGTGACGCGGCGTGAGCTTGATGCCGGCCGCCGGCACCAGGTCGGTGAACGGGTCGTGCGGCTTCGGCAGGTGCGAATGCACGGCCTGCATCACTTCGCCCACCGCGTGCGGGCCGGTGACGGCGAGCACCTTCGGGTGGACTTCCTCGATCAGGTTCGAGCCGCTCGCGCTCGACTTCGCGCCGAGGCAGCCGGTGACGATCACCTTGCCGTTCTCGGTCAGCGCTTCGCCGATCGCGTCGAGGCTTTCCTGCACGGCTTCGTCGATGAAGCCGCAGGTGTTGACGACGACGAGGTCGGCGCCGTCGTAGGTGCCGGAGATTTCATAACCTTCGGCACGCAGCTGCGTGATGATTTGTTCGGAGTCGACGAGGGCTTTCGGGCACCCGAGCGATACGAAGCCTACTTTGGGGGACTGGGACATCTGGAATGTGGGGGCGTGGCGGCAAAAGCGTGAGTTTACAGCTATTTATGGGTCAGCGAGGCAAAACCGGCGGACGGAGTGCCGTGGATGGCACCCCAATATGCGGCGCGCGCGGGCGCATCGAGCCGCCACGGACGATTGATCCAACCCTTTCATGCCTCCGGTGATGATCCAACGGCCCCGATCATCCCCGCGCCACCGCCCAGTAATCGCCCCAGCGCCGCCCCGCCGCTATGCGAAAATCGCGGCATCCACTTCCTACCCAACGGGGTTCGCATGACCACCCACATCACGATCGAATTCACCGAGCACGCCGCCGAAACCATCGGCGAGCAGACCAGCACCAGCTTTTCCTATGACCAGGGCGCCCACGTACCGCAGCCTGGCGACTTCGTCGAGCTCGAGAATTCGCCGCAGACGTTTCTCGTGATCGGCCGCGTGTTTTCGCTGAAGGCCAACTACTGTGCGGTGAAGCTCGTACTCGATCTGCCTCCGGCCGACGATCATCAGGACTTCGATCCGGCGCTTTGAGCGATACGGGCGAACTGCTCCCGCTTCGCAGCAAGGTGCCGTTGCACGGACCCGACGCAACGGCACCGGCCCTGACCGGCACGAACGCGCGCCGACAGGCGCAACACCAGCCGCGCTTGTCTTGAGTATCTGGAATTCGATCGACCGGAAGACGGTCATGCCCGCCCCGCGCAGGGGCACAGGCATCTGGTGCCGACGATCAGGAACGACCGACGGCGACATCAAGCGGCGGCGGGCCGCCAACCACCGTCGCGCCCGAGCACACGATCAGTTTGATTTCACCGCCACACGTCGCGGCGCCGACCGTCCGGCGGCGCATGCCGCCGCGGCCAGCCTGCCGCGACCTCGTTACTTCTTCTCCGGCTCCGGCGTGCCCGGTTGCTTGAACGGGAACGTGCTGAACATCGACTTCGCCTGATTCTGCATCTGCTCCTGCATCTGCACGAACATGTTCTTCGACTGCTCGATGTAGCTCGTCATCATCCCTTGCATCATCGGCGCCTGCATGTTCATGAACTGCGACCAGACTTCCGGATTCATCGCGTTGCCTTCGTACAGGTTCTTCGATTGATCCGCGAGCTTGTTCTGGATGTCGATGAACGCCTGGATGTTCTTTTCCAGGTACGTGCCCATCATGCCCTGCATCGCATGACCGTAGAAACGGATGATCTGCGACAACATCGACGACGAGAACATCGGCACGCCGCCGCTCTCTTCCTCGAGGATGATCTGCAGCAGGATGCTGCGCGTCAGGTCTTCGTTCGATTTCGCGTCGACGACCTTGAAGTCCTCCTGTTCCAGCACGAGTTGCTTGACGTCGGTCAGCGTGATGTACGTGCTCGTCTCGGTATCGTAGAGCCGGCGGTTCGGGTACTTCTTGATGAGCCGCTCGGCCGTTTTCTTTGTAGTAGTCATGTAACGCCTTTGGGTGCAGCGTAGCGCAAGTGACAAATCCCCGCCTCCCGGATCCGGGAGGCGGGGGCCTTCGGAAACGCCAGGCTGCACGGCCGGTCCGGCCTGCGCAGCCCGGACGTTCAGCCCATGTGCAGGCCGCCGTTCAGCGAGAAGTCGGCGCCGGTCGCGAAGCCGGAATCGTTCGATGCGAGCCACGCGACGATCGAGCCGATTTCCTCCGGCGCACCGAGACGCCGCACCGGAATCGTCGCGACGATCTTCTCGAGCACGTCCGGACGGATCGCCTTCACCATGTCGGTGCCGATGTAGCCGGGCGACACGGTGTTGACCGTCACGCCCTTCGTCGCGACTTCCTGCGCGAGCGACATCGTGAAACCGTGGATGCCGGCCTTCGCGGTCGAGTAGTTCGTCTGGCCGAATTGCCCCTTCTGGCCGTTCACCGACGAGATGTTGATGATCCGGCCCCAGCCGCGCTCGACCATCCCGTCGATCACCTGCTTCGTCACGTTGAACAGGCTCGTCAGGTTGGTGTCGATCACGGCCGTCCAGTCTTCATGCGTCATCTTGCGGAACACGACGTCGCGCGTGATGCCCGCGTTGTTGACCAGCACGTCGATCTCGCCGACTTCAGCCTTGACCTTGTCGAACGCTGCCTTGGTCGAGTCCCAGTCGCCGACGTTGCCTTCCGACGCGATGAAATCGTAGCCGAGCGCCTTCTGGTCCTCGAGCCACTTCACCCGACGCGGCGAGTTCGGGCCGCAACCCGCGACCACCTTGAAGCCGTCTTTCGACAGACGCTGGCAGATGCTGGTGCCGATGCCGCCCATCCCGCCCGTTACGTACGCAATTCGCTGAGACATAAATCTCACTCCATTTTTTGGTTTCGAGAGCCGCCGGAGGCCCCTCTGACTTCACGTGGCACCGGCCGAAGCCGCAATCGGCCGGCGCCCGGATTGGTTTGGCAGTGACGGACGACCGGTTACGGACGCTCGACCGCGAGCGCGACGCCCATCCCGCCGCCGATGCACAGCGACGCCAGCCCGCGCTTCGCATCGCGCTTGGC
>NZ_QTQM01000049.1:0-61110 GCF_003854225.1 Burkholderia sp. Bp8986 | reverse complement strand
GAATCCGGCCCGCGCTGTCGAGATCGACATCCATTGCATTGCCGAGAAAGATCCGCCGCCACCAATGTGCATCCATCCGCAGCGCGTCGATCTGCTGCTCGGCGAGCGCCGTCTCGCGCGCCGTATCGACGATGCCGCCGCGCGCGAGCCGGTCGAGCTGGCCGAGCGACACGTTCGACGTGACCGACTGCGACAGCAGCAGCCCTTCGCCCTTGCGGTCCTCGGTGATCAGCGCGATGCCGTGCTTCACCGCGTCGACGGGCGAGCCGATGCGCGCCGGCTTCAGCGGATCGCCGACCGCGATCATCCCGGCGTCCGGCGTGTCCGCGCCGTAGATCAGCCGCAGCAATTCGGTGCGCCCGGCACCGATCAGCCCCGAGATGCCGAAGATTTCGCCCGAGCGCACTTCGAGCGACACGTCCTGCACGGCCGTGCCGCGCGTCATGCCCGACACGACGAGGCGCGGCGCGCCGATGCGGCGCGCGCCGAGGTCGATGTGCTCGCCGAGCTCGCGCCCGACCATCAGCGTGACGAGCCCGTCGGACGTCGTCGCGGCCATGTCGCCGACGTGCACGAGCCGGCCGTCGCGCAGCACCGCGACACGCTCGGCGACCCGCGCGAGTTCCTCGAGCCGGTGCGAGATGTAGACGATCGCCACGCCGCGCGCCTTCAGCCGGTCGACCTGCTCGAACAGCAGTTCGACCTCGCGCGCGGTCAGCATCGCGGTCGGTTCGTCGAGGATCAGCACACGGCAGTCGCCGATCAGGTTGCGCGCGATCTCGACCATCTGCTGGTGGCCGATGCCGAGCGCACCGACCGGCGTATCGGGATCGACCGCGTCGAGCCCGACCTGCGCCATCGCGGCACGCGCATCGTCGCGCAGCCGCGCGCGATCGATGATGCCGAAGCGCCGCGGCAGACGGTTCAGGAACAGGTTCTCGGCGACCGTCAGCGTCGGCAGCAGGTTCAGCTCCTGCATCACCATGCGCACGCCGAGCGCCTCGGCCTGCGTGCGGCTCGCCGGCGCGTAGGCCTGGCCGCCGAGTTGCATCGTGCCGGTCGTCGGGTCGACGAGCCCGCCGATGATCTTCGACAGCGTGCTCTTGCCGGCGCCGTTCTCGCCCGTCAGCGCGAGCGCTTCACCCGGCACGAGCGTCAACGTGACGTCGGCGAGCACCGGTTCGGCGTAGGTCTTGCCCACACCGGAGACGGACAGCACGGGAACGGCTGAACGGGAGGGTTGGAAGGTCGGTTCCATCGCGATCCTGGTTGCGGCCGCGCGCACGCGGCGCGCGGGTGTGACGCTCACAAGTGCATGTGCATGCAGTGGCCGTGATCGCGCTCACTCCGTATAACGGCCGCCGGGCCCGCTTCTTGAGGCCGGCGGCCGCGACGGGGCGGCGTTACTTCGTCACGAGATCCACCGGCGTCTCGACCACGCCGGACATGTCGGCCTGCTTGCGATGCTCGGCGATCGCCTTGAGCGCCGTGTCGATGCCGAACACGGCCTGTTTCGCCGCGTACTGGTCGGCGGTCGCGAGCACGCGGCCGTCCTTCAGCATCGGTCTGATCGCGTTGATGTTGTCGTAGCCGACCACGAACACCTTGCCCTGCTTGCCCGCCGCGCGCACGGCCGACACGGCGCCGATCGCCATGTTGTCGTTGCCGCACAGCAACGCGCGCAGGTTCGGGTATTCGTTGAGCATCGCGGACGCGACCGCATTGCCCTTGTCGATCTCCCATTCGCCCGACTGCACCGACACGACCTTCATCCCGCCCGCCTTCATCGCGTCCTCGAAGCCGGCCGTGCGCTGCTGCGCGTTGGTCGTCGTCGACACGCCTTCGAGGATGCCGACCTGGTCGCCCGCCTTCAGCCGCTTCGCGAGGTAGTCGCCGATCTTGCGCGCGCCCTTGCGGTTGTCGGGGCCGACGAACGGCACGTTCAGGTTCTTCGACTTGAGCACGTCCGGGTCGAGCCGGTTGTCGATGTTCACGACGGTGATGCCCGCGTCGACCGCCTTCTTCACGACGGGCACGAGCGCCTTCGAATCGGCCGGCGCGAGCACGATCGCATCGACCTTCGACACGATCATCTGCTCGACGATGCGGATCTGGTTCGCGGTGTCGGTCTCGTCCTTGATGCCGTTCGTGATCAGGTCGAACTGGCCGGCGTTGTGCTTCTGGTATTCCTTCGCGCCGTTTTCCATCGTCAGGAAGAACTCGTTGGCGAGCGACTTCATCACGAGCGCGACCTTCGGCTTGGCCGCGGCCTGCGCATGGACGGCCGGTGCGGCAGCGACCGCGACGGCGGCAAGCGCGGCGGTCAGGAAGCGACGGCGAAAGAGGACATTCATACACATCTCCTGGCGACTGGCCCACGGGCCAGATTATTGTTTGACTGTTGTTTTAATGTGAGCAAACGTTTGCGCTACACTTCCCGGACATTGGCCATCGTTGCTGCTTGTCGGTACCACGGAATGGAAGCGAGGCAGACGGCCGACTGCCTGGCGCGTGCTGTCGTGACGCGCCACCGCCGGCGGGACGCCGGCGGAGTGGAAGCTATGCTGTACCGTTTCGGATCGACGCGCAACCCGTCTGATCAATATTTAAGGGTTTATTCGGAGCGCGCGGTTGCACGTGCCGATTGCGGCGCGTTACATGATCGAAGCGAGGCACGCGCATGCGCCGTCTTGTTTTTCTATTGGTCGGCGATCAGATGACGGCCGCCGCTCACGGCAACCCGGCTTGTGAGCGACAGCTTCGATCGAAGGACCGACGCGTCGGCACGCCCTGAAATGGCGGATGCAGCATCGGCGCCCGATGCAACGCGTCCGAAGGGCGCCTGCCGCGCCCCCGGAACATCGTCCCGCCGTCAGACCGCTTCGCGCAGCAGCCCGGCGATTTCCGCTTCGTTAAGATGCGGCGCGAACATCTCGATCAGCCGGTACGCATACGCGCGCAGGAATGCGCCCTTGCGCAACCCGACCCGCGTCGTGCTCGCCTCGAACAGGTGCTGCGTGTCGAGCGCGACGAGCCCGGTGTCGCGCTGCGGATCGAAGGCCATTGCCGCGACGACGCCGATCCCCATCCCGAGCTCGACGTAGGTCTTGATCACGTCCGCGTCGATTGCAGTCAGCACGACGTCGGGCACGGCGCCGGCCTGCGCGAATGCCTGGTCGATGTGCGAGCGGCCCGTGAAGTCCTGGTCATACGTGATGATCGGGTACTCGGCGATTTCGTCGAGCGTCAGGTTCTCGCGACCGACGAGCGGATGCCCCTTCGGCACGACGACCGTGTGGTGCCACGAATAGCACGGGAACGTGACGATGTCCGGATAGCGATCGAGCGCCTCGGTCGAGATGCCGAGATCGGCTTCGCCGTTCAGGATCATCTGCGCGATCTGCTGCGGGCTGCCCTGGCGCAGCGCGAGATGCACCTTCGGAAACACCTCGGTGAACTGGCGGATCACCTTCGGCAGCGCGTAGCGCGCTTGCGTGTGCGTCGTCGCGACGACGAGGTGGCCGCTGTCCTGGTCCGCGAACTGGCGCGCGACGCGGCGCAGGTTTTCCGCATCCAGCAGCATCCGCTCGATCAGCTGGTGCACGGCCTTGCCGGGCTCCGTGAGCCCCGTGAGCCGCTTGCCGCGCCGGATGAAGATATCGACGCCCAGTTCATCCTCGAGATCCTTGATCTGCTTCGACACGCCCGACTGCGACGTGTACAGCACGTTCGCGACTTCCGTCAGGTTCATGTTCTGGCGCACGGCCTCGCGCACGAAACGCAATTGCTGAAAATTCATGGGTATGCCTCTTAGGCTGTCGTTGTTTGAATGTCGATTCGGAGCGGTATCCGCCCTCTTCTCTTTACCGCGTCGGGGCGTCAGTGCGCGGGAAACACGCGGACCGCGCGCGGCACGGCCGTCGCGCCGTCGCCGACCTGCAGCGCGAGCGCACGCCACGCGTCGCGATCGAGTTCCGCTTCGAGTGCGCCGCCCGTGCGCGCCTCGAGTTCGACCCGCACCGAGCCGCCGAGCGGGATCACGCGGCGCACGTCGACCGCGATGCCGTCGCGATGGTCGTCGCCGGCCGGCCACAGCTGCAGGTCGTGCGGCCGCACGTATGCGTTCGCGGGACCCGCGAAATCGGCGTCGACCGCGATCGGCGCGGCCGCCCCCTCGGCCACGAAGCCGCGCCCGGCGACCGTGCCCGGCAACCGGTTCGCCGCACCGAGGAATTCGTAGACGAACGCGCTTTGCGGATGATCGTAGACGTCCTGCGGGCTGCCGACCTGCTCCACGTGACCGCGGTTCAGCACGACGATCCGGTCGGCCACTTCCAGCGCCTCCTCCTGGTCGTGCGTGACGAAGATCGTCGAGATGTGCAGGTCGTCGTGCAGGCGCCGCAGCCAGCCGCGCAGTTCCTTGCGCACCTTCGCGTCGAGCGCGCCGAACGGCTCGTCGAGCAGCAGCACCTTCGGCTCGACCGCGAGCGCGCGGGCCAGCGCGATCCGCTGACGCTGGCCGCCCGACAGCTCGGACGGGTAGCGCTGCGCAAGCCAGTCGAGCTGCACGAGCTTCAGCAGTTCGTGCACTTTCTCGCGGATCACGGCTTCCGACGGCCGCTCGCGGCGCGGCTTCACGCGCAGCCCGAACGCGACGTTCTCGAACACGGTCATGTGGCGGAACAGCGCGTAATGCTGGAACACGAAACCGACCTGGCGCTCGCGCGCGCCGACCGACGCGACGTCGAGCCCTTGCAGCACGACCTGGCCGGCGTCCGCGTGCTCGAGGCCCGCGATCACGCGCAGCAGCGTGGTCTTGCCGCAACCGGACGGCCCGAGCAGTGCGACGAGCTCGCCCGGCGGAAAGTCGAGCGACACGTTGTCGAGCGCGGTGAAATCGCCGAAGCGCTTCTGAAGGTGACGGACGGTGATACCCATTCTGGTTGCCTCTTTACGATTTCGACGAAATGGCGGCGGCGGGGCCGGCATGAGCGGGAACGTCATCGCGTGCGCCGGCCAGTTCGGCGGCGAGGTGACGCTCGGCGAGCAGCTTCAGCGCGAGCGTGACGAGCGCGAGCAGCGCCAGCACCGACGCCACCGCGAACGCCGCCGCGAAGTTGTATTCGTTGTACAGGATCTCGACGTGCAGCGGCATCGTGTCGGTCACGCCGCGGATGTGGCCGGACACGACCGACACCGCGCCGAACTCGCCCATCGCGCGCGCATTGCACAGGATCACGCCGTACAGCAGGCCCCACTTCACGTTCGGCAGCGTCACGCGCCGGAAGATCTGCCAGCCCGATGCGCCCAGCACGCGCGCGGCCTCCTCCTCGTCGGTGCCCTGCGCCTGCATCAGCGGGATCAGTTCACGCGCGACGAACGGGAACGTGACGAAGATCGTCGCGAGCACGATGCCCGGCACCGCGAAGATGATCTGCACGTCGTGGCCCTGCAGCCACGGCCCGAGCCAGCCCTGCGCACCGAACAGCAGCACGTAGACGAGGCCCGAGATCACCGGCGACACGGAGAACGGCAGGTCGATCAGCGTCGTCAGCAACGCCTTGCCGCGGAATTCGAACTTCGCGATCGCCCACGACGCGCACACGCCGAAC
This sequence comes from Burkholderia sp. Bp8986, assembly GCF_003854225.1. Lineage (NCBI taxonomy): Bacteria > Pseudomonadati > Pseudomonadota > Betaproteobacteria > Burkholderiales > Burkholderiaceae > Burkholderia > Burkholderia sp. Bp8986. The sequence continues at coordinate 55,498 of NZ_QTQM01000049.1, read as the reverse complement.
ACGAGGTTCAGCGGCACCGCGATCACGGCGACGGTCAGCGTCAGCTTGATCGCCGACCATGCGTCGGAATCCGCGAGCGATTCGAGATAGAAGCCGACGCCCTTGCGCAGCGCCTCGAAGAACACCGCGGCGAGCGGCACGACGAGGAAGAACGCGAGGAACGCCAGCGCGACGCCGATGAGCAGCCAGCGCACGGCGCGCGGCTCGCTGACGGGATCCGGTTGTTTCGCGGCGCGCACGCGCGCGGCGGACGGGTTGTTCAGCACGGCGGTGGACTCCTGGCTCATTGCTGGCCTCCGGCGGCAGTCGCGGCAACGGTGACGGTCGCGGGCGCGGGGCCGCTCGCGCCCTTGCTCGTGCGGCGCTGCAGATACCACTGCAGCGTGTTGATGAGCAGCAGCATCAGGAACGACACGACCAGCATCACGACCGCCAGCGCGGTCGCGCCCGCGTAGTCGTACTGCTCGAGCTTCGTGATGATCAGCAGCGACGTGATCTCGGATTTCATCGGCACGTTGCCGGCGATGAAGATCACCGACCCGTACTCGCCGAGCGCGCGCGCGAACGCCAGCGCGAAGCCGGTGAGCAGCGCGGGCAGCACGGCCGGCAGCACGACGCGGCGGAACGTCAGCCAGCGCGTTGCGCCGAGGCACGCGGCGGCCTCTTCCTGCTCGCGCTCGAAATCCTCGAGCACGGGCTGCACGGTGCGCACGACGAACGGCAGCCCGATGAAGGTCAGCGCCACCAGCACGCCGACCGGCGTGAACGCGATCTTGATGCCGAACGGCGCGAGATACTGGCCCACCCAGCCGTTGGTCGCGTAGACGGCGGCAAGCGAGATGCCGGCGACCGACGTCGGCAGCGCGAACGGCAGGTCGACGATCGCGTCGACGAGCCGCTTGAACGGGAACGTGTAGCGCACCAGCACCCACGCGACGAGAAAACCGAACACGGCATTGATCACCGCACCGCCGAGCGCGGAGGCAAACGTCAGCCGGTACGACGCGAGTACGCGCGGCGACGCGACGGCGGTGACGAACTGGTCCCACGACAGCGTCGCGGTCTTCAGGAACGTGGCGGCGAGCGGAATCAGCACCACGAGGCTCAAATAGGCCACCGTGATGCCGAGCGTCACGCCGAAACCGGGCAGCGCGCTCGGCTTGCGAAAGGTGTACGTCGTCATCGGATGCTCTTGCTGGGTCGTTGCTGCTCACGGGTCCGACGCAAACGCCGGCGCGGGGAGTCGCGCCGGCGGGCCGTCGGGGATGCGGCGCGCTGTCGTGGCGCGCCGCTGTCGTTGTGGTTTGCTGCCTGGTGTTACTGCGGCTTGTAGATCGAGTCGAACACGCCGCCGTCCGCGAAATGCGTCTTCTGCGCGTTCGTCCAGCCGCCGAACGTGTCGTCGACCGTGTACAGCTTCAGCTTCGGAAACTGCTTCGTCAGGTCCGCCGGCACGTTCTTCGAACGCGGACGGTAGTAGTTGCGCGCCGCGATTTCCTGGCCCTGCGGGCTGTACAGGAAATTCAGGTAGGCCTCGGCCAGCTTGCGCGTGCCCTTCTTGTCGACCACCTTGTCGACCACGGCAACGGGCGGCTCGGCCAGGATGCTCACCGACGGCACGACGATCTCGAACTTGTCGGTGCCGAATTCCTTGATCGACAGGAACGCCTCGTTCTCCCACGCGATCAGCACGTCGCCGATCCCGCGCTGCACGAAGCTCGTCGTCGCACCGCGCGCGCCCGAGTCGAGCACGCCCGCATTCTTGTAGAGCTTCGTCACGAATTCCTTCGCGCTCTGCTCGTTGCCGCCCGGCTTGTGGACCGCGTATGCCCATGCGGCCAGGTAGTTCCAGCGCGCCCCGCCCGACGTCTTCGGGTTCGGCGTGACGATCGAGATGCCCGGCTTGGTCAGGTCATCCCAGTCCTTGATCCCTTTCGGGTTGCCCTTGCGCACCAGGAACACGATCGTCGACGTGTACGGCGATGCGTTGTCGGGCAGGCGCTTCTGCCAGTCCTTGTTGACGAGCCCCTTGTTGGCGATCGCGTCGATGTCGTAGGCGAGCGCCAGCGTCACGACGTCGGCCTGCAGGCCGTCGAGCACCGAGCGCGCCTGCGCGCCCGAGCCGCCGTGCGACTGCTTGAAGTTGACCGTCTCGCCCGTCTGCGCCTTCCACGCCTTGCCGAACGCCTGGTTGAAGTCCTGGTACAACTCGCGCGTCGGGTCGTAGGACACGTTCAGGAACGTCGTATCGGCCTGGGCATGCGTCGCGACGCCCAGCGCCGCCGCCGCGCCCAGCGCGAGTGTTGCGATCAGGCGGCCCACTCCGCCCACCAGCCCCGTATTGCGCTTCGCCATCCTTGGTTCTCCAGTGTTGTCGGTATTGCGATGTCGGGCCAGTCTAGCGAACGGGTTACATGATTAAAAATAATCGTTCCTTATTTTTTAATACCCAAAAGTGCTAACGCAGACGGGATGGACGGTAGAGGCAGATGAACCGGCGTCCGGGCGTCACGAAATCACGTCGGAACCGGCGCGATCGCATCGAACTTCAAGTAACACTTGAAATTCGCGAAGTACTGTATAAAAATACAGCTCACTGTCTATCCATACAGTTCAGCCATGACCAAACTCACCGCCCGTCAGCAGCAAGTGTTCGACTTGATCCGCCGCGCGATCGAGCGCTCCGGTTTCCCGCCCACGCGCGCCGAGATCGCGGCAGAGCTGGGCTTCAGCTCGCCGAATGCGGCCGAGGAACACCTCCGTGCGCTGGCGCGCAAAGGGGTGATCGAGCTGGCCGCCGGCGCGTCGCGCGGCATCCGCCTGCTCGGCATCGACGACGCCCCCCATCAGTTCACGCTGCCGCATGCCGGCCTGATGCAACTGTCGCTGCCGCTCGTCGGCCGGGTGGCGGCCGGTAGCCCGATCCTCGCGCAGGAGCACATCTCGCAGCATTACGCGTGCGATCCCGCGCTGTTCACCAGCAAGCCCGACTACCTGCTGAAGGTGCGCGGCCTGTCGATGCGCGACGCCGGCATTCTCGACGGCGACCTCCTCGCCGTGCAGAAGCGCACGGAAGCGAAGGACGGCCAGATCATCGTCGCGCGGCTTGGCGACGACGTCACGGTCAAGCGCCTGATGCGCCGGCCAGGCGGCCTCGAGCTGATCGCGGAGAACCCGGATTACGAAAACATCTTCGTCAAGGCCGGCAGCGCGGAATTCGCGCTGGAAGGCATCGCCGTCGGGCTGATCCGCTCGGGCGAACTCTGACAATCGGTCTCGCTGAGGAGAACATCATGGAACGCCTTTCCCGTTTGCTGCCTTTCCGTCAATTCGGCCGCCTGCGTCACCTGCGCGGCCGCACGCCCTGCGCGCCGCTGTCCGCCGCGGCGCCCGTGGTGAGCCAAGAAGTCGCAGTTGAACGGCAGGCGTCGCTGCTGCCCTCAGCGCTTCCCGCCTTCGCACGGGTCTCGCTGAACGCCGGCCTGCACCACACGGAACCGGCGCGCCGTGCCCCCGTGCGCGTTTATCACGGCCGGTCGCGCCTGATCATGGTCGGGACGATCGATGCCGTGTGCCGGATGATCGATCGCTGCATCGACGAGGAACGATCGGCCACGCACGGCGGTCTCTGATTGCGGAACCTGTCCGCATCGGAGGCATCGTGACTGGATCTTCGGGCCGCGCGTGGCGGCTCAAGCCCCTGCTGATCGTCGTGCTGGCCGTCGCCGTTTTGGTGGCGATCGGCTATGCGTACGCATCGCCGTATGTCGCGCTCGGTCGCCTGAAATCGGCGATCGATGCGCGCGATGCGCAATCGGTCAGCGAATATGTCGATTTTCCGTCGCTGCGCATCAGCCTGAAGCAGCAGGTCACGGAAGAGTTGATGCACCGGATCGACGCGGTGAAGAAGGACAACCCGTTCGCGGTGATCGGCGCGCTGATCGGCTCTGCATTGATCGGCCCGCTCGTCGATGCGTATGCGACGCCGGAAGGCGTCGCGGCGCTGATGAGCGGCATTCCCCCGCGCGGCAATCCGGGCGAGCGGCCACCCGAATGGTCGGGCCCGCCGTCAGGCGGTGCGCCTGGCAGCGCATCGGCCGCACCGCCGGCCAATCCGGCGAGCACACCCGTACCGGGCAGCAATGCCTCCGCCTCGGTCGCGTCCACGCCGGCCCCCGCATCCGCGCCAGCCGGCCCGGGCGACACGCGCCATCCGCAGCAAACGAGCGCCGGCTACCGGAATATCGATGAATTTGTCGTGACCTACCAGCGCAGTGCCGACGGCACGCGCTATGCGGCGATCTTCCACCGCTTTGGCCTGTTTTCGTGGAAGCTGTCCGCGATCGACCTGCACGCGTGAGCGGTCGCGATCGGGATCGATGCCGCTGCGGCGGCAATGGCGAGCGACCGGCGCGGATCGCAGGACAACCCGGCCGGTCACACGATCACAGTGTCACTTGCCGCTCGCGGTGGCCGCTTCGCGTTCGCGCGCGATCTCGGCCTTTTGCTCTTCAGCCGACGAACACGCGACCAGAATGCTGCAGTTCACGCGATCGAGCAGTTGCGTATTGCCCGACCCCATCCACCATCTCGACAATCCGCTGCGGCACCGATGGCCGACAACGACGAGGTCGGCCTTCAACTCGGTCGCGAGATTCGCGATTTCGTCGATCGGATAACCGAACGCAAAATGGCCTTCCGCCTGGACGCCGCGCTCGCGCAGCCAGTTCACGCCTTCCTGCAGGATCTCGCGCGCGGTTTCCTCGAAGCGGCCGCAGGCGACGTCGGTCAGCAGCCCCGCGCTTTGCGCGATGCTCGAGCGCATGTCGACGACCGACAGCAAATGCGTTTCCGCCTTCAGGTCCAGCGCGAGATTCGCACCGCACCGCAAGGCCTTGCGTCCTTCGAGCGTGCCGTCGTAGCACAGCAGAATCTTGTTGTAGCTAGCCATGAGACCTCCCTATCGCGACAACGTGCCCTATGCACTCATCATGGTGCGCCGCAATTCCGGACGCAAGGGATGGAAAACGCTGATTCGCCACGCGGGGCGCGTCGGCGATGATGCGGTGCACGATCCGTGCGCGCATGCACCGTCGCGCGCGTGTGCGCCCTGATGAGACGCAGCCGATGCACTAGAATGGCCCGTCCGTGTCCTCGACGTGCGTTCGCCCCGGTCATGCCCATGTGACACGCATTCGCCCGATCCGTTCGCCGAGCGGCATGCCCATCCGGCCGGCCGCGAAACGCGTCCGCGCCTGCCTACAACGACAACCTGCCCATGTCCGTTGCACCGATCGATTTCCGGAACGTCGAAAAGCGCTATGGCGACAAGCTCGTCGTCAACGGCCTGTCCTTCCACGTGCAGGCCGGCGAATGCTACGGCCTGCTCGGGCCGAACGGCGCCGGCAAGACCACGACGCTGAAAATGCTGCTCGGCCTCGTGTATCCCAACGCCGGCACCATTTCACTGTGCGGCGAACCGGTTCCGTCGCGCGCGCGGCATGCGCGCCAGCGCGTCGGCGTCGTCCCGCAGTTCGACAACCTCGACCCCGACTTCACGGTCCGCGAAAACCTGCTCGTGTTCAGCCGCTATTTCGGGATGTCGGCGCAGGCTTCACGCGCGCTGGTGCAGCCGCTGCTGGAATTCGCGAAGCTGGAGAACAAGGCCGATGCGAAGGTCGGCGAGCTGTCGGGCGGGATGAAGCGCCGCCTGACGCTTGCGCGCGCGCTCGTCAACGATCCGGACGTGCTGGTGCTCGACGAGCCGACGACGGGGCTCGATCCACAGGCGCGGCACCTGATGTGGGAGCGCTTGCGTTCGCTGCTCGCGCGCGGCAAGACGATCCTGATCACCACGCATTTCATGGAGGAAGCCGAGCGCCTGTGCGACCGGCTGTGCGTGATCGAGGAAGGCCGCAAGATCGCCGAAGGCGCGCCGCACGCGCTGATCGAATCGGAGATCGGCTGCGACGTGATCGAGATCTACGGGCCGGACCCGGTCGCGCTGCGCGACGAGCTGACGCCGTTCGCGAAACGCACCGAGATCAGCGGCGAGACGCTGTTCTGCTACGTGAGCGATCCCGAGCCGCTCAGCGCCCGGCTCAAGGGTCGCACGGGATTGCGCTATCTGCATCGTCCGGCCAATCTGGAAGACGTGTTCCTGCGGCTCACGGGCCGCGAAATGCAGGACTGATCGATCATGGACGCACGCAACTATTCCGCCGCCGCGCCGTCCGCACCGCCACGCGAATCACGCTTCGCAGTCGCGCTGCCCGCGAATGCCACCAACTGGATCGCCGTGTGGCGGCGCAACTACCTCGTGTGGCGCAAGCTCGCGCTCGCGTCGCTGTTCGGCAATCTCGCCGATCCGATGATCTACCTGTTCGGGCTGGGATTCGGGCTCGGCCTGATGCTCGGCCACGTCGACGGCGTGTCGTATATCGCGTTCCTCGCGGCCGGCACGGTCGGTTCGAGCGTGATGATGTCCGCGAGCTTCGAGTCGATGTATTCGGGCTTCTCGCGGATGCACGTGCAGCGCACCTGGGAAGCGATCATGCACACGCCGCTCGCGCTGGGCGACATCGTGCTCGGGGAGATCGTCTGGGCGGCGAGCAAGGCGCTGTTGTCGGGCGTCGCGATCATGCTCGTCGCGGGCCTGCTCGGCTATGCGCGCTTTCCGTCGATGCTCGCGGCGCTACCCGTGATCGTGCTCGCCGGCCTCGCGTTCGCGAGCACCGCGATGATCGTCACCGCGCTCGCGCCGTCCTACGACTTCTTCATGTTCTATCAGACGCTCGTGCTGACGCCGATGCTGCTGCTGTCGGGCGTGTTCTTCCCGATCACGCAGTTGCCGCCGATCGCGCAGCATGCCGCGCACGTGCTGCCGCTCGCCAACGCGGTCGAACTGATCCGGCCCGCGATGCTCGGCCGGCCGGCGACGGACGCCGGCCTGCATCTCGCGGTGCTCGCCGGTTATGCGGTCGGCGGATTCATCGTCTCCGCGTGGCTGTTCCGGCGGCGCATGATGCGCTGACGGCCGACGCGCACGGCGCGCCGGCTCGCTGCGACGAAGCGGCGGCGGCGTTACTCGTCGTCGTCGCTCCACGGAATCTCGACGTCGGTCAGGAATGCGACGGTCGCCAGCGGGCCGCCTTCGTGGCGGCCGAGCTTGCCGTCCGCGCGATGCCATTCGACGCGGAACTGCGTACCCGGATCGTCGGCAACCAGATAGACCGCGCGCAATTCTTCGGCGTCGGCTTCGTCGACCGGACCGTCGAACGACACCAGCATCTTCTGCGGCCACAGGCCGTTCACCGGATCGTAGATGCGGTCGCCCTGCGGAATCTCGATGCTGGCCTCGACGCCGATCGTGGCGGAGGCTTCGATGATCATCGTGCCGAGCGCGTTCAGCACGGCAGTGGCCCGCGCGGAATTGGCCTGGCGGATCGCGAGATCGCCACGCGTCAGCGCCTTTTCGAGTCGAGGATGAATCTTCGGTTGGGTCATGCGTTTTCCTGTTTGCTTCTTGTAAAGGGCACCGCGCGCGTGAGGCGGCGGCGCCGGATGAATACGACGGTCATGCGACGGGACCGGTCGGCGCACGCCGCGGCGGCCATCGCGCAGGGTCCGGTCGCAGGCAGCCGGGCATGTCGTGCCCCGCGCCTCGATCGGCCACGCGAGCCGGACTTGTCCGGCCGTCGCGCCCGCTCGCCGTCCCGTCCGCGAGTCCGTCAGAACCCGAATGCGATCGCGAGCAGCCCGCTCACGATCCCGAACACGACGACGAGGCCCGTGACGATCGCCAGCATGTAAGGCTTGAACGACCGCGCGAGCATCGCGAGCGACGGCACGCTGATCGGCGGCAGCGTCATCAGCAGCGCGGCGGCCGGGCCGACGCCCATGCCGAGCGACAGCATCGCCTGGATGATCGGCACTTCACCGGCCGTCGGGATCACGAACAACGTCCCCGCGACCGCGAACGCGATGATCCAGCCGAGATGGTTGCCGATGTCCGGGCCGATATGCGGGAACAGCCACGCGCGCGCCGCGCCGAGCAGCAGCACGAGCACGATGTATTCGGGCACGAGCCGCACGGCCATGCGTGCGAGCAGCTTCATCCAGCGGACGAACGGATTGCCGGCGGCAGCCTGTTCGGCCACCAGCGCGGCGAGTTGCGCGTCGTCGATACTGCGGTCCTCCGGACGCGCGATGCGGTTCAGCAGATAGCCGATCCCGAACACCATCGCGATGCCGAGCACGAGCCGCAACGCGCTCCAGTGCCAGCCGAGCACGAAGCCCATGAACACCAGCGCGGCCGGATTCAGCACCGTGTTGCCAAGCCAGAACGCGACCGCGCCGCCCGGCGACGCGTGCCGCGCACGCAGGCCCGCGACGACCGGCGCCGCGCAGCACGTGCACATCATGCCCGGCAGCGACAGCAGGCCGCCCGCGGCGACACTGCCGAAGCCCGTGCGGCCGAGCACGCGCGCGACCCAGTGCGCGGGCAGCAGCGCCTGGACGGCCGAGCCGAGCAGCAGGCCAAGCACCATGGCCTGCCAGATCGCCTTGCCATACGCCCATGCGTAGTCGAGCGCCGCCTTCAGCGACGGCTCGGGCGCGCTCGCCGACGTGCCCATCAGGATCGACTGGCCGATCGAATGATGCTCGGCGGCGACGAACGCCTTGTTGTAGTACGGGAACCATTTCACGTAGAACAGTCCCGCGACCGCGATCAGCAGGAAGGTCAGGCAGCCGAGCGCCGGACTGGGTTGGGTGCGTGTGGTCGTCATCGTGCGGTGGTCGTAGGGTTGTGGTCGGTGGCCGCTCGCGCCGCCCCGCCGGCGGCGGGCGAGGCCGGCAGCCCGGCCTGCGCGAGCGCGTCGAGCAGCGCGCGCGCCTGCTCGCGCCCGTCGGCCGCATTCGGCTGGAAAGTAAACGCCAGTGCGCGGTTCGGCTTGTTGTACGTGGCGCGGTAGGTGCGCGCATAGGCGGGATCGTAATGCTTGTCGATCAGTTCGGTGAACAGCTCGGCCCGCGCGTCGGCATCGATCAGCGCATGCCAGTGCGCCACCTCGTCACGGCTGTGCAGGCCGATCAGCCGCTTGAGCTGCGCCTTGAACGCGGCCGGCTCGTCGAACAGGTGGGCATAGTCGTCAAGGAGAAACGCGATGCGTTCGTCGTGCGCCGCCTCGACCTGCACCCACGGCCCGGCGTGAAACGCGTCGATCAACGCGATCGGCAGGTGCACGAGCCCGATCCTGCGGCTTTCCGATTCGACGAACACCGGCCATTCGGGGTCGAAACGCCCGAGTGTCTCGACGAGCCCCGAATCGAAGCCCTTCTGCGACGGCTGCGGCTTGCCCGGCAGCGCGCCGAGCAGCGAGCCGCGATGGCGCGCGAGCGCTTCGAGATCGAGCGTCTGCGCCCCTTCGTCGCGCAGCGCGTTCAGCAGCCGCGTCTTGCCGCAGCCGGTATGACCGACGAGCGCGATGTAGCGAAACCGCGTCGGCAGCGTGTCGAGCGTCGCGCACACCGAGTGGCGGTACGCCTTGTAGCCGCCGTCGAGCTGGCGCGCCTGCCAGCCGATCAGGTTGAACCAGGTCGTCATCGAACCCGAGCGCTTGCCGCCGCGCCAGCAGTAGATCAGCGGCCGCCAGTTGCGCGGACGGTCTGCAAACGTGGTGTCGAGATGGCGCGCGATGTTGCGTGCGACCATCGCCGCGCCGACGCGCGTCGCTTCATACGGCGACACCTGACGGTACATCGTGCCGACGATCACGCGCTCCTCGTTGCTGAGCACGGGCGCGTTCAGCGCGCCGGGGATGTGATCCTCGGCGAACTCGAGCGGCGTGCGCACGTCGATGATCTCGTCGAACTCGCCGGCGCGATCGAGGGTGACAATCAGGTTCTTCAATTTGGCGTCGAACAGGGGCGATGCGGCTCGGCGAGCCGCACGGGCACGGAAGGCGGATTCGCGATTATCTCACGCCCGGGCGTCCCGGGCCGCGCGCGGCAACCGGCGGCGGCGACGCGGCGCTCATCACGTCGATCAGATGGTCGCGAAACGCGCGCACCGACGCGGGCAGATCGCGCCCCGCCATGGTCTGCACCTGGATGCTGCGCTCGCGCAGCTGGGGGTTCGTGACGGGCACGACGACGAAGCCGTCCGCGTCGAAGCGGTCCCGTACCGACAGCAGCCCGGTGAACATGACCGCACCGGTACGCTGCGCGTAGCGGTACATCACCGCGGTGTTGTTGCTGGTCAGTTCCGGCTCGAGCATGAGCCCGTCGAGCACGCACGCGATGTCGATCAGCTGTCGCACCGTCGTGCCGGCCTCGGGCAGCACATGCGGGTGCCGGGCGACATCGGCGAGCGACACCGAATCGCGCGCCGCGAGCGGATGGTCGCGCCGCACGAGCGCGAAGACCGGCGCACGCTCCGTGTGTTCGACGCGTACGCCCTGCTCCGGCGCCAGGCTGAACGTCAGCCCGATGTCGGCATCGCCGTCGCGCACGCGCCGCGTCGCCTCCGCCGGCGACACGACCCACACCGAGAAATCGACGCCCGGGTGGCGCGCCTTGAAGCCCGCGAGCGCACCCGGCAGGAAATCGATCGCGAACCCTTCCGAGCAGGCGACCTTCAGCAGGCTGCCGTGCAGCGCCTCCAGCCCGCCGATTTCCTTCATCACGTGCTCGGCCTCCAGCAGGCTGCGCTGCGCGAAGCCCAGCAACCGTTCGCCGGCCTCCGACAGCGCCATCCCGCGCGGCCGGCGCTCGAACAGCGGCGCGCCGAGTTCGCTCTCGAGCTTCGCGATCTGCCGGCTGATCGCCGAGACGGCCACGTGCAGCCGCGCCGATGCGTCGCTGATCGAGCCGGTGCGCGCGACTTCGACGAAATACCGCAGCGCAAGACCATGCAGGAAAGCCGCCATCGTTCTGTCCCCGGGCCCGTCGCCCAGGCCGCTCCGCTTTGCCTTTTCGGCAAAGAAATGTTCGAAATTCGATCATTGTGACAAAAAAAACCGCTTCCTAGAATCGATCGCACTCCCGGTCGTGCGCGCCGCGCCCGCCGGAAAACCGATACAGGAGACCGTCTTGAGCCGTACCGCCGCCATCCAGCACGCGCTGAACCAGTTCGAATCGGGCGCGTTCTTCACGACCCTGAGCCGCCGCGTCGGCCTGCGCACCGAAAGCCAGGACAGCGGCTCGGGCGCCGCGCTGCGCGCCTACCTGACCGACGAGATCGCACCGGAGGCCGCGCGCCTCGGCTTCACGCCGCGGATCGTCGAGAATCCGGCCGACGGCGGCGGCCCGTTCCTGCTGGCCTCGCGCCACGAGGACGACGCACTGCCGACCGTGCTGATCTACGGCCACGGCGACGTCGTGCGCGGCTACGACGCGCAATGGCGCGCGCCGCTGTCGCCGTGGACGCTGACCGTCGACGGCGATCGCTGGTACGGCCGCGGTAGTGCCGACAACAAGGGGCAGCACACGATCAACCTGGCCGCGCTGGCGAGCGTGCTCGCCGCGCGCGGCGGCCGGCTCGGCTTCAACGCGAAACTGCTGATCGAGATGGGCGAGGAAACGGGGTCGCCGGGCCTCGACGCACTGTGCCGCCAGGAGCGCGACACGCTCGCGGCCGACGTGCTGATCGCGTCCGACGGGCCGCGCGTCACCGCCGAACGCCCCACCGTGTTCCTCGGCTCGCGCGGCTCCGTCAACTTCAAGCTCAGCCTGCGCGCCCGCGACGGCGGCCATCACTCGGGCAACTGGGGCGGCCTGCTGCGCAACCCGGCGACCGTGCTCGCGAATGCGCTCGCAAGCCTCGTCGACGCGCGCGGCGCGATCCGCGTCGCGGGGCTGCGCCCGCCGCCGATCCCGGCCGCCGTGCGCGCCGCGCTCGCCGACCTGTCCGCCGGTGGCGGCCCCGGCGACCCAGCGCTCGACGCCGACTGGGGTGAGCCGGGCCTCTCTGCCGCCGAGCGCGTGTTCGGCTGGAATACGTTCGAGATCCTCGCGTTCAAGGCCGGTAATCCCGACCATCCGGTCAATGCTATTCCACCCGTCGCGTATGCCCATTGCCAGCTGCGTTTCGTGGTCGGCACCGACTGGGAGGCGCTGCATGCGCACCTGCGCGCGCATCTGGATGCGCACGGCTTCGCCGACATCGAGATCGACGTCGAACGCGGCGCACCGGCGACGCGTCTGCCGCCGGACGATCCGTGGGTCCGCTGGGCCGTCGCGTCGCTCGCGCGCACGACCGGCAAGAAGCCCGCGATCCTGCCGAACCTCGGCGGCACGCTGCCGAACGAAGTGTTCGCCGACACGCTCGGGCTGCCGACCCTGTGGGTGCCGCACTCGTATCCGGCGTGCTCGCAGCACGCGCCCGACGAGCACCTGCTCGCGAGCGTCGTGCGGGAAGGACTGCAGATGATGGCCGGCCTCTTCTGGGATCTCGGCGACGCCGCGCCGCCCGTTCGCCGCGCGGCACCCGCCGCGGCCGGCGCCGCCCTGTAACGCGCTTCGCCCCCTTTCTCGGGACTGCTCACACGATGAATACGAACACCCTGACCTCGCAGGACGCCGCGCGCCCCAGCACCGCGAAGATCCGCCGCATCATCTTCGCCGCGTCGATCGGCAACGCGCTCGAATGGTTCGACCTGATCGTCTACGGCTTTTTCGCGGTGACGATCGCCAAGCTGTTCTTCCCCGCGACGAGCGAGGCGACCTCGCTGCTGCTCACGCTCGGCACGTTCGGGCTGTCCTACCTGATCCGGCCGATCGGCGGCTTCGTGCTCGGCGCCTACGCGGACCGCGCGGGCCGCAAGGCGTCGCTGCTGCTGTCGATCGCGATGATGATGGCCGGCACGCTGCTGATCGCGCTGATGCCGACCTATGCGTCGATCGGCATCCTCGCGCCGCTCGGGATCATGCTGTCGCGGCTGATGCAGGGTTTTTCCGCCGGCGGCGAATTCGCGAGCTCGACCGCGTTCCTCGTCGAACACGCGCCGCAGCGGCGCGGCTTCATGTCGAGCTGGCAGTTCGCGAGCCAGGGTCTCGCGACGCTGCTCGCATCGGGCTTCGGTGCACTGCTGACGTCGACGCTGAGCACCGCGCAACTCGAAAGCTGGGGCTGGCGCGTGCCGTTCCTGTTCGGCCTCGCGATCGGCCCGGTCGGGCTCTACATCCGCCGCTACGTCGACGAAGGCATCGAGTTCAAGACGCAGGCGCGCTCGGAAGCGCCCGTGCGCGAACTGTTCGCGGACCAGAAGATGCGCGTGCTGCTGTCGATCGGCGTGCTCGTGATCTCGACCGCGATCAACTACATGGTGCTGTACATGCCGACGTACGCGATCAAGCAGCTCGGGCTGCCGGCATCGACGGGCTTCGCGGCGACGCTCGCGACCGGTTTCGTGCTGACGCTCGTCACGCCGCTCGTCGGCCACCTGTCCGATCGCACCGGACGGATCCGCGTGATGGCGGCAGCCGCCGTGCTGATGCTCGTCACCGTCTGGCCGACGTTCGCGTGGCTCACGCATCACGCGTCGTTCGCGACGATGCTCGCCGCGCTGATCTGGATCGGCCTGCTGAAGGCGACGTACTGCGGCGCGCTGCCGGCGCTGATGGCCGAGCTGTTTCCGTCGCAGACCCGTGCGACCGGTCTCGCCGTCAGCTACAACACGGGCGTCACGCTGTTCGGCGGCTTCGCGCCGTTCGTGATCACGTGGCTGATCAGCGCGACCGGCAACCGGCTGTCGCCGGCGCTGTACCTGATCGGTTGCGCCGTGTTGAGTCTCATCGCACTGCTGGTCGCGCGCACGCGGCTCGGGATGCGCTGACCGCGCTCGCGAACAAAACGACGGCGCGGCATCCGTGCCGCGCGCCATTTACCGTGACGTTTACGGCGCCGGATTCGGCTGCAGCTCGTGCAGCGCGTCGATCTCGGCGAGGATCTCGTCGGACAGCTTCACGCCGATGCTGCCGATGTTCTCCTTCAGTTGCGCGAGCGATGTCGCCCCGACCAGGTTGCTGCGCACGAACGGCCGGCTGTTGACGAACGCGAGCGCGAGCTGCGCGGGCGACAGCCCGTGGCGCTGCGCAAGCGCGACGTAGCGTGACGTCGCTTCGACCGCCTGCGGCTTGCTGTAACGCTGGAAGCGCTCGAACAGCGTGATGCGCGCGCCGGCCGGACGCGCGCCGTTCTCGTACTTGCCGGACAGCCAGCCGAACGCGAGCGGCGAATACGCGAGCAGGCCAATGCCGTCGCGATGCGTGAATTCGGACAGGCCGTTCTCGAACGTGCGGTTCAGCAGGCTGTACGGATTCTGGATGCTCGCGATGCGCGGCAGCCCGAGCTTCTCGGCCGCGCGCAGGAACTGCGCGACGCCCCACGGCGTTTCGTTCGACACGCCGATCGCGCGGATCTTGCCGGCCTTCACGAATTCCGCGAGCACGCCGAGCGTTTCCTCGATCGGCACCGTATACGCGTCGTCGACCCACGGATACGCGGGGCGGCCGAACGTCGTCGTGCTGCGATCGGGCCAATGCAGCTGGTACAGGTCGACATAATCGGTCTGCAGGCGCTTGAGGCTGCCGTCGAGCGCCTCGGTCAGGTTCTTGCGGTCGAACTGGTTGCCTTCGCCGCGAATATGGCGCGGATTGTGCGGCTGCCGCGCCGGGCCCGCGATCTTCGTCGCGAGCACGATCCGGTCGCGCTGCGCACGATGCTGCGCGAGCCAGGTGCCGATGTACTGCTCGGTGCGGCCCTGGGTATCGGGCTTCGGGGGAACCGGATACATTTCCGCGGCATCGATCAGCGTGACGCCCTGCCCGAGCGCGTAATCGATCTGCTCGTGCGCGTCGCGCTCCGAATTCTGCTCGCCCCACGTCATCGTGCCGAGACCGATCAGGCTGACCTCGATGCCCGAATCGCCGAGTGTGCGGTATTCCATGCTGTTCCTGTCGCGTCAGTGGAAAGCAGAAACGCTATCACACTGAAGCGAATGCTTCAGATGGCCGATGCGTTCACTTACAGGCGGCCTTCGATGTGCGTTCAGCCCTCGCCGATACGGATACGGCCGCCTTCGCGCGCGTCGTCCGGTGGATGGCGCCGGACGGCCGCGCCGGGCGTAACGACGCCACGCCTCCCGTTACTGCGGCCGCTGAATGAAGCAGGTCGCCGATGCATGCGCGACGATCTTGTCGTCCGGCGTTTTCAGCGTGCCTTCGGCGACGCCCAGCGAACGCGACAGGTGAATCACGCGCCCTTCGGCGATCAGGTCGACGTCGCGCGGCACGGGACGCAGCATCTTCACGTGCAGGTCGACCGTGCCGTAGCCGACGCCCGCGTCGAGCATCGAATGCACCGCGCAGCCCGTGACCGAGTCGAGCACCGTCGCGGCGAATCCGCCGTGCACGCCGCCGAGCGGATTCAGGTGCCGGCCGTCCGCCCGCGCGGAAAACTTCACGTAACCGAGCTCGACGCCCAGCGGCCGCATCGGCATCGTCTCCGAGATCGACGCGAGCGGCACGTCGCCCGCCGCCGCCGCGCGCAGCAGTTCGAGACCGGACAGGGAAAGCGGATTCATCGGGTTGTCTCCTGATTGAACGCGCGTCGCCGCGCGAGTAAGTTCCAAATTGGAACTGATTATTGACAAGCGCGCCAGGCTTGTCAATGCAGCCGGCGCCCGGTGCAACCGAAGCTCAGTTCTATAATCGAACCCGCTCCTTCGCTGAACTGCCGCACGAGACTCGATCATGAAATGGGATGACATCGGTACGCTGAACTGCTCGGTCGCGCGCACGCTTGCCGTGCTCGGCGATCGCTGGACCATGCTGATCCTGCGCAACGCCTTTCTCGGCTGCCGCCGCTTCGATGCATTCCAGATGCAACTGGGCCTCACGCGTCACGTACTGGCCGAGCGGCTCGCGCGCCTCGTCGACGAAGGCGTACTGGTCAAGCGCGCGTATCAGGAACGCCCGCCGCGCTTCGAATACCGGTTGACCGAAAAAGGCCTCGACCTGTACCCGGCCCTGCTCGCGCTGATGACCTGGGGCGATCGCTGGAAGGACGACGGCCAGGGGCCGCCGGTGCAGTTGCGCCATCGCACCTGTGGCCAGCTGATGCATGCGGTCGCGGTGTGCTCGGCGTGCGGTGAGCCGCTCGACCCGCGCCACGTGCAGCCGGAACCCGGGCCCGGCTGGGTCGCGCACGAGGTGGCCGGAACGCACGATGCCTGACGCGTCGCGCTGAGCGCCGGTCGTACGAACATGGGTACGCCCATGACAGCGCGGCGCGGCCATCATGCGTGCGCGTGTTGCATGCGTCTTCGCTCGACGCGCATCGTTCGTGTTGCCGCGCCCTGTCTGCCGTTCCCGTCTCGTCGATCGCACGCCGCATTGCCCCTGCGCCCGCACGTGCGTGCCGTTCGTCACGCAGGGACCGTGCCGTCTGCGCACATGCGCGCACCGCATCGACTTCCGTCACCCGGCACGACTGCCGAGCCGATGCAGGCGCCGCGCGGCATGATGAACATCACCACGTCGGGCGCTGCAAATAGCCATCCAGCTGTCGTCCATTCGCATCCGGGCGTGACCGCGCCGCCGTGTCTGCGTTACACTCACGGCCCGCTGTCTCAAAAAAGATTCGCTGTCCAAGATGTTGTCGCGCAAACGCCTCGCCGCCGCCTGCCTCGCTGCTTCCCTCATCGCCACACCCTTCGCCGCCTTCGGCAAGACGCACAATGAATCGCTGCTGCAGCAGGCGTTCGACTTCATCGCGCAACTGCTGCCGACCCCGACCCATGAAGCGCCCGCCACGCAATCCGTCGAATCGGCGTTCTCGCCCGATGGCGGTGCGGAGGCACTCGTGCTGAAGGCAATCGGTGCCGCGCGCACCTCGATTCGCGTGGCCGCCTACTCGTTCACGTCGCCGCCCGTCACGCGCGCGCTGCTCGCCGCGAAGCGACGCGGCGTGAATGTCGCGGTCGTCGTGGACGACAAGGGCAATCGCGCGAAGAGCAGCAAGCAGGCGCTGAACCTGCTCGTCAACGCGGGCATTCCGACGCGCACGATCGACGCCTATGCGATCCACCACGACAAGTACCTCGTGATCGATGCCGAACATGTCGAGACGGGCTCGTTCAACTACAGCGCTTCGGCAGCCAGCCGCAATTCCGAAAACGTCGTCGTGGTCTGGAACAATCCGCAACTCGCGTCGCGCTACCTCGCGCATTGGCAAAGCCGCTTCGACCAGGGCACGCCGTACCGCTCGTCGTACTGACGCTTCGCCGCACGCGATCGCGGGCGCCGTTCGCGTGTGGCGCGGCCGACGCGCGCCGTCGTCGCACATCCGCGCCGTGATGTCGTCAATGATCGGCGCACATTGCATGGCGATCAACCTGGCCGAATGGCCTGCACACCGTGCATGACGGCGCCGCGATCGCTGGAATCAGTTGAAATCAGTGGATGTCGGGCGAGCGCTCGGCGATCTGCGTGGCCGCGACGCACCGGCCGGCATGCGCACGCGCATCGCTTGCCGAAGGCTTCGGCCGATCGCGCGTACCGCCAGGCAACGCGTCGAGTACGCAGTCGGCACTGAAGGTCAACGTGTTCTGGACCATCGGATAGAGCAGATACAGCGCCAACGCGAGATACCCCGCGTACAGAATTCGAACCATGGTGCGTTAGATGAACGATTGATCTTGCCCTGTTTACGGCATCACGTCGGACAGCTTGAGCACCGGGCGTCGAATTGCATGGCCGGCAGCAACGCACGACGCGTGAAGCGTCCGTATCGCATCGACACGGCTACAACGCGTGGTGGCAGCACGATGGAGAATGCGTGATGCTGCTCGACGGGCGCTCGTCGAGCGTTGCGGTATCGACAGAAGCGAAGCACGCCCGGCTTGCGCGAGCGCCGAGCGACACACGATCCCGCGCGGCATCGCGCGGTCGCCGACCGGCTCGGATCGGCCGATCGGCACAGGTACGAATCCGCGGACAAGCGGCGAAGCAACGCCGCCGGCACCTGAGCGCGGACGAGCCGCGCGCCGATACGCGCGGCCAAGAGCCACGTTCAGTCGCGTTCAACCGGATTCGCCCGGCCCGGTCAGGCTCCGCACGGCGGCGCGCTCGCCATCGCTTCCGCGATCTGCTCGGGCGTCAGGTCGCGCTGGTGGGTCGCGATCGACCAGCGATGGCCGAACGGATCCTCCACTTGCCCATAGCGATCGCCCCAGAACATGTCGGCGGCCGGCATCGTGACTGTCGCGCCGGCCGCGACGGCCTGCGCGATCGCCGCATCGGTGTCCGGCACGAACAGGTGCAGGCAGACCGGCGTGCCTTTCAGCGTCTTCGGCCCGAGTGCGCCGTGCTCCGGCATTTCATCCACGAGCATCAGCGTCGAATCGCCGATTGCGAGGCATGCATGCGCGAGCCGGCCGTCCGGGGTCGGCAGGCGGAACCGTTCGGTCGCGTTGAACGCGCGCTTGTAGAAGTCGATGGCTGCGGCGGCGCCGGCGCAGATCAGATGCGGCGTCAGCGTGCGCATCCCTTCCGGGATCGGATTGACGGATGTGGTCATGGGTGTCGCTCCTTCAGTCGGTTGTCGTGTCGGAAATCGGGACGGACGCACGATGCGCACGCCTCCGATGCTACGACGGACGGGCTCGACGAAAATCGACACGCCGGACGACATTTTTTTGTTCGCGACAGGCGCCGGAACAGGTTCGGCCCGACAACGCGCGAGCATCAGGCGGGGGGCGACGTCCAATGGGGCGATCGCACATCCGGGCATGGCCTCGTGCGCGATGGCACGGCTCGTGGGAACACGCGCCGATCGCCGCTCAGATCTGCGGAAGGTCGCGCAACGTGCGCGACTCGCTCGTCGCATCGATGTCGAGTTCGATCCCCTCCGACGCGTCGCGATACAGCACGCGCTTCAGCCGCGGCCCCACCGCTGTGCCGTCCGCTTCGTCAAATACGGCGCGAACGTCGTTGCCGGCCGCGAGCGCACGTGCCACTTCCGCCACCGACGCCTCGCTCGGCGTCGCCGCCCACGACCGGTCCGCCGGATTGACAGCTGCCCAGCGCACGTGCGTCACACGCGCACTGCGCACATCGATTCGGACACCATTCACCGCGAACATCGACATCGGAATCTCCTTCGAAACGGTTGCGGCCGGGCGAACGCCCGACGATGGAAACCGGCGATGGCGCGACAGCACGCGTTCGATCGCCACCGGACCCGCCGGACGCGCGATCACCCAGGCACGCAGCTTCGGCCAACGCGATTTTCGATGATACATTGGGACGCTTTGCAACCGTCAACAGACAATCGTGCACGGGAGAAACACATGACAGACGCCTGGGGAACCTTCCCTGCCAGAATGGGCGACCATCAGGCCTTCATCAGCTTCAATCACGGCTTCGCGGAAATCGCCGAAAGCGACCCGCGCACGTCGCTGCTCAGCGTGCGCGTCACCCTTGCGCATCCGACGCCCGACGGCCTGCCGAGCGGTGACGAATTCGCCGATCTCACGAAGATCGAGGATCTGCTGGACGCCGCGGTGACCGCGAAAAACGGCGTGCAGGTCGGCCGCATCACGGTCGACGGCAACCAGGATTTCCTGTTCTACGTGCCGTTCGACGAAGCAGCCGCGGGCGAGATCGTCGACTCGCTGGCCGAACAGACGACATACGCACTTCAGTACGCCTATCAGGACGATCCGGACAAGGAAACATACTGGCGCACGCTCTACCCGACCGACGACGACTGGCAACTGATGCGCGACATGCGCGTGCTCGAGGCGCTGCGGCAGAAAGGCGACGTGAGCGACGTGAGCCGGCGCGTGATGCACTGGGCCTACTTCCCGGACCCCAGCGACGCGCACCAGTTCGCCGACTGGGCCGAGTCGAAAGGCTATCTGGTCGAATCGGTCGCGCCCACCGAGGACGGCAAATCGGCCGTGCGGTTCGCGCACGAAGGTACGACGGTGCTGGCCGAGATCACGCACCATACACTCGAGATCAATCGCGAGGTGCACTCGCTCGGCGGCGAATACGATGGCTGGGAAACCAGCGTCGAGCAGGCAGGCTGATTGCGCTGACACGCGCGTGACGCGCGATCGGACCGTGGATGGTTCGGGATCAAAAGCATCCCGGCGGCGCGACCGCGTACCGCCGGGATCCAGGCATCGCCGGCCGCAACCGGCGAGCGGCCCCAAGCGATCGCTCACGCACGAGGAATGCGATTCATGCGGATCAGGCGAACGGATGCCGGGACGCGAAACGTCGTCTGCCGAACGCCTGTCCGGTTCCGCCGACGCGGCTTGCATGCGTCGTGCGGCCAAAAAGCCCCCGCTCCTGCGCGAGCGAGCGGGGTAACGGTTGACCGGGCCGGGGTAGAACGGTCAACCGGCCAGATTGTCATCGTGGCCCGTGCAACCGTCTGTGCGGCAACTCACCCTTTCAACCGGAAAGCCCGCGCGCGCCGGCACCGAATGCGGCACGTCGCGGTCAGCGCGCGACGCCGGCGAGTGGCGCGGCGACCGCGACGATCACCGGGAACAACACGACGGCCCCGATCATCATCACGCCGTCGGCCGCCAGCGTGACCGGCGTCGCGAGCACGCGAACGGCCTTGTCGCCCTTCGTCAGGCGATCGTCGACCTCGATCGTGTAGGTATGGGAAAACGACGACCACGTCTTGCCCTGCTCAAACCCGTCGGCCCGATAGCGCGAACCATTCAGCGCGCCTTCCATGCTCAGTTCGCCATGACGGGACGTCGTAAAGCCGTCCGCCTGCGCACGCGCCCAATCGTCGTCCGTCATGCCGGCGCGGGAAAGCACGAGCCGGTATTCGCCCGAGATCTTGCTGCCCTGCGCGACGAATCCATGGAGCGCCGCCTCGATCGACTTCCGGTAGGACGAGGCCAGCACGGCGCCGAGATGCGCGGGCATGTCGAAGATGTAGTGATACTGGTTGCCGAGCACGACGAATTTCTTGCCGTCCTCGCTGATGAGGAATCGATCGACCGTCTCTTCGTATCGGCCGTTTTCGAACAGCATCGCGGTACATCCTGCCAGACCGGTGGCAGCGACGATCGTGCCGGCAGTCAGCAGCGTTCTTCTTTTCATGTTTCGAGTCCGGATTTTTTTGATTTATATCGGCGATTTTTAAATCGCGCCAGTCTCCGGTATCGCGCATGCATCGTCAAAGCAGCGTGATGCGCTTTTCCGTGAATCCGCGCTTTTTCTCCGGATTTTCGTGAAACGACGTTTCACGACCTAACCCACTTTTTCTGGATTTCTGGATGGAGCGGCGCGAACCCGACGCTACGCCGGGCCGTCCGTGAACCATTCCGCAATCATGTCGATCCAGTCGAGATCGCTGGCGATTTCGACGGCGACGTCGCTGATGGTTTCTTCGACTGAAGAATCGCTGGCGACCGCACTGGCGGTACCAGCGGCAGCAACTGCTGCGACCGCCTTCGCGGCTGGGATTTCGACGAGCGGCGCGCCCCGCGGGCTGACCAGTTGCTCCAGCCAGTCGACGATACTGGCGCGCGCGTCGTCCTCGTCGGCGAAGTCGTTGCGCTTCAGAAAACGGTCGAACACGACCCACGCGAGCGTCTTGCTTCGGGAAACAGAATCCAGTTGCCATTCGGTCACGGCGACCCGCCCCGTTTCCCGGGTTTCGAGCGTCGCTGTGAAGCGGTAATCGAGATATTCGATCTCAAGTTCAGGCGACATGATTTTCTGCGGCCACTCCGCTCTCTCGGTTCTTATCGATGTGCCGCGCCAGTCCGGTTTCACGCGCCGCGTGAATCTTGTGTGAATTCCGGACCGCGCGTCATGCAGACAGGCAGTATCGCGATATTCTCGCAAGCTGTCGACCGCGACTGAAAATGCATGGCCGCACCCGTCCAGTAACCGAAACCCGTTGCGTGATCGATTCCGTGCCGCATTCTTTCGCGCATGATTGCGCCGGCTCGATTCCGGGTATCCGCCTGCCCCGCGGTCGCAGCCGCGCTGCTACACTCCCGCCACAAAAAACGCTTGCCCCACCTCAGGAAACAATGACAGTCGCTCGGGCACAACATGACGGCGTCGATGTCTGGATCATCCAGCTTCCGGGACACCCCGCCTATGCCTATACACATCTCAAACGGGTATTCGCGTCCGACGACTCGCGGCATCGCGTCGTGACGGTCGACCTGGCGAAGCTGCTCGCGTGCGCCGATCGCGACACGACCGACTATGTGCTGCCGTCGGTTCAATACTGGGCGCCCGGCAAGGCCGCCGGCATCCGCGATTTCCTCGATCCGGCCGAAGCCCGGATTCCCGACATGCCCTTCATCACGTTTCGCGAGACGAGAACGCGGACGCTGCTTGGCCTTCCGGGCCTGTCGAAAGTCGGCATCGCGTCGTTCCGGAACGGTCAGCATCGCGCGCGCTATCTGGCGTTTGCAGGGGCAACGAGCCTGCCTGTCGAGGTGCATGAAACCGAGGCGGATTTGCTCGCGCGGTATTGCGGCGAGTAACGGACGCGCCGCCTCATCTTCAGCGGCATCGGTCGTGCAGCGTGCCACCTTGGCGTTCGGTGCCGGCATCGATCACGTAGATCCGGTCGGCGACCTCCGTGCGGCCGATGAAGCTGGTTTCGACGCCTGCCAACCGCCAGCCGTTGTGCTCGTAGAAGCCAATCGCGCGGACGTTGCCGTCGAGTACCGAAAGATGAACCTTGTCCTCGCCGATATGGCGGGCCCATGCGCGAACGGCTTCGATCATGCGCTTGCCGGTACCGCTTCCGTGATGCGCGGGATGCACATGAAGGCAATCGAGCAGGACGCCGCGCGCCGGATCGACCGGCCTTTCGGCGCTGACGAAACCGACCGGCGCCCCGTCGGACTCGGCGATCAGCACGAGGCCCCACTCCGCTTCGGCGCGGTCGAAATAGTTTCGCCACCGCGTCGCGTGCTCCGTCGGTACCTCATCGGCGAGATAGGCCGCCGGCAGGATATGGCTATAGGCGTTCTGCCAGCTCAGCGTGTGCAAGCGAGCGATGTGTTCCGCGTCGTGTGGTGTCGCGTTGCGCAGCGTGATGGTGCGGTTTTCCGGCATGCGAGGGTCGCTCTCGTTGTGCGATGGAGGCAGGGAAAGTGTAGCAATCGCGATGTTTCAACGGCGGGTTGCACAGGGAGTCGCGTGCGGCAGTGCGCGTCATGCCGTGGTCATCGCTTAATGCACCGTGACGCCTGCCGCTTTCTCCAATTCCTCGACAGCAGCGCCGCCAAAAAAAATGTCCCGACGCCTTCCGGGGCGTCGGGACCGAACGGCCCTGCAAAGCTAAGGGCACGAGGAATCGATACATTACATGAATGTAAGACTATTAAGCATTGGCGGCTCGTGCCAAGTCATTGGTTTAATCCGCCAATCTGCGAGACGATGAGCGAAGCCGGTCGCCGCTTCGATTTGCGGGCTCATGAGCAGCGGCCGCTCAATGGATCGGCCACGCGCGAGTGATGTGACTCGGCGCGCAGTCTCAATATCGAAACGGCTTTCGTCGGCTGACGCGAAATGGATGAATGGCGAGCAGAACGCTCTGGAAATGGCGCGGCTCGAATCGATGCAATCGCATCGAATTTTCCGCACAAAACAAAACAGGCGCCGAAGCGCCTGTTTTGTTTGAGAATTTTGGGGTGGCTGATGGGACTCGAACCCACGACAACAGGAATCACAATCCTTTCATCAACGCACTCCTCGATGTTGACCTAAATTCTGAACAACATCCAAACCATTGTCATCATTGAGTTTTCCGGATAACCGGTTACATAATCCTGTTGACCTACATTGACCGATGTGCCAATAATGGGGTTACACGGCGGTTACATGGCTCCATGTACCCCGAAACCCAACGGGTGAAGCAGTGGCAAAGGTCAATTTCACGGCAGGTCGCGTCAACGGGCATAGCTGCCCGGCCGGCAAGTCGCAGGCGTTTCTCTGGGACAGCGGCGCGTCGGGCCTCGGCCTCCGTGCTACGGCTGCTGGCTCACTCGCTTACATCTTTCAGGGCAAGCTGAACGGAGCAACGGTACGCGTCACAATCGGCTCACCGAAGGACTGGAGTATTGATGCTGCCCGAGACGAGGCGCGCCGCCTACAACGTCTGATTGACGCCGGCAAAGATCCGCGCGAAGAAGCCGCCGAGCAGCACAAAGCGCGCGAAGCGCGTAAAGCCGAGGCGCGCCGCCAAGACGTGACTCTGGCAGACGCCTGGAAGACGTACATTGACGCACGCCGTTCTAAGTGGAGCGACCTGCACTACCGTGACCATGTAGCGCTCGCCAGTCCCGGCGGGCAGCCGAAGAAGCGCGGTAAGGGGCTAACGGAGCCCGGGCCGCTCGCCACGCTAATGCCATTGAAGCTTTCGGACCTGAACGCCGAGCGCGTCGGCGACTGGCTGGCCGAGGAAGCTGCCCGTCGTCCGGCCCGTGTCCGGCTGGCCTTCAACCTGCTGCGCATATTCGCGACGTGGTGCGAATCGCGCGCTGAGTATCAAGGCCTTATCGACCCGCAATCCGTCGCGACCCGCCTTTCTAAAGATGCCCTGCCAAAGCAGGCTGCCAAGACCGACTCCATCCAGCGCGAGCAACTGGCCGCATGGTTTGATGCCCTGCATCAGCTCAGCAACCCTGTGATGGAGGCGTATTTGATTGGCTTGTTGCTGACCGGCGCCCGCCGCGAGGAACTGGCCGAATTGCGCTGGGATGATGTCGACTTCCGGTGGCGCAGCCTGCGCTTAAAGGACAAGGTGGAAACCGAGACGGGACGGGTGATTCCCCTCACCCCCTACTTTGCCGGCGTCTTGGCTGAACTGAAGCGCATCAATGACACGCCGCCGAATGTCCGCCAGATGCGCAGCCTTGAGGCCAAAGGCGAAACTTGGCAGCCGTCCGAATGGGTGTTTTCCAGCAAGACTTCAGAGGATGGCCGACTGGCTGCGCCGAACAACGCTTTGCATCGCGTCTGCGAAATTGCCGGCATCGCGCCGGTGACGTTGCACGGCTTGCGGAGGTCATTCTCGAGCCTCGCCGAATGGATGGAAGTACCGTCAGGCATCAAGGCGCAGATCATGGGCCACAAGCCCTCCGCCATCGCTGAGCGTCATTACAACGTGCGCCCGCTCGATCTCCTGCGTATGTGGCATGACAAAATCGAAGCGTGGATGCTTGAGCAGGCCGGGATCGAGTTCAAACCGGATACAGCAAACAAGGGGCCGCGGGCGATCGACGCAGCCTGACGATCAAGCCCCTGCCTACGCCGACGGGCGGAAAAGCCGGATACCTTCACCGGCCTGGCGAGGGCTCCCGATTGAAGGTTTGCGCTTGAAGGAGCGCAGATGGACCACAACCATGTAACGTCCGCCGGGCTCCACGACCGGCTTACCATTGACGAGGCTGCAAACCTCGTTGTCAAGGAATCGGGGAAGCCGCGGGATTACGTCATCTCATACCTGACCGATTGCGCCGAGCAGGGCTATTTTTCCGCAGACGTCGTATCGACAGCAGACTACGCGAACGTAAGCCACATTTCGCGCGTTGACCTGTCGAGGTCGACCGTCTCAACGGCTGAACTCATCGAATGGCTGAACGGTGAAATCGAAGACGCGCATCAAAGAGCCCGAGAATCGATAGCCAGCACGGAATCTAAAAGGTGGGGTTACCCTGTATCCCCTGACGACGCGCGCGTGCAACTAATTCCTTGGTCGCAGCAACTCGACGATTTATCGCGAGACGAGACCATCCGCATGTCGCCCCGAGACTGGGTCGAATACCTTGCGCAAGATGTTGCCGAGCGCCAACAGTGGGTGGGAGCGGAACGTGAAGCGAAACTCGCGGCGGCACGCGCCGAATATCTGAATCTCTTTGTCACACTCGCAAATACTTTGCCGCTGGTTCAGGAGCTTACGGGGTCGCCATGGACAGGGGCGCAACTGCTGCCCGACTGGTTGACGAACCTTCGTTTGGTAAGAACCGAATTGCGTGAGTGGGCCAAAAGGCACGCCCCGGAGACAGCGAAATCTCGCGTGCTTGCGGAGCCCAACGCTACGACCGCGAGCGCGCCGCCATCAGAAGTGACGGCCGACTCTCCGTCATCGGAGAAGGCGACCGGCGGCGCGCAGCCTGCCGAATCTGTCTCGACCAAGGCGACGGCTAACGAAGGCAATCATGTGCCCCGCTTAATCATCGGCCGGCGTCATCCGCGAGCTCGCGAGGATGGCTAACCTGCCGGCGTTCGTGTCGCTCTACACGCCCGCCCCTCGAGCCAATCCCGCCAGCCCTGCGTGGCACGACATCGATGGCTTCCGGGTGAAGCGAGTGTGGCCGCGGCCCGAGGCACTGTGGCGTTCGCTGACGCCGGCAGAGTGGGCTGATGCGCTCGTGGAGATCAGAGACTGGCAGTTGCGCAAGTTCGCATCGCAAGCGGCGGCTAACGATGGGATCTTTTGAGATGTCACAGGTCGCCTGCGTGTCGAGTGTGCGGCAACAGCAAGTTACTTGCGTAAGTCAAGACCTGATCTCTCAGTCAGCGTCAGATCAGGTTTGAGATTCCTTCGCCGTCACTTCATCAAGGGCCGTGATCGACCCGTTGCTGACGGTCGAGCCGTCAGAGGCGAAATGGCGGGTCTCAGAGTCGAGCAGTCGCTCGGTACGGCCACTCACTGACAATTGGTCGGCCTTAGCAGACGTTCGGCGATTGATGACGGTCGTCGGCTGCAGATGGGGTTACTGCCATTCGCAACCCGGCGTCCGGCGCGTAGCCTTTTCACGGTCAATGAATGAGTCGTCCCGCCCCAACCGTCCCCCGGAAGGCCGATCGACCTGTTTGTCAAGCTTCCGTGCGCACAGCAGATTCGGCCCACATGAAGTTGTTGGCTACTGTTCCCTGCGCCTGTCTCGGCGTGGCCTCGGTCGTGACAACGGTATAGTTGTTCAAAGAGCCAGGCCTGACAGATACGACTTTCTACGGGGTCAGTCGAAGCGCACACAAATCGGGATGACCTTGTCCTCAACATGGGTGTAGCGCTCGTAGCGCAGCACTAAGTGTTGGCGGAACGTTGCTCGCGCAAGCGCTCAGCAAGTAGCGGAGACCTCGCGCGCTCCCTTGACCGCGCAAGGCCGACCCTACATAACAACTAGCTTGCATTGAACAACCGATTCAGCGTACCTTGAATACGCATGTTGTCCTCTTCTGCCTTACGTCGGCGCAGCACGTCCGCACGTTCCGCCGCCGATTTCGCCTCTGCATCCCTCTTAAGCATGCCCTCATAAACCCGAGTTGCTATGGGCAACCAATTCTTAAAGTGTTGAACGACTTGCTCTATTTCGTGTTCCTGAGCGTCAATCGATGCCACCTTGCCGGAAAATCCAAATCTCTCCGGCCCTTTGCCCATCACTGACGAATAATTCCCCATATTTCCCAGCGCTTGAATCCACTTAGGATTGACAGACTCACTAAGCTCAAGTCGCAAGGTACCTTGGTCGTATTTACCTCCAAGCACTCGCATACCGTTGGCAATGATCGGATCGTCTATCTCATCAATGCGAATTACTGTTTGATCAATCTGGCTGATCTTCTGTAGAGACACAGCGTTTGCCTGATGGAATTGAATTTCGCGCTTTAGTGCATCAATACTCGCGGGCCTCCCTGCCGGGTCTTGCCTCAGCATCGTGTCAACAATCTCGTCAAGCCAAGCAAAGTCTGCGGCTACGTCTCCGATCTTCTGATACCCGGTGCCATGAGGTATCTGGCCTGTGAATAGCTCATTTAGCATCAGGCCCAAAGCATAAATATCAGCAGCAACGCCCACGGACTGATCCCGCATCCTTTGCTCCGGCGCTGCGTACTGGAAATTAGCTAAACGAGTACCGGGCTTCGTTTCAATGGCCGTTGCCAACTCTTCTGCGTTGAATCGTGCTACACCGAAGTCTGCTACAGCAAGGCGGTTTGTCTCGCGTCGATAAAGTACGTTTTCGGGCTTCAGGTCTCGATGGACCACGCCTTTAACATGCGCAGCCTCCACCCCGTCCAACACCTGACTGAATAGCGGTAACACGCTGGCGTGCGCGATACCTCGCTGCATCAAACCGCGCAGGCTCTCGTCGTACATTTCCATGACGTAAAACGGCGAGCTTGCGGTGTCGCCCACGTGTACACCATGATCTGTTACGCGGACAACGTTATCGTGTTTGGTGCTCTGAAGGAACCCGATTTCGTTCTTAAAACGGCGTCGCTTATCCGATGTGACGCCCTGTCCGAGCAACAATTTCAGGGCAAACTGCCCGCCCGATTCGTCTTTAACGAGATAAACGCGGCCCGCACCACCCTCGCCTAAGGTGCGATCCGCAACGTAGCGACCAAACGTCGTTTCGAATGCAAGTTCTTTCGCGTTCTTTGCCATCCTTAACGTCCTCGACAGTTGCAGCGCTCGCTCGGCTGTATTGCAGTCGATGATAAATGATATTGATTCTCTGGAACAATCAGCGACGAACGCTGCAGCAGAAGCCCACCTAAGCCCATGATTTTATTAGGTCGCGCGCCCACCCCAGCCTGATGCCACGACTTGAAGCTGCGATGTAAGATTCGCGTCGGCTATGTTTTCGGAACATGCGGTCCACGGCGAAATTGCAGGATGGATTGATGGAGGACTCTCGGCCGTGGCCGACGTTGGCATGTCGTCCACTGTGAGGCAATGCGCCTATGAGTTGCCTCACAACTACCGATACTCCAACGGCAGCAATGGCCCGAATCGCGCGCGTAGCTTGTCCGTCAGGTTCCGGAGCAATGCAGCCGTTCAAACGGCAGGCTTCCCCTCTCGCTGAACGGCGGGTTGTGGCCGAACTGAGTCAGACGATCTGACACTGTCTGAGGTTGACCCGTTTCCGTGAACGGTTGGGCAGTTAAACTTTAAGCAGGCGGAACTCCTCCGTTTGGCGTGGCGCTGCGAGTTGTCCACGGCCGGCCCGCGGGTCGCCTATCACGACCATGTCGCAGGCTTGAGGTGGAAGATCGAGTAAAGCTACCATGAACGCTCGAAAGCGGTCGCGTGCCGAGGCGGATACATTGGTAACCACATTGGCTACGATGGGTTGTTGTCGTTCAAATATGCTAGGATTTTTTAGTCGCGATGCCGATGAATAACGGACCTAACTGCGACAACGTGGACCACCACCAACGGGGAATGCCATGGCAGACAACAAATCAACCGGCCTCGCCGCCGAGTTGCCGAAAGCATGGTCGCATCTTGAATCGATGCTTGTTCCAGGGGAAAGCGTTCAGGCAAGCACCGTGCAGCGCCGCTTGTTTGCGCTCACTCATCGCCGTTCCCTCGTTGCGGCAACGTCCGGCCGGCTAATCGGGATGACTCGAGGTCTGATAGGAGGCTTCGCACCGGTTGACCTTCGCTGGCAGGACATCAAGTCAGCGCACATCAAGGCGGGCATCTTCGGCAGTACACTGACCGTTACCGCCCTGACTCAGCCGGACCTAGCAAGCGGTGGCGCGATCCGCGGCTTTGAGTTCTCGGGATTGCGTAAAGACGAGGCACAAGCCATCTACCGCATCTGCCAAACGCAAGAGCAGGCATGGCGCGAAAAGCGCCGGCAGCGCGAACTTGAAGAACTGCGGGCAAAATCCGGAGGTTTTCAGGGAAGTTTTGGTGACCCTGCCGCAGCGAATAATGACAACCCGACGGAACGATTGCAGAAAGCGAAGGCCATGCTTGACCAAGGACTCATCAGCGATTCCGAGTACGAGACAATCAAGGCCAAGGTCATCAGCCAGTTTTAGTGCCGCACGCTAGTCCTGGTCGTTCTTTGCATCCGGGAACGGTCGACACGGCAATTCCGGCGGACTGCGTTTGGCCGCTCGTCAAATGCCCGGGAATCCGGCGTTCCAGCGAGGGGTACGCGCCCAGGCTTGGACTCACCCGACTTACCCTGCGTCGGCGCAGAGTTAGACAAGAGTAATGCGTGTCCGCAGGCTTTAGTCTATTTTCCACAAATGCCCGCATGCACTGCACACGCCATAGGGCTGCTGGCGGTCACGCCACCATGCCATGCCGTCGCGGACCAATTCAGCGATTGCGCGAATGATGCCCGCCAACACAGTCGGAGCAATTACCCCGACTGCGGCTGGGCGAAAGGCCTGCGCTAAATCTGCCTTCTTATGGACCGAAGCCGAAAGTGCACCGCACTTGGTGCATTGGATGTACGCCATACAACTCCCGGTCGAAGATGCTTTGACGAAATCCGGTTACACCGTGGTTACACGGACTTCAGAAAGCAAAAAGCCCAGTCGCAATGACTGGGCTAAGTGCTTGAATTTGTTGGGGTGGCTGATGGGACTCGAACCCACGACAACAGGAATCACAATCCTGGACTCTACCAACTGAGCTACAGCCACCACTGATACTGCTTTGTTTCTTCGCTGTTTCGTTTCGTGTTCAGCAGCGAAGAACAAGATTATACGAAGACTTTTCCGTCTTGCAAAGCATTTTTTTCAAAAATTTCTTCGGCATCGTTCAGATGCGTGCGCGCCTCGTCGAACACGGCCAGATCGCCGCGCGCGAGCTTCTTGTTGTCGGACAGCACACGACGCCAGCCGCGCGCACCCGCGACGCCACGATAGAGCCCGAGAGCATGCCGCACGATCGCGCCGAGATACGTGCCGCGCTTCAGTTCCGCCGCGCAGTATTCGATCAGTTTCGCCTCGGCCTCTTCGCGCGTCGGCACCGCCGCAGTCGCCCCGTAGAAGCGCGCATCGACACCCGCGAGCACATACGGGTTGTGATAAGCCTCGCGGCCGAGCATCACGCCGTCCACGTGCTCGAGATGCTGCGCGACTTCGTCGAGCGTCTTGATCCCGCCGTTGATCACGATCTCCAGCGACGGGAAATCGCGCTTCAGCTGATACGCATAGTCGTACTTGAGCGGCGGGATCTCGCGGTTCTCCTTCGGCGAGAGCCCCTTCAGGATCGCATTGCGCGCGTGCACCACGAACGTTTCGCAGCCGGCCTCCGCCACCGTGCCGACGAAGTCCCGCACGAACGCATAATCCTCGACCGCGTCGACACCGATCCGGTGCTTGACCGTGACCGGCACCGACACCGCGTCGCGCATCGCCTTCACGCAGTCGGCAACGAGTTGCGGCTCGTTCATCAGGCACGCGCCGAACGCACCGCGCTGCACGCGCTCGGACGGGCAGCCGCAATTCAGGTTGATCTCGTCGTAGCCCCACTGCTCGCCGAGTTTCGCGGCGCGCGCGAGATCGTCCCGTTCGCTGCCGCCCAGTTGCAGCGCGACCGGCGATTCGTTCGGCGTGAACGCGAGATGCCGCTGGGCGTCGCCGAACAGCAGCGCGCCCGTCGTGATCATTTCCGTATACAGCCACGTGTCGCGCGTCAGCGTGCGATGGAACGACCGGCAATGACGGTCGGTCCAGTCGAGCATGGGGGCCACGGAAACGCGGCGGGGAGGAAGCGAGGACGGTACGGACATGGAATTCGGGGCAGCAAGCGGCGCGGGAAACAACCCGACATTTTACCGCAACGCGACCAAGCCGGCCCGGCAGCCTGACTAGACCGGCCCGCCATCGCCCAGTTCGACGTCGACGGCCCGCCGCGCCTCGTCGAGCACGCGCTCGATCACGCGCCGTTCGGTCAGCAGCATCCCGTCGACTTTCACGAGCCGCCAGTCGATCCGCACGGCCGAACCCTGCAGCACGCGGTAGTGCGCATGCTCGCCGTCCCACACCTGCTCGGTCTTCACCTCGATCTCGTAGCCGCGGTACGGCTCGCTGAAATCGCCGAGATCGCTGCCTCTCGGTTCCATCGCTCGCTCCGTGGCGACACGGCGCCAGGCCGCCGCGGCGGCCGGCGCCGTGTGCTCAATCGTATTCGTTGGACAAAACGGATTTGCCATCGGCGGTCAGGTCGACACGGTCGGCCGCCGCCTGGTAGATCAGCCCTTCGTTCAGCAACGCATAGACGACGTCGTCGAACGCGGCAGGGACCGGCCGGCTGTCGCCGAACTGGTCGATCCACTTCAGCGCCACGATGGCTTCGGGAGAAAGGATGGGGGTCATGCGTTGGCCTCCGGCGTCGGTGTCGTTCCATCCTAGCACTTCGTCCTGACGCCGAATACCGAGGCAAACGCTCGACCATGAAACAGGGGCGCCGCGGACGGCCAGACGGCCCGCCCGCGGCGCCCTGCACCGGAAACGCGCTCAAAGGCGCGCGATCGACACCTCGGTGGATTTCACGAGCGCGACGACTTCCGCGCCGACCTTCAGTTCGAGTTCGTCGACCGAGCGCGTCGTGATCACCGACGTGACGATGCCGAACGGCGTCTCGACGTCGACCTCGGACACCACGGGCCCGCGAATGATCTCCTTCACCTTGCCTTTGAACTGGTTACGCACGTTGATTGCAGTGATGCTCATCGGGTTGATCGCTCCGAAGAAAAAAGTCTGAGAACGGGCGGCCGGTGCCGCCCGGATTTAAACGGCCCAGCGAATCTGCCCGACCGGTCGTACGTGCTCCACCTCAGGCACCGCACCCTGCTCGCCCCCACCCGGCCCGCCGGCGAGTACG
Source organism: Burkholderia sp. Bp8986 (assembly GCF_003854225.1). NCBI lineage: Bacteria > Pseudomonadati > Pseudomonadota > Betaproteobacteria > Burkholderiales > Burkholderiaceae > Burkholderia > Burkholderia sp. Bp8986. Next base: position 22,842 of record NZ_QTQM01000049.1, on the reverse strand, counting down.
CGTTGCAGCACACGGTCTTCCAGCGCCGCGAATGCGGCCGACGCGCGCGCACGCGGCCGGTCGAGCGGAACGGACTGATCGAGGGCGACGCGCCCTTGCTCGATCAACAGGATCCGGTCGCCGAGTGCGACGGCTTCCTGCACGTCGTGCGTGACGAGCAGCGCGGTGAACCGATGCTCGCGCCACAAGCGCTCGATCAGCGCATGCATCTCGATGCGGGTCAGCGCGTCGAGCGCACCGAGCGGCTCGTCGAGCAGCAGCAATTGCGGCCGGTGCACGAGCGCGCGGGCGAGCGCGACGCGCTGCCGCTGGCCGCCCGACAGCTGGGCGGGCCAGTCATTCGCGCGCTCGAGCAGCCCGACTTCGTCGAGCACCGCGCGCGCCTGATCGCGTGCCCCGCGGCCCAGGCCCAGCATCACGTTCTGCAGCACGGTCTTCCACGGCAGCAGTCGCGCATCCTGGTACATGATCCGGGTGTCGAGCGTGCCGCCACCCTCGCCGCGCGTCACGAGCGCACCGCTGCTCGGCGCCCCGAGCCCCGCGACGAGACGCAGCAGCGTGGATTTTCCGCAGCCGCTGCGGCCGACGATCGCGACGAAGCTGCCGCGCGCGATGCCGAGTTCGACGTTGTCGAGCACGGTGCGCGTGCCGAAGCGCTTGCTGACGCCCGACAGCGTCACCGCGTCGTCGGCTGCCGGGCTGCCCGCGCGCCGCCGCGCGAGCGGAACGACGGATGCACCGCCGTCCCGATCGACGATCGCCGCATCGCGTGCGTCGTCGTCCGTCACGCGCGCCTGTACCAGTTCGGCCTCGAGGTCTGCGCCGGCGAGCGGGCCGTAGGCGGCCGCCGAAGTCGTCGCATTCATGCCTTTGCTCCTGATTGATAAGCGGGGTGCCAGCGCAGCGTCACGCGCTCGATCCATTTCGCCAGCACATCGGCCAGCTTGCCGAGCACCGCATACAGCAGGATGCCGACCACCACCACATCGGTTTGCAGGAATTCGCGTGCGTTCATCGTCATGTAGCCGATGCCCGATTGCGCGGAGATCGTTTCCGCGACGATCAGCATCACCCACATCAGCCCGAGCGCGAAGCGCACGCCGACGAGAATCGACGGCAATGCGCCGGGCAGGATCACGTCGCGATACAGCGCGAAGCCGCGCACGCCATAGCTCTTCGCCATCTCGATCAGGTTCGCGTCGACCGAGCGGATCCCGTGATACGTGTTGATGTAAACCGGGAAGAACACGCCAAGCGAAACGAGGAACAGCTTCGCCTTCTCGTCGATGCCGAACCACAGGATCACGAGCGGAATCATCGCGAGCGCGGGGATGTTGCGGATCATCTGGATCGTCGAATCGAGCGCGACCTCCGCCGCTTTCGACAGGCCGGTCGCGAGCCCGAGCGCGAGACCCACGCCGCCGCCGATCGCGAAGCCGAACAGCGCGCGCCAGGTACTGACCTTCACGTTCGCCCACATCTCGCCCGACGTCACGAGCGACCACGCGGCACGCACGACCGCCAGCGGCTCGGGCAGCACGCGGGTCGACAGCCAGCCGACGCGCGCGCCGACCTCCCATGCGGCCAGCAGCGCGAGCGGCACGAGCCACGGCGCGATGCCGCGCCAAGCGCGGGCGGCCACGGCGGCGCCCGTCGTCGACGTTTTCGTTGTCATCGCAGGCCTCCTTCGTTCAGCTCTGGCTCGCCTTCGGCAGGTAGTTGTTGCCGACGATCTCGCCGAACGGCCCCGACAGCGGGCCGGACGGACGCGCCGCGCCCTTGCCCTTGATCAGCGGGAACACGAGCTCGGCGAAGCGGTACGACTCCTCGAGGTGCGGATAGCCGGACAGGATGAACGTCTCGATGCCGAGATCCGCGTATTCGCGCATGCGTTCCGCGACCTGCTCGGGGTTGCCGACGAGCGCGGTACCCGCGCCGCCGCGCACGAGACCGACACCGGCCCACAGGTTCGGATACACCTCGAGCGCCTCGCGGCCGCCGCGCTTGCCACCGTGCAGCGCGGCCATCCGGCGCTGGCCTTCCGAATCCATGTTCGCGAATGCCTGCTGCGCGCGGGCGATCGTCTCGTCGTCGAGACGGCTGATCAGGCGGTCGGCATCGCGCCACGCCTCGTCCTCGGTCTCGCGCACGATCACGTGCAGGCGGATGCCGAACTTGATCTTGCGGCCACGCGCCTCGGCGCGGGCGCGGATGTCTGCGATCTTCTTCGCGACGGCCTCGGGCGGCTCGCCCCAGGTCAGGTAGGTGTCGATGTGATCCGCGGCGATCGCGTGCGCGGCCGGCGACGATCCGCCGAACCACAGCGGCGGATGCGGGCGCTGCACGGGCGGATACAGCGCCTTGCCGCCCTTCGACTGAAGGTGCTTGCCGATGTAGTCGAAGCCGCCGTTATCGTGCGAGGCGGACAGCAGTCCGCGCCAGATGTTCAGGAAGTCGTCGGTGATCTCGTAGCGCGTATCGTGATCCGCGAACAGCCCGTCGCCTTCGAGTTCGGCGGCGTCGCCGCCCGTCACGACGTTGATCAGCAGGCGGCCGCCCGACAGGCGGTCGAACGTCGCGGCCATCCGCGCCGCGAGACCGGGCGATGCGATGCCGGGACGCACGGCGACCAGGAACTTCAGACGCTGCGTCGCCGGAATCAGGCTCGACGCAACGACCCACGCATCCTCGCAGGAACGGCCGGTCGGCAGCAGCACGCCTTCGTAGCCGAGCGTGTCGGCCGCGACGGCGATCTGCTTGAAATAATCGTAATCCGCGGCGCGCGCGCCTTCGGCGGTGCCGAGATAACGGCTGTCGCCGTGCGTGGGAATAAACCAGAAAACATTCATCTGCTGCTCCTGCTTGACTGTCCTTGCCGGAATCTGGATAAAACGAAGCCCTGCTCGCGTCGCGAATCAGCGACGCATGCATGGTGTGCATTCGAATCGGGATGGCTCGCCGGTCAGGCCGTGCCGCGGACGAGTACGCGATTGCACGGCTGTTTCTGGGAAATCAGTCTATGGATCGGTGCAGGGCTTTGGAACGATTTTTTTGAGCTTAGGTTTTCCGCTTTCGTGATTAGCGCGACGCTCCAGCGAATATCGCATCGGCCGGGCCCTATAATGACGCACCTATCCGAACAACTTCGCGCGGACGGCCCCGGCCGGCCGCGCCTGCAATACGCTCACCGATGCAGAAAGTCATCCTGCCGTTCCTGTCCGGCTTCCTGGCCGCCCTCTTCTTTCGCGAAGCGACGCTCGCGCTGCTACATACGGCCGACCTGATCGCCGAAGCCGGATTCTCCACGCAACCTTTCGCGCCGCTCGGCATTCCTGAATTTGTCGCGAACGCGCTGATCAGCGCGTGCTGCGCGATCCCGATGGCGTGGCTGCTGCGCGTGTCGCCGGAGCGCGAAGCGCCGTGGATCGGCGCGCTGGTGTTCGGCGGCGTCGTGCTGACGGCCGCCCGCGTGTTCGCGATCGATCCGCTGCGCGGGATCTGGCCGTCGGGCAACATGATGCCGGTGCTCGCCGCCGGTTTCGCCGCGAACGCGGTGTGGGGTTTCGGTGCGCTGGTGTTCATGCGCGCGTTCATGTCGGACGACGCCGGCGATGAATGACGCGCGGCTTGCGGCGAGGCCCCGGCCCTGCCGCCGAGCCGGATCGGCATCCGTAAACGCAAAGGCCGCCTGCACATGCAAGCGGCCTTTTTGCTTTTCGCTTCGATACCGCGCGCGTCAGTCCTTCAGGTTGCGCAGCGGATGCGTGTCGGGCGTCCACGGGCTGTCGAACATCGCGAGCACGTCGGCCCGGTCGATATCGGCCGTCGACTTGAAACGCCAGACCGGCTGTTGATCCTTGTCGACGATCAGCGCGCGCACGCCTTCGATCACGTCGCCGTGCGCGAACGTCGAACGCGTGAGGTCGAGATCGCGCCGCAGGCAATCGGCCATCGTCGCGCCGCGCGCGCGCTCGACGACTTCGAGCGACACGGCCATCGACAGCGGCGACAACTGGCTGCGCATCGCGTGGGTCGCCTTCTCGACCCATCCGTCGATGGCCGCGCAATCCTGCTCGGCGTCGAGCGACGCCAGGATCGCGCCGATATCGGGCTGCGCGAAATGCCGGTCGATCCCGGCGCGCGCGTCGGCCAGCGCCGACGTGTCGGGCGTCGGCACGACCTTGTGCGCGGCAGCTGCGTCGGCCACGCACGCGACGGCCTGCGCGCCGCTGTCGATCCGCGCGCCGTGCAGCGTATCGAGCAGCGCCGGCAGCGCGGCGTCAGGCAGGTATACGTCGGCGAGCTGCGCATACAGTGCGCCGGCCGCGTCGAGCGTCGTGCCGGTCACCGCGAGATAGCGGCCGAGCGCGCCCGGCGTGCGCGCGAGGAACCAGCTCATCCCGACGTCCGGGAACAGCCCGATGCGCGTTTCGGGCATCGCCATCTTCGTCGAATCGGTGACCACACGCAGGCCGCCCGTATGTCGCGCCGCCTGCGAAATTCCCATGCCGCCGCCCATCACGACGCCGTGCATCAACGCGATGTACGGTTTCGGATAGGTGAAGATCGTATGGTTGAGCGTGTATTCCTCGATGAAGAACGTGTCGACCGCATCGCGATCGCCGCGCTGCCACGCAGCGTGGAAGAAGCGCACGTCGCCGCCCGCGCAGAACGCGCGCGGATGCGGGCTGTGCACGACGACGGCCGTCACCTCCGCGTCGTCGCGCCATGCATCGAGCGCCTGCTGCATCAGTCGGATCATCCCCACCGACAGCGCATTCAGCGCCTTCGGCCGGTTCAGTTCGAGATAGCCGATGCGGTTCGCGACATACGCGCGCACGTCGGGCTGGGCGGCTTCGGCGGAAGCGGCAGTGGAATCGGTCATGTGAGCCATCCGGCGTATCGCGGGCGCACGCTCAGTGCGCCTGCATCTTCGAGAACAGGTTCAGCACCACGACGCCCGAGACGATCAGCCCGAGGCCGATCACGGCCGGCAGGTCCGGCACCTGGCGATAGAGCAGCATCGCGACGAGCGTGATCAGCACGATGCCGGCCCCCGACCACACCGCATAGATGATGCCGACGGGCATCGTGCGCAGCGTGAGCGACAGACAGTAGAACGCGATGCCGTAACCGGCCACGACGAGCGCCGACGGCCACAAGCGCGTGAAGCCGTCCGCCGCGCGCAGCGCGGACGTGCCGACCACTTCCGCGACGATCGCGATCGCGAGCCATGCGTAACCCGGAATCTGCATCGCTCAGCTCCTTGCAAGTGCCAGCACGGCATAGTCCTGCCCGAGCTCGGCGCACAGGGCTTCGACGACGAACTCGTGATCCGCGCGCTGCGGCAGCCCCGATGCGGTGATCGAGCCGATCACGCCGGCCCCCGCGACGGTCAGCGGAAACGCGCCGCCGTGCGGCGAATAGTCGGAGATCGGCAGCCCGTGCTTGTCGGCGAGCGTGGCGCCGGCCTGCTGCATGCGCAGGCCGATCGCATACGAACTGCGGCGGAAGTGCGCGACGACGTTGCGCTTGCGGCGTACCCAGTCGGCGTTGTCGGGCGTCGCGCCGGCGAGCGCCGCATAGAACAGCGGCTGGCCGAACGTGACGATGTCGATCGCGATCGCATGGCCGCGCGACGTCGCGAGCGCATGCATCCGGTTGCCGAGCGCCCAGGCACGAGCCGGGTCGAAATGGGGAAACACGAGCGCCTGTTCCTGCGCGCCGATCGATTGCAGATCGTGAGCGATGTCCATGAATCCGTGGATGCAGTAGTGAGTGTTGCAACGGCACCGACGCGATCGCGCGCGACTCTCCGCTGCAGGCGTGAACGACACAAGCAAACCGCTCGATTCTAGCGCACGCGCCTGCCGTACCGGCCCTGCCGGCGTCCCGCCGGCGACTGAAACGCGATTATCAGAAAGTGCTTGCAAGCATTCTGGTTAGCCCATATAATTCATTTCTTCGACGGACGCGGGGTGGAGCAGTCTGGCAGCTCGTCGGGCTCATAACCCGAAGGTCGTAGGTTCAAATCCTACCCCCGCAACCAACGTCCCGATTCATGCAAAAAGCCCGGCTCCACGCCGGGCTTTTTGTTTTCCGGCGCGCGATTGCGCGCCTCGCACGTTGCGCTTCGCGCCGCACGCCGCGCACATGCGCTCGCGTTCGAGAATGCCCCGCCCCGGTGATACACTCGCATCACCTCGTCCCTTCCACTCGACATGAAATTCTGCTCCGTCTGCGGTCACGAAGTCATCGCGCGCATTCCTCCGGGCGACAACCGCGAGCGCTTCATTTGCGATCACTGCGGCACGATCCATTACCAGAATCCGCGCAACGTGGTCGGCACGGTGCCGGTCTGGGGCGATCAGGTGCTGCTGTGCCGCCGTGCGATCGAACCGCGCTACGGTTTCTGGACGCTGCCGGCAGGCTTCATGGAAATGGGCGAGACGACGGCCGAGGCCGCCGCGCGCGAAACGCTCGAGGAAGCCGGCGCACGCGTCGAGGTTCAGAACCTGTTCACGCTGCTCAACGTGCCGCACGTGCACCAGGTCCATTTGTTCTATCTGGCGCGGCTCGTCGATCCGGCTTACGAGGCCGGCGAGGAAAGCCTCGAAGTCAAGCTGTTCGACGAAGCCGACATTCCGTGGGACGAGATCGCGTTCCCGACCGTCAGCCAGACGCTGCGTTTCTTCTTCGCCGATCGCGCCGCCGGCGACTACGGCGTCCATACCGGCGATATCTTCCGCTCGCTGCGCAACGGCTGAGCCCGCGCCCCATGGTCCCCTGGCTCGGCCCGGACGATCCATTCCCGCCCGTCGAACGCGCGCTCGGCTCCGCGACCGGCGCGCCGGGGCTGCTCGCCGCGAGCGCCGACCTGCTGCCGTCCCGCCTGATCGAGGCCTACCTGCGCGGCATCTTCCCGTGGTATTCGGACGGCCAGCCCGTGCTGTGGTGGAGCCCCGACCCGCGGATGATCCTCGCGCCGGCCGAATTCAAGGTGTCCCCGTCGCTGCGCAAGACGCTCAAGCGCGTGCTGCGCGACTCCGCGTGGGAAGTGCGCGTCGACCATGACTTTCCGGGCGTGATGCGCGCGTGCGCGCAAGCGCCGCGCCGCGGGCAGCGCGGTACCTGGATCACGGCCGAGATCATCGACGCGTATTCGTCGCTCTACCGTTCCGGCAACGCGCACAGCATCGAGGCGTGGCACGACGGGCGACGCGTGGGCGGCCTCTACGGCGTCGCGTTCGGGCGGATGTTTTTCGGCGAATCGATGTATGCGGATGTCACCGATGCGTCGAAGATCGCGCTGGCGACGCTCGTCGCCCACCTTCGCGAGCAGGGGCTGGAGATGATAGACTGCCAGCAGAATACGTCGCATCTAGCGTCGCTCGGTGGCCGCGAGATCGCACGCAAGGCCTTTGTCGCTCACGTGCGCCGCGCGGTAGCCGAACCGCCGATTCCGTGGCAGTTCGACAAGCGTGTGCTCGCCATGCTGACGAGCCCTGCCGAACCGGCCGCCCCCTCCGGGATCGAGCGCTAGCGCGGCACTCCCTCCCTGCATCGAGAGCTGCCCATGACTCACCCGACTGAGCTGCCGCTTTCACCGCTTTCGGCGCTGCAATTCTATGCAACGGCGCCCTATCCGTGCAGCTATCTGGACGGCCGCGTCGCGCGCTCGCAAGTCGCGACGCCGAGCCACCTGATCAATTCCGACATCTATACCGAGCTCGTGAAGGCCGGCTTCCGGCGCTCGGGCGTGTTCACCTATCGCCCGTACTGCGACGGCTGCCGTGCCTGCGTGCCGGTGCGCGTGCCGGTCGGCGCGTTCACGCCGTCGCGCACCCAGCGCCGGATGTGGAAGCGGCACCGCGCGCTCGTCGCGACGGTCTCGCCACTGCACTACGACGAGGAGCACTACGCGCTCTACATGCGCTACCAGTCGGCACGCCACGCGGGCGGCGGCATGGATCGCGACAGCCGCGACCAGTACGAGCAGTTCCTGCTGCAGAGCCGGATCAATTCGCGCCTCGTCGAATTCCGCGACCTCGACGCGCCGGGCGGCGAGCCCGGCAAGCTGCGCATGGTCAGCATGATCGACATCCTCGGCGACGGACTGTCGTCGGTCTATACGTTCTTCGAGCCGGACGAGCAGCATACGAGCTACGGCACGTACAACATCCTGTGGCAGATCGAGCAGGCGAAGAGCCTCGGCCTGCCGTACGTGTATCTCGGCTACTGGATCCGCGAGAGCCCGAAGATGGCCTACAAGGCCAACTTCCATCCGCTCGAAGGATTGCTCGACGGCCGCTGGAAAATACTCGATCCGGATCGGGTCGACCTGCCGCCGGTCGACGCGGCACTCGCCCGCGCGCCGCTGCCGGGCGGACATTCCGGGTCGGGCTGACGGGCCATCCCGCGGCGCGGCGGGGCGCCTGCAACGGGCACCCTGCGGCCCTTGCACGCGTTGCCGCGCGGCACAAGCGGTGCCACCGGCCGCGCATGCGAAGCGAAGCCCGCCCTTGCCGCGCAACTCCCGGTAAAATAGCGGGTTGTCATTCATTCCGGCCGTCCGCCCAATTCCCGTGTTCAGTTCCCTCTATCCGCTGGCCCGCGCATCCCTGTTCAAGATGGATGCGGAAGACGCTCACCACCTCACGCTGCGCGCGCTCGGCGCGGCCGGCCGCACGGGCCTCGCCTGCGCGCTGTCGGCCCGCGTGCCCGATGCGCCGCGCACCGTGATGGGACTCACGTTCCGCAACCCGGTCGGCCTCGCCGCCGGCCTCGACAAGGACGGCGCGGCCATCGACGGCCTCGCGGCGCTCGGCTTCGGCTTCATCGAGGTCGGCACGGTCACGCCGCGCCCGCAGCCGGGCAATCCGCGCCCGCGGATGTTCCGTCTGCCGCAGGCGGAAGCGCTGATCAACCGGATGGGCTTCAACAACCACGGCGTCGATCAGTTCGTGAAGAACGTCCAGGCGGCCCGCTATCGCGGCATCCTCGGCCTGAACATCGGCAAGAACGCCGACACGCCGATCGAACGCGCCGCGGAAGACTATCTCTACTGCCTCGAGCGCGTGTATCCGTTCGCAAGCTACGTGACGATCAACATTTCGTCGCCGAACACGAAGAACCTGCGCCAGCTGCAGGGCGCGGGCGAACTCGACGCGCTGCTCGCGGCGCTGAAGGACAAGCAGCAACGCCTCGCCGACCTGCACGGCAAGCTCGTGCCGCTCGCGCTGAAGATCGCGCCCGATCTCGACGACGAACAGGTCAAGGAAATCGCCGACACGCTGCTGCGCCACAAGATCGAGGCGGTCATCGCCACCAACACGACGCTGTCGCGTGCGGCCGTGCAGGGCCTGCCGCACGCCGACGAAGCCGGCGGCCTGTCGGGCCGTCCGGTGTTCGATGCGTCCAACGAAGTGATCCGCAAACTGCATGCCGAAGTCGGCAGCGCGGTGCCGATCATCGGCGTCGGCGGCATCTTCTCGGGCGAGGACGCGCGCGCGAAGCTCGCGGCCGGCGCGTCGCTCGTCCAGCTGTACACGGGCTTCATCTATCGCGGCCCCGCGCTCGTCGCCGAGTGCGTGAAGGCAATCGCGCGTGACCGCGCCGTGTAATATAGCCATAAACAAACGATATTTAATGGTCGATTGTATTTTTGCTATGATCGACCCCACAGTCAGAATCAAGCGCCCCGCTGGGGCAAGGAAGCTCACACGATGAAAATTTCGCTGCTGAAGAAGCTGCTGGTCGCCGGCCTGATCGGCACGTCGTTCGCCGCCGCCACCGCGCAGGCGGCCGACCTCCTCGACCAGGTGAAACAACGCGGCACGCTGCGCGTCGGCCTCGAAGGCACGTTCCCGCCGTTCAACTCGAAGAACCCGCAAGGCGAACTCGTCGGCTTCGACGTCGACATCGCGAATGCCGTCGCCGCGAAGCTCGGCGTGAAGGCCGAGTTCGTCACGACCGAATGGAGCGGCATCATCGCGGGCCTGCAGGCCGGCAAGTTCGACGTGATCGCCAACCAGGTCGGCATCACCGACAAGCGCAAGGAAACGCTCGACTTCTCGCCCGCGTACACCTATTCGTCCGCCCAGCTGATCCAGCGCAAGGACGACACGCGCCAGTTCAAGTCGCTCGACGACCTGAAGGGCAAGAAGCTCGGCGTCGCGCTCGGCACGAACTACATGGACATGGCGAAGTCGGTGCCCGGCATCGACGTGAAGACCTACCCGGGCGCGCCCGAGTACCTGCGCGACCTCGCGGCCGGCCGTCTCGATGCGGCGCTCAACGACCGCCTGATGCTCGCGTACCTGACGAAGAACTCGCAACTGCCGCTGCGCCCGGGCGCGAACGTCGGCTCGGCGAATCCGTCGGGCATCCCGTTCAAGAAGGGCAACCCGAAGTTCCAGAAGGCGATCGACGACGCGATGGCGCAACTCGAGGCCGACGGCACGTTCACGAAGATCTCGGACAAGTGGTTCGGCATCGACGTGACGAAGCCGGTCAAGTAAGCACGCCTCTGCTTCCCGCCTGACGGCGGGCCGGAAAGGGCGGCATCCGGAGCGATGCCGCCCTTTGTTTTATCGGTCCGGTTTATGATTGCGCTTTCGCGCACGCATTCGATTCGTATTCCATGTCGACAACGTCCCTGCTCGTCCAATCGCTGCCGGTGCTCGCCCAGGGTGCCGTACTGACCGTCAAGTTCGCCGTGCTGTCGATGGTGTTCGGCCTGCTCGGCGCCGTCGTGCTCGCGATGATGGGCATCCGGCAAAGCGAACCGCTCGACGGCTTCGAACGCATCTGGGTCAACGCGCTCGCGGGGCTCGCACGCGCCTACGTGAGCCTGATGCGCGGCACGCCGCTGCTCGTGCAGATCTTCGTCATCTATTACGGACTGCCGAGCCTCGGCATCTCGCTCGACCCGACACCGGCCGGCGTGATCGCGCTCTCCGCGAATGTCGCCGCTTACATGTCCGAAAGCATGCGCGGCGCGATCAACGGAATCGCGCGCGGCCAATGGCTGGCCGCCTACAGCCTCGGGCTGTCGTGGGGGCAGACGCTGCGCTACGTGATCGGCCCGCAGGCGCTGCGCATCGCGGTGCCGAGCCTGTCGAACAGCCTGATCAGCCTGATCAAGGACACGTCGCTCGTGTCCGTCATCACCGTGACCGAACTGCTGCGCAGCGCGCAGGAAGTGATCGCGGCGACCTACCAGCCGTTGCCGCTGTACCTGGCCGCCGCCGCGATCTACTGGGTGCTGTGCCAGATCCTCGAATGGGTCCAGCGCTGGTACGAAAAGCGCCTGTCGCTGCCCGCGCGGCACTGAGCACGTCGCCTCTCCCGCCGGGCCGCGGATGCGCGCCCGGCCCCCGCCTTCCCGTCCTTCCAGCCTACTCGCCCGAATAGCGCACGCCGAGTGCCGTGCGTGCCGCATCGGTCATCGCGATCATTCGCCGCGAATGGTCGTGCGTCATGATCGGGCTCTCGAGTTCGCCCGCGCGCAGCAGGTCGCAGAAATGCGCGGTCTCGTAGTTCAGGCCGCCGCCGTCGACCGGCGCGTCGAGTTCGACCGTGCGCCCGTCCGCATAGCGGATCGTCGCCCGCGCGGGGTTCCACCACTTTTCGTGAATCGTCACGTGCCCGCCTGCTGCAGCGATCAGCGCATCGCCGCGTCCCATCACGTCGAGCCCGCAAAAGAGCTGCGCAATGCCGCCGTTCGCGTGACGACTGTTCAGGCTCGCGAACACGTCGACACCCGTCGCGCCGATGCGGCCGAGCGTCTGCACGTCGACTGCCGCGCCGAGCCAGTCGACCGCGAGAAAGGCTTCGTAGATTCCGATGTCGAGCAGCGCGCCACCGGCGCGGTCGAGCCGATAGACGGAATGATCGTCCGGCACCGACGACGACGCGCAGCCCGCGCGCACGAGCCTGATCTCGCCGATCGGATCGTCATGCAGATGCGCGCGCAACTGACGATACAACGGAAAGAACGGCGGCTTCATCGCTTCCATGAAGAGCCGTCCGGCAGCGTGTGCCGCATCCAGCACGGCATCGAGCTGCGTCGCGTTCAGCGTCGCGGGTTTTTCGCACAGCACGGCCTTGCCGGCGGCGAGCGCCGCTTGCGCGTAGTGCGCGTGACTGTCGTGGAGGGTCGCGATATAGATCGCGTCGATGTCGCTCGCGAGGAGCGCGTCGAGGCTGGCGGCAGGCTTGCCGCCGCAGCTGTCGCAGAAAGCGGTTGCCGCATCGGCGCGGCGGGCCCACACGCCGGCGAGCGTGGCACCCGGCACGTGCGCGAGGCTTTGCGCGAAACGGCGTGCGATGCTGCCTGCGCCGACGATGCCGAAGCGCACCGGGCGGTTGTCGAATTCGTTCATCCGGATCTTCCGTGTCGGTCGTATGACGGTGGCCGGCACGCTGCCGGTCGGCCGTCATGATAAACGGCTCGCCGGCACAGGGATAAGCGACCCGCGCCGATTCAAGCGCGCACGGGCACGTCGACGGAGAAATCGCGCGAGATCTCGTCGGCGCTGAAATCGATCAGGGCAAGCGACGCCGCCTCGGCTTCGCGCGGATCGCGGCGTTCGATCGCATCGACGACGCGCGCATGCGCCTTCACCGCGATGTCGTGCGCACCGTCCTTCTGCGCGACGCGCGGATTCACGAGCCGCACAGCGCCGCGCACGATCGCCGCCATCTGCTGGAAAAACTGGTTGCCGCTCGCCTGGACGATTCGCGTGTGCAGCAGTTCGTCCGCCGTGTCATAACCGGGGTCGCCCGGTTGCAACACCTTGAACGCTTCGAACGCCTCGCGGATGCCCGCGATGTCGGCCGCCGTCGCACGGACCGCCGCCTGCGCGGTCGCGCGCGGTTCGATCAGCATCCGGAATTCGATGACGTCGCGCATGAACTGCGGATCCGGCTTCGCACGAAACCGCCAGCTCACCACGTCTTCATCGATCATGCGCCAGTCGCGCATCGGCCGAACGCGCGTACCGACTTTCGGACGCACGTCGAGCATGTCGCGCGCGAGCAACATCGACAATGCTTCGCGCATCACCGTGCGACTCACGTCGAACTCTTTCGACAGCACATCCTGCGGCGGCAGAATGCCGCCGTACTTGTCCTCGACGATACCTGCGACAAGCCCATCCATCACTTTGGCGACCAGTGACCGGTCTTTGCCCTGCTCCATGACACCTCCCCGTGCGTCGATTTGCGAACACCTGCTCCGCAGTTCCGCCGGCCCTGGTTACGACTGTTCTTATGATCTATAAGTTGATGAGTTCGGGGATATTTCGCTATCTGGTAAACACCTGACAGGGTTATCCCTCTTTTTGATGCGGTTGATTTATAAGGCTTCAAAAAAAGCCCGGAAAGCGCGCTGCGCTTGCCGGGCCGGGCTTTCCACGAACTTTGAACATGCAATCCATTACGGCATCCGGATGCCATTACGGACTGCTTCTCATTCAGTTTCGATTAATCGGGATAAACGATCGTTTCAACGCCGTTTGCCGTGCCGAGCAGGCACAGATTCGCGCCGCGCGCGGCGAACAGGCCGACCGTCACGACGCCCGGCCATGCGTTGACCCGCGCCTCGAAACCGCGCGGATCGGTGATTTGCAGCCCCTTGACGTCGATGATCTCGTTGCCGTTGTCGGTGATGTACGGCGCGCCGTCCTTCGTCACGCGCAGCACCGGCACGCCGCCCAGCGCGGTCACGCGCCGGCCGATCGCCGTGCGTGCCATCGGCACGACCTCGATCGGCAGCGGGAATGCGCCGAGCACCGGCACGCGCTTGCTGCCGTCCGCGATGCAGACGAAGGTATCGGCCACCGACGCGACGATCTTTTCGCGCGTCAATGCGCCACCGCCGCCCTTGATCATTGCACCGCTTGCGTCGATCTCGTCGGCACCGTCGACGTACACCTGCAGCGATTCGACCTCGTTCAGGTCGAACACCTTGATGCCGTGCGATTTCAGGCGTTCGGTGGTCGCGATGGAGCTCGACACGGCGCCGCGATAGCGCGACTTGACGGCCGCGAGCGCGTCGATGAAGCAGTTGGCGGTCGAGCCGGTGCCGACGCCGATCACGGCGCCTTCCGGCACGTTCTGGATCACATAATCGGCGGCCGCCTGGCCGACCAGGCGTTTGAGTTCGTCTTGAGTCATGGGGGTGGGAATACAGCGGGATTGCGGAAAACCGCCAGTTTACCGGACTCGGGAGACGACCCGGGCATTTTCGGTGGGGTGCCGGCGCTGCGATCAGCGCCGGGCACGCCGGCGATCACGGCGCGCCGGTGGCGGATGCGTCGCCCGCCGGCGGCGTGGCGGAGAAATACTTGTCGAGCAGCGCCTGTGCGATCGCATCGGTTTCGGCGTCCGGATTACCCGCATAGTCGGCCGGCCGGAAATGCATCTGGAACGCCGCGAATACGCGTCGCGTGCGGGTGTCGAGCACGCCGTCGGCCGGCACGTCGTAGCCGTAGCGCGCGAGCTTCAGCTGCAGTTCGCGCACGTCGACGAGCGCGTGCGGATCGCGGCCGCCGAGCCGGGCGGCCACGGTCGCATCGTCCGGCCACGCGCCGACACCGGCTTGCGCGAGCGCATGCCACGGGAACAGCGGCCCCGGATCGATCTTGCGTTGCGGCGCGATGTCGCTGTGCCCGACCACGCGCGTCGGCGGAATCCGGTAGCGCGCGACGACATCTTTCGACAGACGGATCAGCGCATCGACCTGTTCGGGCGGATACGGCTGCCACGTGCGGTTTTGCGGATCGAGCGGGCCGCGATTCACGTTCTCGATGCCGATCGACGCTGCGTTGAGCTCGGTCGTGCCCTGCCATTCGCTGATGCCCGCCTGCCATGCGCGTTCCGATTCGGGCACGAGCTGGTAGACCACCGGCATCCTGCGTTCGATGCGCGGTTGCGGCGGCACGACGTAGTGCGCGCTGACCGAATCGCCCGTCAGCGTGCGCAGCGATTTCGCTTCGTCGCTTTCGGTGTAATGCATCACGAGAAAGCGGATCCGCGAATCGGCGCCGCGTGCGTGCAAGCTCGTGTCGGCGTAGTAAGTGCCGCGCCCGACCAGTGACGGCGACGTGCAGGCGGCCAGCAGGCCGAGGATGGCGCACGATGCGCCGAGGCGAAACAGGGTCATGTTCGCGAGTTCCGGGAGGCGCGTGCCGCGCGCAGTCGCGGCACGCGTCGTGCGGGTCGTGACGGCCCGCGCAGCGCGCGAGACCGCGCGCGTCAGCCCGTGTATCAGCCCTTCACGCGCCGCTGCCGCACCGCTTCATACAGGCACACGCCGCTCGCGACCGACACGTTCAGGCTTTCGACGCTGCCGGCCATCGGGATGCTCATCACTTCGTCGCAGGTGTCGCGCGTGAGCCGGCGCATGCCTTCGCCTTCCGCACCCATCACGATGGCGACGGGACCGTCGAGCTTCGTGTCGTACAGCGTGCCCGACGCCTCGTCCGACGTACCGATGACCCACACGCCCGCGTCCTTCAGCTCGCGCAGCGCGCGGGCGAGGTTCGTGACCGTGATGTACGGCACCGTGTCGGCCGCGCCACTCGCGACCTTCGCTGCGGTCGCGTTCAGGCCGACCGCGCGGTCGCGCGGCGCGATCACTGCATGCGCGCCGGCCGAATCGGCGACACGCAGGCATGCGCCGAGGTTGTGCGGATCGGTGACGCCGTCGAGTACCAGCAGCAGCGCCGGGCCCTGGATGCCGTCGAGCAGCTCGGACAGGTTCTGTGCGAGCGGAACATCCTCGACGCGCGCCACGACGCCCTGGTGGCGCTCGGTATGCGCGAGGCCCCACAGGCGGGTTTCATCGGCCGCAATCAGCCGCACGCCCGCTTCCTTCGCGGCGTGCAGGAAGTCCTGCATGCGGCGGTCGCGGCGCGTCTGGTCGTACAGCACCTCCGCAACCGTCGACGCATCGTGCCGCAAACGCGCGGTCACCGCATGAAAACCGTAAAGAACCTTCAGACGAGACATGACTGGAACAACCTTCGATCAAACGTGCGGCCGCGCGACGTGCGCAGCCGCGATCCATGGAAAAGGAAAGCGCCGCGTTGCCGGCCGGTGACCGGTCAAGCGCGGCGTCTCTCGATACTGCAAGGGCGTGCGCGTGCGCCGCCCCGAACGCTCAATACTTCTTGCGGGCGTGCACCTTCTTCGCGGCCGTCTTCGCCGCCGCGCCGCCCTTCTTCTTCGCGGCACGCGCGGCGCGCGCCTCCTTCACCGCGACGGTCGGCGCGCTGGCCGCCTTCTTGCGGCGCGGCGCGGCGTCCTCCACCGGCGGCAACGCGCGCACGCGCGGGCCGCCGCGATCGTTACCGTTACCGTTGCCGGCGACAGCCGGCGCCGGTGCCGGACGCGGCGCCTTCACCGGCGTGTCGCGCACGAGGCGGAAGTCGATCTTGCGCGCGTCGAGATCGACGCGGCTCACCTGCACGCGCACGCGATCCGACAGGCGATAACGGATGCCCGTGCGCTCGCCGCGCAGCTCGTTCTTGATCTCGTCGTACTGGAAGTAGTCCGAGCCGAGTTCCGTGACGTGCACGAGCCCCTCGATGAACAGCGTATCGAGCTGCACGAAGATGCCGAACGACGTGACGCCGTTCACCATCCCGCCGTACTCCTCGCCGAGCTTGTCGCGCATGAAGTAGCACTTGAGCCAGGCCTCGACGTCGCGCGACGCTTCGTCGGCACGGCGCTCGTTCGCCGAGCAGTGCAGGCCGAGTTCTTCCCAGATCGCCGTGTTCGAGCGCGAACGGCCGCGCGCTTCGTCGTCGGCCTGCTGCATCGCGCGGGCGCGCGGCGACAGCGCGGTGTTCAGCTCGAAGCCGTCCGGCGCCTTCGGCGCATACTTCTTGCCGGACAGGATCGCGTAGATCGCGCGGTGCGTGAGCAGGTCGGGATAGCGGCGAATCGGGCTCGTGAAGTGCGCGTACGCCTCGTATGCGAGACCGAAGTGACCGATGTTGTCAGGGCTGTAGACGGCCTGCTGCATCGAGCGCAGCAGCATCGGCTGCAGCATCTGCGCGTCGGGCCGGTCGCGGATCTGCGCCATCAGCGCCGCGTAGTCGCTCGCATGCGGCTTGTCGCCGCCGCCGAGCGAGAGGCCCATCCCGCGCAGGAACGCGCGCAGGTTCTCGAGCTTCTCCGGCGTCGGCCCCGCGTGCACGCGGTACAGGCCCGGGTGCTTGTGGCGCTTCAGGAAATCGGCCGCGCACACGTTCGCGGCCAGCATGCATTCCTCGATCAGCTTGTGCGCATCGTTGCGCTGACGCGGGACGATCTGCTCGATCTTGCCTTGCGAGTTGCAGACGATGTAGGTCTCGGTCGTGTCGAAGTCGATCGCGCCGCGCTTCTGGCGTGCGGCGAACAGCGCCTTGTAGACGCCGTACAGATCCTGCAGGTGCGGCAGCAGGTCCGCGCGGCGCGCGGCCTCCGGCCCCTTCGTGTTCGACAGCACGGCCGCGACTTCGGTGTACGTGAGGCGCGCGGCCGAATGGATCACGGCCGGATAGAACTGGTACGCCTTGATCTCGCCGCGCGCGGTAATCACCATGTCGCATGCGAGCACGCAGCGATCGACCTGCGGGTTCAGCGAACAGAGGCCGTTCGACAGCTTCTCCGGCAGCATCGGGATCACGCGGCGCGGGAAGTAGACCGACGTACTGCGCTCGAGCGCGTCGGCATCGAGCCCGCTGCCCGGCTGCACGTAGTGCGACACGTCGGCGATCGCGACGATCAGGCGGAAGCCGTCGCCGCGGCCGACCTTGGTCGGCTCGCAGTAGACGGCATCGTCGAAGTCGCGGGCATCCTCGCCGTCGATCGTCACGAGCGGCACGTCGCGCAGGTCGACGCGGAAGCGCAGGTCGGTCGGCCGGACCTTGTCCGGCAGCGCGGCGGCTTCGTCGAGCGCCGGCTGGCTGAATTCGTGCGGCACGCCGTACTTGCGAACGGCGATCTCGATTTCCATGCCCGGATCGTCGATGTCGCCGAGCACTTCGACGACGCGGCCGAGCGGTTGCGAATGACGGCTCGGGAAGTCGGTCAGTTCGACGACGACGACCTGCCCGACCTTCGCCTTCTTCACGTTCTGCGTGATCAGGATGTCGTGGCCGATGCGCTTGTCTTCGGGGGCGACGATCAGTGCGCCGTTCTCGTTGAGCAGGCGGCCGATCACGCGCTTGTTCGCGCGCTCGGTGACTTCGACGACGTGCCCTTCCGGCCGGCCGCGGCGATCGTAGCCGACGATCCGCGCGAGCACGCGGTCGTTGTGCATGACCTTCTGCATTTCGCCGTTCGGCAGGAACAGGTCGTCCTGGCCGTCGTCGCGGATCACGAACCCGTAGCCGTCGCGATGGCCCTGCACGCGGCCGGCAACGAAGTTCGACGGATGGGTGAGCTGGTAGTGGCCGCGCTTGTCGAGGCGGATCTGGCCGTCGCGTTCCATCGCGGCGACACGCCGGAAGAACCCCTCGCGCTCCTGACGCTTGATCGACAGCGCTTCGGCGATGTCGTTGGCTGCCAGCGGCGCGTCGCTCGTACGCAGCACGCCGAGAATTTCTTCACGGCTCGGAATGGGGTACGGATATTTGCTCAAGGGTTTGTCGATGATTGTTCTCGTTGCGTTGACTGATGGTGCACGGCATCAACATAGAAGTGTCCGTCAGACAGTTCTATAGTGACGGCGGCGGATCATTCTATCACCCGCCTGTGTCGCCAAATGACGCGAATGCCGCGTGCAGGCGCCGCGGCGACCGGTTTGCGGTGCATCGCAAAAAAGTGTTGACACGATTAATTGGGGCGCTATAATTCCGCTTCTTTGCAGCAAGCAGCTACTGCAAAACGTGCCCAGGTGGCGGAATTGGTAGACGCACTAGGTTCAGGTCCTAGCGGTGGCAACATCGTGGAGGTTCGAGTCCTCTCCTGGGCACCACTTATTTAAAAAAGGTCGGCTTTTGCCGGCCTTTTTCTTTTTCAGGCCCAGGAAGCAAAGCGCCTGCGCGCTTTGCGCGAGGACTCGAAAGGCTGCGCTTGCAAGCGCAGCCGGGGTCGCGCTCGTGTGACCGAGTCCTCTCCTGGGCACCATCTTTTTTTGAAAAGGTCGGCTTCTAGCCGGCCTTTTTTCATTTCCGGCCGCACATTGCGCGTACTGTACCGCGCCATATGCCCGCCACTCCGATCGATAGCAGAATTAATCGGTTATCGATTGCCCTCCCCGTTGGTACGTTAGCCGCCTCGCTTTCAACGAACCCGACAAGGAACCACCCCATGACGTCGATGAACCGACGCGCGTTCGCGCGCGCGATGCTGGCCGCCGGCCTGAGCGTCGCCGGCATCCGGACGCACGCCGAGAACGCGCCCTCCACGTTGCGCATCGGATACCAGAAATCGTCGACGCTCATTACGCTGCTCAAGACGCGCGGCACGCTGGAGCAGTCGCTTGCGCCGCTCGGCCTGCGCGTGTCGTGGCATGAATTCGCGAGCGGCTTGCCGCTGACCGAAGCGCTCAACGTCGGCGCGGTCGATTTCAGTGCCGACGTGGCCGACACCGTTCCCGTCTTCGCGCAGGCCGCGCATGCGCGCTTCGTATACGTCGCGCAGGAAGCGCCGTCACCGAAAGCGCAGGCCATCATCGTCAAGCGCGACAGCGCGCTGCGCACGCTCGCCGATCTCAAGGGCAAGCGCATCGCCGTCACGAAGGCAGCCGGCAGCCACTACCTGCTGCTTGCCGCACTCGCGCGCGCAAAGCTCACCCCCGCCGACGCCGCAATCCACTACCTGACGCCGGCCGACGGCCGCGCGGCGTTCGAGCGCGGCAGCGTCGATGCATGGATCACGTGGGACCCGTATGTCGCATCGGTCGACGCGAATCCCGACGTGCGGATTCTGGCCGACGGCGACGGGCTTGCGTCGTACCAACGCTATTACCTGGCGTCGAGCAGCTTTGCCGCCGCGCGCCCCGACGTCATCCAGATCGTGTTCGACCAGTTGTCGCAAGCCGGCACCTGGCTGCGCGAACATCAGCAGGAGGCCGCCAATACCCTCGCCCCGATCTGGGGACTCGACGCGAAGACGATCGAGCGCGCGAACGCACGACGCAGCTATCTCGTGCGCACCGTGGCCACGCAGAACTTCGGTGAGCAGCAGAAGATCGCCGATACGTTCCTCGCGGCCGGTTTGCTGCCCGCCCGCGTCGACACGGGTGAAGCGCTGCGCTGGAATTTCGCGGCAAAGCGTGCTGAGCCGATCGGCGCCTGATGCCCGGAACCTGCAACGCGCGATAATTTTGATCGCCATCGAAAAATTGTGTTGACAGATACTCCAGACACGCTAGAATAGCGGTCTTCGCATCGCAGCAAGCGAAACGTGCCCAGGTGGCGGAATTGGTAGACGCACTAGGTTCAGGTCCTAGCGGTGGCAACATCGTGGAGGTTCGAGTCCTCTCCTGGGCACCACTTATTTAAAAAAGGTCGGCTTCTGCCGGCCTTTTTCTTTTTCAGGCCCAGGAAGCAAAGCGCCTGCTCGCTTTGCGCGAGGACTCGAAAGGCTGCGCTTGCAAGCGCAGCCGGGGTCGCGCTCGCGTGACCGAGTCCTCTCCTGGGCACCATCTGTTTTCTAAAAAGGTCGGCTTTCAGCCGGCCTTTTTTATTTCCGGCGCCGAATCGATACGCTCGCCGCGGCACGATGGTCGCACCTGACCATCACGACGCATCGACGAACACTCCCGCTCCCCTCTCGCATCGCAAGCAGGCCGGCAAATTATTTTCGTTCGTAACCTCAAATTCTGTTGACAGATCCTTCAGACACGCTAGAATAGCGGTCTTCGCATCGCAGCAAGCGAAACGTGCCCAGGTGGCGGAATTGGTAGACGCACTAGGTTCAGGTCCTAGCGGTGGCAACATCGTGGAGGTTCGAGTCCTCTCCTGGGCACCACTTATTTAAAAAAGGTCGGCTTCTGCCGGCCTTTTTCTTTTTCAGGCCCAGGAAGCAAAGCGCCTGCGCGCTTTGCGCGAGGACTCGAAAGGCTGCGCTTGCAAGCGCAGCCGGGGTCGCGCTCGTGTGACCGAGTCCTCTCCTGGGCACCATCTGTTTTCTAAAAAGGCCGGCTTTTAGCCGGCCTTTTTTCATTTCCGGCGCCGAATCGATACCAGGTTCACGCCGCGCCCCATACCGTCCCGGTGACGCGCATGACGCGCCATCTTTCCTTCGCCACCTGCGCATCAGGACAAATCGCCCCGGCCTGCGCGGCGAGTCAGTCCGGCCGGCGGTCCGTCGAGCGTGCGCGCCGGCCGCGATCCATCGCGCGAATTCGACATCGCCGGTCCCGCTGCACGACGCGGCGGCCGCCCGCCCCGGCAACCCGGGCCCCGCCTTCATCCCGGAACAAAACCGGGATTTCCCTAGGCTGACATGCTACCGCTCACGCGGTTAAATAAATCAACATGATTTATTTAATGCGTCGATGTTCGACGCAACATGGAAGGAGACGCCATGCGAAGCCCGCACTTCGGCCAGGGCAGCAATTCGGCCAACGTGCGCCGTTACAACGAGCGCCTGCTGCTGAAGACGCTGCGCCGCGTGGGCAGCGCGTCGAAGGCCGACCTCGCGCGTCTCGCGAACATGACGAGCGCGGCTGTCGGCGGCATCATCGCGTCCCTCGCCGACGCGAAGCTGATCGAATCCGCCGGCCGCACCGAGGGCCAGCGCGGCCAGCCGGCGTCGCTGATCCGCCTCGATCCGCGCGGCGCGTTCGGCATCGGCGTCCACCTCGACCGGATGCGCATCGAGACGGCGCTCGTCAATTTCGCGGGCGACGTGCTCGGCCGCCGCTCCCACGACTGCCTGCTCCCCCCGCCCGCCGACGTGCTCGACATCGTGCGGCGCGACATCGATGCGATGCAGGACCTGCTCCCCACGCATGAGCGCGCGCGCCTGACGGGCGTCGGCGTCGCCCAGCCGTACAACCTCGGCGCGTGGATGCGCGAACTCGGCCTCGCACCCGACACGTTCCGCGCGTGGGAAGACGTCGACTTCGCGAGCGACCTCGGGCGCACGCTGTCGCTGCCCGTGTTCGGCGAAAACGACGGCAACGCGGCCGCGATCGCCGAACTGTTCTACGGGTACGGCCGGCAGTGCGACGATTTCGTGTACCTGTTCATCGGTCCCGCGATCGGCGGCGGCATCGCGATCGACGGCGACTGCCTGCGCGGCGTGACCGGCAATGCCGGCGACATCGCCGTGATTCCTGTGCCGCCGAGCCGGCTGGCGTCCGCGCCGCCGCCCCGCGGCCCGTGGGACATCCTGCTCGCCCGCGCATCGCTGCACGCGCTCGTGCGTCATCTGCGCCATTGCGGCGAGACGGTCGAGAACCGCGCCGATCTCGAGGCCTGCATCGCGCGTGGCCTGCCGGCGGTCGACGAATGGATCGACGACTGTGTCGACGCGCTCGCGCCGGCATTGCGTGCGGTGCTGTGCGTCGTCGATGCGCCGGTGGTCGTACTCGACGCCGATACCGACGCCGGCCTGCTCGATGCGGTGACGACCCGCCTGCGCGCGGCGCTCGTCGCCACCGCGCCGGAAGCGCGCGGCACGCCGACGCTCGTGCGCGGCACGTTCGGCGCCGACGCCGGCGCGATCGGCGCCGCGACACTGCCGATGTTCTTCAACTTCTCTCCACGGGCCGGCATCCTCAAGGGCGCCCGCACCGAATCGCAGGAGGTCAACCATGTCGCGTTCTGAGTCCCCCCGGCCGCTGCTCGAGATGCGCGGCATCAGCAAGACCTTCCCGGCCGTGCGCGCGCT